>NZ_JBFATS010000003.1:0-452361 GCF_040678435.1 Streptomyces sp. NPDC052682 | reverse complement strand
CCCGCTCCCGCCCCTGCCCCGCCGCCCGGCCCCCCCCCCCGCGACCACCCCCCCCGCGCGATGCCCGCGGGCCGGGGCGCCCCGCCGCCGGCCGGGCCCGCCGCGCGGCGTATCAGCAGTGTGCCGCCGACCCCGGCGGCCAGGCCCGCCGCCGCCCACCGGAGACGGTCCGTGCCTCCGGTCTCCGCGCGCTCGGCGGCGGAGCCCCGCTCCACCGGCTCCCCGAGCAGCCCCGCCCGCTCCATCCGGGCGTAGAGCGAGCGCGGTGCCCGATGCCAGCGAATGTCATCGTCCTCCACGTCAGGTGACGGATCCGACCGCACCCACGGTGTGCCGTCCTCGGCGACGAACAACTGGTCCTGCCGCCGCAGGGCCACATCGCGGCCCGGCGGCCGGTTGGTGTCGGGCCAGCCCCCGACGCCGGTCAGAGCCCACACCACCGTGACCCGGACGGGCGGATGCCCGCCTCGCGACCACGACTCCGGCACCCGCTCCGTCCCGGTGTACGACGGCTCCAGCAACTGCCACAGGCGGGTGAACCCGCGGCTCGCCGGAGTGCACAGCCGCCGTCTTCCCCGTGCTGCCGACCACCAGCGCCAGGTCGGGGGCGTCCCGGCCCCGCGACTGCGCGGCCGCACCGCCCACCGGCACGGCGAGCAGTGCCGCCACCGCCGGCACCACCACCGCGAGCCGAGCCCACGTGCCCGCCCCCAGCGGCAGCCGCACGCCCTCACGGTCGGACGTCATCCGATTCCCCCTTCGACATCACGGCTCCCGATCACACGCCGGGCCTCACAGATCCAGCAGTTCCTGCCTCGGCCCGGCCTTCCGTCGTAAGCGGTGCGGCCGTATCCGCGGGGCGAAGGGCCGCAGCGCCAGCGCCATCACCGCTCCTGCCGCAGCGCCTGGCAGCGCCCACCACCAGTCCGTGCTGTCGTTGGTCCTTGCCGCCCGGGTGCTGCTCGCCGCGGCCGCCGGTTCCGTCGTCGCGCTCGGGTCGAGGTCCCTTGCCGCCGGGACCGGGGCGACGCCGGAGGACCCCTCGGGGGAGGTCTCGCCCATCACGCCCAACTCCCTCAGCAACTGCCGCAGCGGCGCGGGATGCCGCGCGCGGTGCCACGGGCCGTCGAACGACCGGGTCGGCTCGGTGGTGGTGTGGATCCAGACAGGGCCACCGCTGCCGCTGCCCACGTACACCTGGTCGACCCGCCAGGGCGTCACGTCGTGGACCATCCAGGTGACGTTGATGTGCCGGGACGCCTCCAGGACTGCTTCCGGCGGCTTGGTGCGGGTGCCTGCGGTCCCTCCGAGCGGGCCCAGCAGCCGTTCGAGTTGCGTGTACTGCTCGTCGCCGTTGTACAGCGACGCCGTCTCCTCGCTCGCGGGCGAGACCACGAGCACACTCGTCGGCCCCCCGGCCGAGGCGGGCGACGCGGCCCACCCGACCAGGATCACGCTCGCCGCCAACGCACTCGTCCACGCGGTCAGTTCACGTGCCCTCTTCCTCCACCGCTGCATCCGAACCCCCGAAGCGACTGGTCCGCGCGGCCCGTACTCGGGCTGCCTGTCACTTCTGGTACACCGCCCGGCCCGTCGGGGTTCCCACTTCGCGCGGCCTGTTATCGGGGTCCACCGGACGACCCGCTGTCCGGCTTCTCCAACGAGGTCGCGATCTCCACCGCGCGCTCCTTGGACGACACGCCCTCCAGGCGGAGCGTGACGACCCCGTCACCTGCCGGCGAGGTCCACAGCAGGGTCGGCCCGGCCGAGCGCGTACGCCAGGTGGAGCGCTCGCCGTCCGGTCCCACCAGCGGAAAACTCAGCATGTGCGCCCGGGGGAACCACAGAGCCGGATCCGGGACGCGGTCGGCCGGGCTGCCTTCGATCGGCGGCAGCAGCTCGGGCTGTTCACGCACCGTCTTGATGAAGCTGACGTCCAGGCGCGCGCGGAACTCGTCGAGCCGGAGGGTGTGCCCCCGCTCGCGCCAGCACAGGCTGACCAGCACCCGCCCACGCGGCAGACCACTGACCGATACCGCGTCCGCAGGCCCCAGCACCCCGGGAACCAGGGGGCTGAACCCGGCCCGCCGTTCCGCCTGTGCCAGGGACACCGGACGACCGCCGCAGCCGGGCACCCGGGCACCCGGTGACGGCACCGCCGACGGGTCGTACCGCACCTCGACCCCGCCGAAGCCGAACCAGTCGGACACCGCGGCCCGCACCGGGGGCGTGAGCGCGAGCACCGTCAGCAGCCCGCACAGCGCCGCCGTCAGCGACCGCCACCGTGCCCGCGTCCAGCGCCGCACCGCGCGCAGCCGCTCCCCGGCCCCCGGCTGTTCGGCCACCGGCACCGGCACCTGCTCGGCCAGTATCTGCCCCAGCACCCGCTCGACCATGGTCTCCGGCCCGCTGGCCGGCGCGCCCATCGACCGCCCCAGCGCCCTCAGCTCCGCCCGCAACCGGGCGGCCTCGGCGCGCCGCCGCCCCGCACCGCCGGGGCCGTCACCGCCGTACGGCTCACTCACGCCCCTCACCCCCCTTCCGAGGCTCCCCGGGACGGAAGTCCGGCAGCAACCGGGCCAGCTTGCGCAGGGCGCGGTTCAGCCGGGACTTCACCGTCCCCCGGGGCCAGCCCAGGGCCTGGGCCGTCTCCGGTTCGTCCATCTCCAGCAGATAGCGGTGGGTGACGACCAGGCGATGCTCCTCGCTGAGCTTCTCCAGAGCAGCCAGCAGCGCCGCCCGGCGCTCCGTGTGCAGCGTCGCCAGAGCCGGGTCCGCCGACTCCGGTATCAGCGGTTCCGCTTCCACGAACGCCGCCTCACGCCCGGCCAGCGAACGCTGCCGCGCCGCCGCGCGCACGGTGTTCCTCGCCTCGTTGGCGACGATCGCCAGCAGCCACGGCTTGAACGCCATGCCGTCCCTGAACCGGCCCAGCGCGCAGTACGCCTTGACGAAGGCCTGCTGCACCACGTCCTCCGCGTCCGCACCCGCCCCCAGCGCGGTGGCCGCCCTCAGCGCGATGCCGGCATGGGCGCGCACCAGCTCCGCGTACGCCTCCGGCTCTCCGGCGCGTACGCGTGCGATCACCGCGGCCTCATCGACGATGCGGCCCCCCTCCCGCGTCCTCACAGTCTTGTTACACCGCAGGGCACGGATCGGTTCCCACCTGTTTCGGGCCAGTTCCGGACCGGGCCGCGCGACCTGAGAGAATGGTGGGCATGTCCTCTGATCGCCCTCGCGTGCTCTCCGGGATCCAGCCCACCGCCGGCTCGTTCCACCTCGGCAACTACCTCGGCGCCGTCCGCCAGTGGGTGGCCCTGCAGGAGACCCACGACGCGTTCTACATGGTCGTCGACCTGCACGCGATCACCGTTGCGCAGGACCCGAAGGACCTGCGGGCCAACACCCGGCTGGCCGCCGCCCAGCTGCTGGCCGCCGGGCTCGACCCGGAGCGGTGCACGCTCTTCGTGCAGAGCCACGTTCCCGAGCACGCCCAGCTGGCCTGGGTCATGAACTGCCTCACCGGCTTCGGCGAGGCCTCCCGCATGACCCAGTTCAAGGACAAGTCCGCCAAGCAGGGCGCCGACCGCGCCTCCGTCGGCCTGTTCACGTACCCGATCCTCCAGGTCGCGGACATCCTGCTCTACCAGGCGCACGAGGTGCCGGTCGGCGAGGACCAGCGCCAGCACATCGAGCTGACCCGCGACCTCGCCGAGCGCTTCAACGCCCGGTTCGGCCCGACCTTCACCGTGCCGAAGCCGTACATCCTCAAGGAGACGGCGAAGATCTACGACCTTCAGGACCCGTCGATCAAGATGAGCAAGTCGGCGTCCACCCCGAAGGGCCTGATCAACCTGCTCGACGAGCCGAAGACCACCGCCAAGAAGGTCAAGAGCGCGGTCACGGACACCGACACCGTCATCCGCTACGACGTCGAGAACAAGCCGGGCGTCTCCAACCTGCTCACCATCTACGCCACGCTCACCGGCAAGTCGATCGCCGAGCTGGAGCGGGAGTACGAGGGCAAGATGTACGGCGCGCTCAAGACGGACCTCGCCGAGGTGATGGTCGCGTTCGTCACACCGTTCCGGGAGCGCACCCAGCAGTACCTCGACGACCCCGAGACGCTCGACTCGATCCTCGCCAAGGGCGCGGAGAAGGCGCGTGCCGTCGCCGCGGAGACCCTCTCCCAGGCGTACGACAAGGTCGGATTCCTGCCCGCCAAGCACTGAATCCGCCCGCCGCGCCAGGCGCACCACCGAGAGCGCTGCACATCACTCCGCTTGCGCCTGCCCGCGGCCCGGTCGTGGCCGTACAGTCGATAACCGGGTGACGCGCCGGCGGCCACTCGCGCTCAGCAACGAGACGAGCTTCACCTACACAACGACAGGAGACGACGTGGGGACCGTAACGATCGGTGTCTCGATCGCGGTCCCGGAGCCTCACGGCAGCCAGCTCCAGCAGCTGCGCGCGGGCTTCGGCGACGCCGCGGCTCACGGCATCCCCACGCACGTCACCCTGCTGCCGCCGACCGAGATCGACGAGGCCGACCTGCCGGCCGTCGAGGCGCACCTGACCGAGGTCGCCACGGCCGGCCGGCCGTTCCCCATGCGGCTGTCCGGCACCGGCACCTTCCGGCCGCTGTCGCCTGTGGTGTACGTCTGCGTCGTCGAGGGCGCCGAGGCCTGCACCTGGCTCCAGAAGCAGGTCCGCGACGCCTCCGGCCCGGTCGCGCGCGAGCTGCAGTTCCCCTACCACCCGCACGTCACCGTCGCGCACGGCATCGACGAGGCCGCGATGGACCGGGCGTACGAGGAACTCGCCGACTACGAGGCCCAGTGGCCGTGCACCGGCTTCGCCCTGTACGAGCAGGGCGCCGACGGGGTGTGGCGCAAACTGCGCGAGTTCCCCTTCGGGTCGGCCGTGGTGCCCCCGCAGGGCGGGCCCGTGGAGCGCGGCTCGCTCACCACCGGCTGACCCGGTCCCTCACAGCGGCAGCCGGCGGAACACCCCGCGCGGCAGGTGTCGCAGCGCCGACATCACCACCCGCAGCGCGCCCGGCACCCACACCGTCTCCGAGCGCCGCCGCAGCCCCAGCTCGACGGCCGCGGCGACCGCCTCCGGCGTCGTCGCCAGCGGCGTCTCCTCCAGACCGGCGGTCATCCTCGTCCGGACGAACCCGGGGCGTACGACCATGACGTGCACGCCCGTGCCGTGCAGCGCGTCGCCCAGGCCCTGGGCGAAGGCGTCCAGGCCGGCCTTGCTGGAGCCGTAGATGAAGTTGGCGCGGCGGGCCCGCTCGCCCGCGACCGAGGACAGCACGACCAGCGAGCCGTGACCCTGCGACTGCAGCGCCCGGGCGCACACCAGGCCCGCCGAGACCGCGCCGGTGTAGTTGGTCTGCGCGACGCGGACTGCGGCCTGCGGGTCCCGCTCGTCGCGGGCCTGGTCGCCGAGCACGCCGAAGGCCAGCAGCACCAGGTCGACGTCGCCCTCGGCGAAGACCTTGCCGAGCACGTTCTCGTGGGAGCCGGGGTCGAGCGCGTCGAAGGCGACGGTGTGCACGTCCGCGCCCAGGTGGCGCAGGTCCTCGGCGGCCTGCTCCAGGGCGGGGGAGGGGCGGCCCGCCAGCCAGACCGTGCGGGTGCGGCGGGCGATCAGACGGCGTGCGGTGGCCAGCGCGATCTCGGACGTACCGCCGAGGACGAGCAGGGACTGGGGGAGGCCGAAGGCGTCCTTCACGACAGCTCCTAGAGGGTGCTCAGAGACGGAGGCGGCGGGACAGGTCGGAGGTGAACACCCCGCGCGGGTCCAGCTCCGCGCGCAGGGCGCGGAAGTCGTCCAGGCGCGGGTACATGGCGGCGAGCAGCTCCGGCCGCAGCCGGGAGTCCTTGGCCAGGTACACCCGTCCGCCCGCCGCGGCCACCTCCTCGTCGAGTCCGTCGAGGAAGGCGCCGAGGCCGGGCAGGTTCGCCGGGATGTCCAGCGCGAGCGTCCAGCCGGGCACGGGGAACGACAGCCAGCCCGGGTCGGCCTCGCCGAACCGTTTGAGGACCGCCAGGAAGGACGGGCAGCGGCGCCGCGAGATGCGGTGCACGATCCGGCGCAGCGCCTCCTCCTGGCCGTATCCGACGACGAACTGGTACTGCACGAAGCCGCCGCGGCCGTAGACCCGGTTCCAGTGGGGGACGCCGTCCAGGGGGTGGAAGAAGGCCGGGATCCGCTGGAGTTCGCCGGTACGCGCGCGGGGCGCCCTGCGGTACCAGAGCTCGTTGAACAGGGCCACCGTCCGCCGGGTGAGCAGCCCCTCGGGCACGTAGGCGGGGGCGGCCGGGAAGCGGGGCGTGCGGAAGGCCAGCGGGTCGCGCCACGCGCGCGTGCCCTCGCGCAGGGCGTCCAGCGGCGCGTGGTCGCCGCGGGTGAGGACCGCGCGGCCGGTCGCCGCGCCGCGCGCCAGCAGGTCGATCCAGGCGACCGAGTAGCGGTAGCGGTGGTCGGTGGCCGTCAGGCGGGCCATCAGGTCGTCCAGGTCCGCGGCGCGCTCGGTGTCGACCGCCATGAGCGAGGTCTCGACCGGCAGCAGCCGGACCGTCGCCGTGAGGATCACGCCCGTCAGGCCCATGCCGCCCGCCGTGGCGTCGAACAGGGGCGTGCCGGGGCGCACCGTGCGGATCGTGCCGTCGGCGGTGAGCAGCTCGAAGGAGAGCACGTGCCGGGAGAAGGAGCCCGAGACGTGGTGGTTCTTGCCGTGGATGTCCGCCCCGATCGCCCCGCCGACGGTGACGTACCGTGTGCCGGGCGTCACCGGCACGAACCAGCCGAGCGGCAGCAGCACCTCCATCAGCCGGTGCAGGGAGACTCCCGCGTCGCACAGCGCGGTCCCGCCGTCCGCGTCGATCGCGTGGACGCGGTCCAGGGCCGTCATGTCGAGCACGGCCCCGCCGGCGTTCTGTGCCGCGTCGCCGTACGCCCGTCCCAGGCCCCGGGGGATGCCGCCGCGCGCCCCGCAGTCCCGGACGGCGGCCGCGGCCTCCTCGTACGTCCGCGGACGGATCAGGCGGGCTGTGGTGGGGGCGGTGCGGCCCCACCCCGTGACGGAAACGATGTCGGCAGACATGGCGGTGACCGTATCGCCCTGATTCGAGTAATCAGTTCGAGAACATGGCAAGCTTCCCCGAAATGGGTGATTAATGGGATGTCGCTCAATATTGCCGGAGTTCTGGGCGGGTCGGCGTGAACAGTGAGTGCCCATGGACCACCTGGACCACGACCATCGGGACCACGACCATCGGGACCACCTCGACCACAAGGACGACTGGGACCACCGGATCGTCGCGGCGCTCCGCGCCCGCGGTGTCGACCCGCGGGTGGCCGCCGCCGCGCGTGCCCTGTCCTGGGCCGGTGAGCACGGGGCGCTGTGGCTCGCGGCCGGCCTCACCGGAGCCGCCGTGGACGGCACCCGGCGCCGCGCCTGGCTGCGCGGCACGGCGCTCACCGCGGGCGCGCACCTCGCCAGCATGGGCGTGAAGCGGATCGTGCGCCGCCCGCGCCCCCCGCATGTCGCACCCCTGGTGCGCACCGCCGGCCGGCACTCCTTCCCGAGCTCGCACGCCACCTCCGCGGCGGCCGCCGCGGTCGCCTTCGGCGCCCTGGGGGCGTACGCGGTGCCGCCACTGGCCGCCGCGGTGTGCCTGTCCCGACTGGTCGCCGGGGTCCACTACCCGTCGGACGTGGCGGCGGGCGCGGCCCTCGGCGCGCTCACGGCGGGCGTGGGCGCGCGCTGGATGCGCGGGGGCACCACAGGTGGGGAGGGGCGCGCATGACCGAGGCCGCGCCGATGACGGGACCCGCGCGCAGCGCCGCGCTGCTGCAGCAGCGCGGGCCCCGTCGCCCCCCGGCACCACCCCGCCGTGAAGGCACCCTCCTGGGCGGTCTGCTGCGGACCGCACGCCCCAAGCAGTGGGTCAAGAACCTCCTGGTCATCGCCGCCCCCGCCGCCGCGGGCGAGCTCTTCTCCCGCCCCGCCCTGCTGCAACTCCCGCTTGTCTTCGTCCTGTTCACGGCCTGTGCCGCCGCCGTCTACCTCGTCAACGACGCCCGCGACGCCGAGGCCGACCGCGCCCACCCCGTCAAACGCCACCGGCCCGTCGCCGCCGGACAGGTCCCGGTGCCCGTCGCGTACGCCGTCGGCGCCGGCCTCGCCGTCCTCGCCCCGGCCATCGCCGCCTGGCGCTGCTCCCCGGCCGTCTGCGCCCTGCTGGTGGCCTACCTGGCGCTGCAACTGGCGTACTGCGTCAGCCTCAAGCACGTCCTGGTCGTCGACCTCGCCGTCGTCACGACCGGGTTCCTGATGCGGGCGGTGGTGGGCGGGCTCGCGCTCGGCATCCCGCTGTCGCGCTGGTTCCTGATCACCACCGGTTTCGGCGCGCTGTTCATGGTGGCGGCCAAGCGCTACTCCGAGGCCGTGCAGATGGCCGGAAAAGCAGGGGCCACGCGCGCGTTGCTCACCGAGTACACCACCGGCTACCTCCGCTTCGTCTGGCAGCTCGCGGCCGGGGTCGCCGTCCTCGGCTACTGCCTGTGGGCCCTGGAGGAAGGCGGTGTCCCGCACACCAGCGTGCTGCCCTGGCGGCAGCTGTCCATGGTCGCCTTCGTCCTGGCGGTCCTGCGCTACGCCGTCTTCGCCGACCGCGGCACGGCCGGCGAACCCGAGGACGTCGTCCTGCACGACCGCGCGCTCGCCCTGATCGGTCTGGGCTGGCTGGCGATGTACGGCCTCGCGGTGGCCGACTGGTGAGCGCACTCCCGCGGGCGGGCCTGGACGGCGGGCAGAGCGCCGGTCCGGAGCCGGGCCGCGGCCGGGCCCTGGGCCGGTACCTCTGGCCCGGCCGACGGAGGCCCCCGGACAGGCCCGGGGACCCTGACCGCACCCCTGACCGCCCGGGCCGGTCCGCCGACCGCCCCGCCCGCCGCCCGGACCCCGCCCCCGTCGCCCCGACGCCGAAGGGAAGCGGCCCGCCGACCTCACCGGCCCCGCCCCGGCCCGCCCGGCGCCCCGCCCCCACTGTCCCGGCGTCGAACGGAACCGGCCCGGTGGTTTCGCCGGGCACGCCCCGGCCCGCCGGACGCCCCGGCCCCGCCCCCGCCGACCTGGCGCCGAAGGGAGCCCACCCGCCGGCCTCACCGAGCACGCCCCGGCCAGCCCGGCGCCCCGCCCCCGTCGACCCGGCGTCGAACGGAACCAGCCCGCCGGCCTCACGGGGCACGACCCGGCGCCCCGGCCCCGCCCCCGCCGACCCGGCGTCGAACGGAACCAGCCCGCCGGCCTCATCGGGCACAACCCGCCACCCCGGCCCCGCCCCCGCCGACCCGGTGCCGAAGGGAACCCACCCGCCGGCCTCACCGGCCACGCCCCGGCCGGGCCCCGTCGCGGTGCCCCGAGGCCGTTCGTCGCCCGGCGCATGGGGCCGGGACGGCGCGCGCGCGTGCGCGGACGCCGGAGGGCTGCCGAGCCCTGCGGGCCCCGGCGGACCGGCATCTCCGCCCCTGCGGGCCGGCGGTGGCCGGCCGGACCGCCGCGAGCTGCTCGGATTCGCCGCTGCCGGGCTGCTGGCCTACGGCGTCGATCTCGCGCTCTTCACCTGGCTGCGCGGTCCCGCCGGCCTCGGGCCGCTCACCGCCAAGGTGCTGTCCTTCGTGGCGGGATGCACGGTGGCGTACGTGGGCAACGCGTGCGGCACGTACCGCGGCACGCGCGTGCGGGGCCCGCGGGCCTACGCCGCCTTCTGCGCGGTGAACCTCGCCGGCGCCGCCGTCCAGCTGCTCTGCCTCGCGGTCAGCCACTACGGTCTCGGCCTCACCTCGCAGCGCGCCGACACCGTCTCCGGTGCGGTCGTCGGCATGGCGCTGGCGACGATTCTGCGGTTCTGGGGAACCCGGACATGGGTCTTCCGCCAGGAGGGCAGAGTCGGATCATGGACTGGCTGACAAGGCTCCCGGTCGTCGGGCCGTGGCTGGCACGGCTGATGACCACGCACGCGTGGCGGTCGTACGAACGGCTGGACCGGGTCAAGTGGACCCGGCTGGCCGCCGCGATGACGTTCACGAGCTTCGTCGCGCTCTTCCCGCTGCTGAGCGTGGCCGCCGCGGTCGCCGCCGCCGCGCTCAGCACCGGGCAGCAGCACACGCTGGAGGACAAGCTCGCCCAGCAGGTGCCCGGCATCTCCGAGCAGCTGAACATCGACGGCCTGGTGCAGAACGCCGGCACCGTCGGCCTCATCGCGGGCGCCGCCCTGCTCTTCACCGGCATCAGCTGGGCCGGGCTGACCCGCGACTGCCTGCGCGCGGTGTGGGAGCTGCCCGACGAGGAGGAGAACCCCTTCCTGCGCAAGGCCAAGGACCTCGGCATCCTGCTCGGCCTCGGCGGCGCCGTCCTGGTGACACTCGCCGCCTCCACCGTCGCCTCCGCGCTGGTCGGCCGGATCACCCGGCAGCTCGGCATCCCGGAGGGCGGCTGGGGCGGGCTGCTGCTGTACGTCGCCGCGTTCGCGATCGCCGTACTCGCCGACTTCCTGCTCCTGCTGTACGTCCTGACCCTGCTGCCCGGCGTCGAACCGCCGCGCCGCCGCCTGGTGGTGGCCGCGCTGACCGGCGCGGTCGGCTTCGAGCTGCTGAAGCTGCTGCTCAGCGGCTACCTCCAGGAGGTGGCCGCGAAGAGCATGTACGGCGCGTTCGGCGTGCCCGTCGCGCTGCTGCTGTGGATCAACTTCACCTCGAAGCTGGTGCTGTTCTGCGCCGCCTGGACGGCGACGCGGAGCAAGCAGGACGAACTCCCGGACGTCACGGGCGTGTCCGGCGGCGCACCAGATCCGGCAGCGGCCAGCGGCGGTTGACCAGGAACGCGCCGCCCGCGAGCAGCACCAGCACCCCGCCGGCGATGCCGAGCGCGACGCCGACGCCGCTGGAACCGTGCGCGGCCGGGGCGCTGGCCACCGGCTTGGCCCCCGTGCCCGCCGTGCCGTCCCCGGTGCCGCCCGCCTGACCGGAGGGCTCCCCGCCCGGCTCGGCGCCGGCCCGTACCGCGCTCCTCGGCGGCACCAGTTCGCCCACCGGCTGAACCTTGCCGGCCGCCTTGAAGCCCCAGTCGAACAGCCGGGCGGTCTCCTTGTAGACCTCGTTGTGCTCGTGCTTCTCCGGGTTCATCACCGTCACGAGCAGCACCTTGCCGCCGCGTTCGGCGACGCCCGTGAAGGTGGCGCCCGCGTTGGTGGTGTTGCCGTTCTTCACACCCGCGATGCCCTGGTAGACGGGCAGGTCCAAGTCGCCGGCCAGCAGCCGGTTGGTGTTCTGGATCTCGAAGGACTTACGGACCGTCTTGCCCTTCTTGTCCTTCTTCGTCTCGCCCGGGAACTTGGCGGAGACCGTCGAGCAGTACGCGCGGAAGTCCTTCTTCTGCAGTCCCGAGCGGGCGATCAGCGTCAGGTCGTACGCGGAGGACACCTGCCCCTCGGCGTCGTAGCCGTCGGGGGTGACGACGTGGGTGTCGAAGGCCTGCAGCTCCTCGGCGTGCTCGTTCATCTCCCGCACGGTGGGCTCGAGGCCGCCGTTCATCGCCGACAGCACGTGCACCGCGTCGTTGCCCGAGCGCAGGAAGACTCCGAGCCACAGGTCGTGCACGGTGTACGTCTCGTCCTCCTTTATCCCGACCATGCTCGAGCCGGCGCCGATGCCGGCCAGGTCGGCGGGCGCGACCTTGTGCTTCAGCGTGCTGGGGAACTTCGGCAGCAGCGTGTCCGCGAACAGCATCTTCAGCGTGCTGGCCGGAGCCAGCCGCCAGTGCGCGTTGTGCGCGGCGAGCACCTGGCCGGACTCGGCGTCGGCGACGATCCAGGACCGCGCCGTGACGTCCTTGGGCAGCACCGGCACGCCGCTCGCGAGGTTGACCTGGGTCCCCGGCTGCCCGAGCCGGGCGCCGCCCACCGTCGACATCGACGCCGGGGGCGTGACGGACGGGCTCGCCGACGGGCTGTCCGACGGCTTCGGGGCCGCGAGGGCGGTGGGCGCGGTCAGCGCGGTGGACAACAGGGCGGCGGAAGTGACCAGCAGGGATCGCCTGTGGGTCTTCTTGGGTGCGGGCACGAGCGAGAAGGTACCTGGCGCGTGGGGGGAAGTCCCGCTTCCGCCCCCACCCCGGGAACGGAACCGGACAGACGGCCGCGATACTGAAGGCATGAAGCTCAGCCGCCCCGTCTCCTGGTTCCTGCTCGCCTTCGGGGTGTGGAGCTGGGTCATCTGGATCACTTTCGTCAAAAACCTGATCAAGGACGGCAGCGGGCTCGCGTTCGACGACGGTCACCCGACGGCGTACTTCTGGGTCCACCTGCTGCTCGCGGTCGTCTCCTTCGTATGGGGGACGGTCATCGGGGTCATCGGGTTGCGCGGTCTGCGCGCACTGCGCCGCACGTCATAGCGCGCACCGCCGCGCAGGGCACAGCAAGCGCCGGAACCGGACGGATCTCCGGGTCGTTCACCCAGCACTGCAACCGAAGGGGAATGCGTCGCGTGGTCATCGTCTTCGCGCTCGTCGCACTGCTGGTCGTGGCCGTCCTGGTGACGGCCAACTGGTTCGTGTGGCGTCGCCTGTTCCGCGACACGACCCGCGGCCCGGGCCGCATCCGCCGCGCCGGCGCCGTGCTGATCGCCGGCGGCTGGGCGCTCACGGTCGGGGCCCTCGTCGCCGAGCGGGGCGGCGCCCCGTTCTGGCTCCAGCAGACCCTGGCCTGGCCCGGCTTCCTCTGGCTCGCGCTGTCGCTCTACCTGGTGCTGGCGGTCCTGGCGGGCGAGCTCGTACGCCCCCTGCTGCGCCGCTTCCTGGAGCGGCGGGCGGCCGGCACGGCCGCACACCGGCCCAGCCCCGAGCCGCAACCGGTCACGGCGGGAGCCCCGGTGAGGACGGCCGGACCGCGGCCGGGAGCCGCGCAGGGCGAGGCCGAGCGGGAGCGGGGCGCCGAGGCAACCGAGGGCTCCCTGGAGGCCGGGTCCGCGCCCCACCCCGAGCCCGCCCCGGCCGAACCGCAGGGGCGTACCGCCCCGGCCCCACCGCAGCCGGCCCCGACCCCCGGCGCCACCCCGCCGTCCGGGCCGGCCGCCGACCCGTCCGGCGCCACCACCGGGCCGGCTCCGACCGGCCCCTCCCGCCGTCTCTTCGTCTCCCGGGTCGTCGCCGGTGCCGCCGCGGCGGCCGCGGCCGGGACCGTCGGCTACGGCACGTACGGCGTGCTGCGCGGCCCGCGGGTCAAGCGGGTCACCGTGCCGCTGGCCAAGCTGCCGCGCGGTGCGCACGGCTACCGCATCGCCGTGGTCAGCGACATCCATCTGGGCCCGGTCCTCGGCCGGGGCTTCGCGCAGAAGGTCGTCGACACCATCAACGCGACCCAGCCCGACCTCATAGCGGTCGTCGGCGACCTGGTGGACGGCAGCGTCAAGAACCTCGGCCCGGCCGCGGCCCCGCTGGCGCAGCTGTCGGCCCGGCACGGCGCCTACTTCGTCACCGGCAACCACGAGTACTTCTCCGGCGCCGAGCAGTGGGTCGAGGAGGTCCGCCGCCTGGGCCTGCGCCCGCTGGAGAACGCCCGTACGGAGCTGCCGCACTTCGACCTGGCCGGAGTGAACGACGTGGCAGGCGAACAGGAGGGCCAGGGCCCCGACTTCGCCCGGGCGCTCGGCGACCGGGACCGGGCACGCGCGTGCGTGCTCCTCGCCCACCAGCCGGTCCAGATCCACGAGGCCGTCGAGCACGGCGTCGACCTCCAGCTCTCCGGCCACACCCACGGCGGCCAGCTCTGGCCCGGCAACCTCCTCGCGGCCGCCGCCAACCCGACCCTGGCGGGTCTGGAGCGCTACGGCGACACGCAGCTGTACGTCAGCCGGGGCGCGGGCGCCTGGGGCCCGCCCACCCGCGTGGGCGCACCCTCGGACATCACGGTCATCGAGCTGGCGTCCCGCCAGGCCTGACCACCCCGCCCCGCCACGGCGCACGGACCGCGCCGCTAGCGCACGCCACCCTGCAAAACGGGCCGAAACCCACCGTTGGGTAAGTTCTTTCCCAACTCACCAGATCCTTCTTCCCCCAGGTCAGACCCGTGTGATTAGGTGAGCCGCGCCACCAGGGAGTGGCATGTGCACGGTGGCCCGGACAGGGCCTGGGGAGGCAAGGCCGATGCGATCGGTCCGCATACGGATACTCGTGGGACTGCTGGTTCTCGCGGTCGCCGGCGTGGGCGCCTGGCAGCTGATGCCGGCCCGGCACGGCCAGGTCAAAACGATCATTGTCGGCACCACGGACTCCGTCACCTCGCTGGACCCGGCAGGCGCCTACGACGCCGGCTCCTGGGCGCTGTTCAGCAGCGTCTACCAGTCGCTGCTGACGTTCGAGCCGGGCGGCACCACACCCGTCCCGGACGCGGCCCGAAGCTGCGGTTTCGTCGGCACCGACCTGCGCACCTACCGCTGCGAACTGCGCGACGGCCTCACCTTCGCGGGCGGCAAGGCCGTGACCGCCGAGGACGTGAAGTACTCCTTCGACCGCGTCAAGAAGATCGACTCCCCGGTCGGCCCGGCCTCCCTGCTGGACACCCTGTCGTCGGTGAGCGCGAGCGGGCGGACCGTCACCTTCCGGCTGTCCTCACCGGACGCCACCTTCCCGTTCAAGGTGGCCACCGGAGCCGGATCCATCGTCGACCCCGCCACGTACCCGGCGGACAAGCTGCGCACCGACAACGGTGCCGACGGCAGCGGCCCGTACACCCTCACCTCGTTCACCAAGGGCAAGAAGGCCGTCCTCGCCCCCAACAGCCACTACGAGGGCGCCGTCCAGGACAAGGGCGGGCCGGTCGAGGTGCGTTACTACGCGGACCCGGACGCCCTGAACCGGGCATGGCAGGCCAGGAAGGTCGATGTCGCCACCGACCAGCTGCCGCCCAAGGTCCTCGCCGCCCTCAACCCGAGCGACCCCAGGCAGCGCGTCTCCGAGGCCGACAGCTCCGAGACCCGCAACCTGTACCTCAACACCCGCCCCGGCAAGCCGCTGCACGACCCGCGGGTCCGGCAGGCCGTGGCCTGGCTGATCGACCGCGGCCAGCTCGCGGCCACCGTGTACGACGGAACCGTCGACCCGCTGTACTCGCTGGTCCCGACGGGGATCACCGGCCACACCGCGTCGTTCTTCGACAGCTACCCCAAGGTGGACCCCGCCAAGGCGCGCCGGCTGCTCACCGAGGCCGGGGTGTCCCTGCCGGTCCGCTTCACCTACGGCTACGGCAAGGGCGGCTCCGCGGCCCAGGAGGCCGCCGAGATCAAACGGCAGCTGGAGGCGAGCGGCCTGTTCCAGGTCACGCTCAAGGGCTACCCGTGGGCCGACTTCCAGAAGCAGTGGGCGAGCGGCAAGCTCGACGCGTACGCCGTGGGCTGGGTCGCCGACTTCCCCGACCCGGACACCTTCGGCGGGCCCCTGGTCGGCACCCACGGCACCATGAACACCGGCTACAGCAGCAAGACCGTGGACCGGCTCATCCGGTCCAGCCAGCGCTACGCCGACCGCAGCCAGGCCGTCAACGACATCGGGGACCTCCAGCAGACCCTCGCGCACGACGTGCCGGTCATCCCGCTGTGGCAGGCCAAGCAGTACGTGGTCACCAGCGAGGACGTCGGCGGCGGGCAGTACCTGTCGGACGGCACGGGCGTCTTCCGCCTCTGGCGCCTGACCAACCTGTGACCGGTGCTCAGGACGCCGTGCCGGGGTCGGGCAGCGGCTTGCTCATCCCCGGCAGGAAGTCCGTGAACAGCTCGTGCACCTCGCGCACCAGCGGCCGCAGCACCCGGAAACGGGCCAGTGCGACACCCCGCGCGGTCAGCCGCGCCCCGCGCTCGGCGAGCCGGTAGCTGCGCGCGCGCCCCTCGGTGCGGTCGAAGATCCAGTACAGCACGAGCCCCATCTGGGCGAGCCACATCAACTCGGGCAGGATGTCCCGCAGTTCCTCCGGCACCTTGGTCTTCGCACCGCGCAGCACCTCCCGGTGGACGCCGATGGCCTCCCGGCGCGCGTGCTCCGACTCGGCGGAGAACGGGCTGAGCGGACTGTCCGGGTCGGCGGCGTTCTTGAAGAACTGCACCGCGAACTCGTGGTAGGGCGCCGCGATGTCCAGCCAGGCTTTCAGCACACCCGAAAGACGTGCTTCCAGGTCGGTCTCCCGGTCCAGGACCTCCCGCACCGCCACCTGGTGCTCGGCGGCGATCCGGTCGTAGAAGCCCTGGATCAGGTGCTCCTTGCCGTCGAAGTAGTAGTACGCGTTCCCGACGGAGACCCCGGCCTCCTGGGCGATGGCCCGCATGGTGGTCCGGTCGTACCCGCGCTCCTGGAACAGCCGCATGGCCGTCTGAAGGATCAGCGCACGGGTCTGCGCGGACTTGCCGGGCGTCTGCGCGGACTGGTCGTGAGAAGCCCCCTCACCGGGGCCGTCGTTCTTCGCGGGCACGGAGACAGAGCCTAGGCCCTGCCCTCACGCCCTGGTGCGGTCAGGGCCGCCGTCCGAGCTCCGGGCGCTTGGTGTAGTCCGTGAACCCGACGACGTTCCCCCAGGGGTCCGCGATCTCCACGGCCCAGCCGGTGACCACGGCGGACGGCTCGTCGAGTGGCTCGACGCCCGCCTCGCGCAACGCCCGCGCCGCCGCCCGGGCGTCCGGCACCTCCAGCCAGACCCGCGCGGAGGGCCAGGGCGGCGGCCGGTGCCCGAGCCCCTCCTCGTGCCGCAGCAGGATCCCGGGCGTCTCCCCACCGACCTTCAGCAGCGCGATCCCGGCCTCGTCGAGCCGGAACTCCAGCGGGAACCCGGCACGCTCGTAGAAGGCGACGGCCTCGCCGAGATCGCCGACGGGCACCAGCACGTTGTCGAACCCGAGCAGCTCGTACGACTCGTCATCTGACATACCGTCAGAGTAGGCCGATGATCGGCCGGAACCGGTGATTGTCAGTGGTGCCTCGTACGGTCGGCGGCATGGGATGTGCAC
Source organism: Streptomyces sp. NPDC052682 (assembly GCF_040678435.1). Lineage (NCBI taxonomy): Bacteria > Bacillati > Actinomycetota > Actinomycetes > Kitasatosporales > Streptomycetaceae > Streptomyces > Streptomyces sp. NPDC052682. The sequence goes on along the minus strand of NZ_JBFATS010000003.1, from coordinate 435,297 downwards.
CAGAGCGCGGACAGCACGACCGCGCATCGGTCCTGGGCCCGCTTCCGGAGGGAAACGGGCCCAGGCGCGCGGCGGTCTGGCCGGCCGAAGCGGCGGGTGCCTCATCCAACGGCGATGCGCTTCTGCCACCAGGTCGTGGGGCCGACCACCTCGGATCCGGATCCGGTGTCCGTCCTGCTCGGTGAGTAGAACCGCACCGTACCCTTCCATCCTCCGGAAGGTTGCAGCGAGCGATGAACATGTCCCTCTTTCCGCTTTCCCAGGCGGAGATCGACGCCGGCTTCGATCGGGTGCTCAGCTTGTTCCATGCCGCCGAGGACGCCGACGACCACGGCTTCGAGGACGCGTACTGCGATCTGGGCGAGGAAGGGGACATCCTCCGGCAGTTGCTGCTCCGTGCGGGGGCCGGAGACCTCGCGGAACCGGCCGTCTCCGGTGGCACGCTGCTCGGGGACGACGGTGCCGGAACGGTGTGCACGGTGCTCTTGGCCGGCGACGTGGCCCGCGTGGACGGTTTCCTGTCCGGCATCCGGGTGGACGACGTGATGCGCACCGCCCCGGAGGTGCTCTCCGGCATCATCCGCGGACCGGTCCCCGACGGTTATCTGGAAGATCTGTCGGAGTACCTGGCCGACCTGCGCGACGTGTACGGCCGAGCCGCCCGCGCAGGGCTGTGTATGGCGTTCGTCTACGAGGGCTGAGAGCGAGCGGAGATTCAAGCGAAAGGGAAAAGGCCCCGTTCTCCGGTGCGTTCCGGGAACGGGGCCTTTTCCGCAGGCCGGGAAGATCAGTAGCGGCGCGTGATCAGCGCCCGCTTGACCTCCGCGATCGCCTTCGTGACCTCGATACCGCGCGGGCAGGCGTCCGTGCAGTTGAAGGTCGTGCGGCAGCGCCACACGCCGTCGCGGTCGTTGAGGATCTCCAGCCGCTGCTCGGCCGCCTCGTCACGCGAGTCGAAGATGAAGCGGTGCGCGTTGACGATGGCCGCCGGGCCGAAGTACTGGCCGTCGTTCCAGAAGACCGGGCACGAGGTCGTGCACGCCGCGCACAGGATGCACTTCGTCGTGTCGTCGAAGCGCTCCCGGTCCTCGGCGGACTGCAGGCGCTCCCGCGTCGGCTCGTTCGTGTCCTTCGTGATGAGGAAGGGCATGACGTCCCGGTACGCCTGGAAGAACGGCTCCATGTCCACGACCAGGTCCTTCAGGACCGTCAGGCCCTTGATGGGCTCGACCGTGATCGGCTTCTCGGGGCTGATGTCCTTGATCAGGGTCTTGCACGCCAGGCGGTTCTTGCCGTTGATGCGCATGGCGTCGGAGCCGCAGATGCCGTGGGCGCAGGAACGGCGGAAGGTCAGCGTGCCGTCGACGTCCCACTTGATCTTGTGGAGGGCGTCGAGGACGCGCTCCTTGGGGTCGATCTCGATCTGGAAGTCTTCCCAGGTCGCCTCGGCCGAGACCTCCGGGTTGAAGCGGCGGATCCGGAAGGTGACCGTGATGTACGGCGAGGCCGCGGACGCCGCTTCCGCCTTGTCCAGAACAGGGGTTGCCATCAGTACTTACGCTCCATCGGCTGGTAGCGGGTCTGGACGACCGGCTTGTAGTCGAGACGGACGGTTTCGGTCCCGTCGGCGCCGACCTCGCGGTACGCCATGGTGTGGCGCATGAAGTTGACGTCGTCGCGGTTCGGGTAGTCCTCGCGGTAGTGGCCGCCGCGGGACTCCTTGCGGGCCAGCGCGGACACCGCCATGACCTCGGCCAGGTCGAGCAGGTTGCCCAGCTCGATCGCCTCGAGGAGATCCGTGTTGAACCGCTTGCCCTTGTCCTGGATCGCCACGTTCTTGTAGCGCTCCTTGAGCTCGGCGATCTTCTCGACCGCCGTCTTGATCGTCTGCTCGGTGCGGAACACCATGACGTTGGCGTCCATCGTCTCCTGCAGCTCGCGGCGCAGGGTCGACACCCGCTCGTTGCCGGTGGAGTCGCGCAGCATCTCGATCTGGCCGACGACGAACGCCTCCGGGTCCTCCGGCAGCTCGACGAAGTCCGCCGACTGCGAGTACTCCGCCGCCGCGATGCCCGCCCGCTTGCCGAACACGTTGATGTCCAGCAGCGAGTTGGTGCCGAGGCGGTTGGCGCCGTGCACGGACACGCAGGCGACCTCGCCGGCCGCGTACAGGCCCGGGACGACCGTGGTGTTGTCCGCCAGGACCTCACCCATGACGTTGGTCGGGATGCCGCCCATCGCGTAGTGCGCGGTGGGCTGGATCGGGATCGGGTCCGTGTACGGCTCGATGCCGAGGTACGTCCGCGCGAACTCCGTGATGTCGGGCAGCTTGGCGTCCAGCTGCTCCGGCGGCAGGTGGGTCAGGTCCAGGTAGACGTGGTCGCCCTCGGGGCCGCAGCCGCGGCCTTCGCGGATCTCCGTGTAGATGGAGCGGGAGACGACGTCACGGGAGGCGAGGTCCTTCATGACCGGCGCGTACTTCTCCATGAAGCGCTCGCCGTCCTTGTTGCGCAGGATGCCGCCCTCACCGCGGGCGCCCTCCGTCAGCAGGATGCCCATGCGCCAGATGCCGGTCGGGTGGAACTGGAAGAACTCCATGTCCTCCAGCGGGATGCCCCGCCGGTAGACGGCGGCCTGGCCGTCACCGGTCAGCGTGTGCGCGTTGGAGGTCACCTTGAAGAACTTGCCGCAGCCGCCGGAGGCGTAGATCACGGCCTTCGCCTGGAAGATGTGGATCTCGCCGGTGGCCAGCTCGTAGGCGACCACACCGGCCGAGCGCTTCACGCCGTCGACCTCGGTGATCAGCTGGTCCAGGACGTAGAACTCGTTGAAGAACTCCACGCCGTGCTTGACGCAGTTCTGGTACAGCGTCTGGAGGATCATGTGGCCGGTGCGGTCGGCCGCGTAGCAGGAGCGGCGCACCGGGGCCTCGCCGTGGTTACGGCTGTGACCGCCGAAGCGGCGCTGGTCGATCGTGCCGTTCGGGGTGCGGTTGAACGGCAGGCCCATCTTCTCCAGGTCGAGGACGGAGTCGATGGCCTCCTTCGCCAGGATCTCGGCGGCGTCCTGGTCGACCAGGTAGTCACCGCCCTTGACCGTGTCGAAGGTGTGCCACTCCCAGTTGTCCTCCTCCACGTTGGCGAGCGCGGCGGCCATGCCGCCCTGCGCGGCGCCCGTGTGGGAGCGGGTCGGGTACAGCTTCGTCAGCACGGCCGTGCGGCTGCGCTTCGTCGCCTCGATGGCGGCACGCATACCGGCGCCGCCGGCGCCGACGATGACGGTGTCGTACTTGTGGATCTTCATGAGTCTCGCAGCCCCGGATCTAGCGGATGTTCGGGTCGAAGGTGAAGATCACCAGCGTGCCCAGCAGGATGGTGAACACCGTGGCCGTGTAGAGCAGGCCCTTGAGCCACAGCCGGGTGTTCGCGCGTTCCGCGTAGTCGTTGATGACCGTGCGCAGGCCGTTGGCGCCGTGCAGCATCGCGAGCCAGAGCATCAGCAGGTCCCAGACCTGCCAGAAGGGGCTCGCCCAGCGGCCCGCCACGAAGGCGAAGCCGATCTTGGAGACACCGCCGTCCAGCACGAGCTGGATCAGCAGGTGGCCGATGACCAGGACGACCAGCACCACGCCGGACAGGCGCATGAACAGCCAGGCGGCCATCTCGAAGTTGCCCCGGGTGGACTTCGGGGTCTTCTTGGTCCGCTTGCGCGGGGCCTCGATGTACGGCGCCGGGTTGTCGACGGAGTAGCCGGAGGCGCCCTCGACGGGGCCGATGCCCGAGGCCGCGGTCTTTTCAGTCGTGGACATGTGCGTCAGCTCCCGAACAGTTCACGAGCGGCGTGGCCGAGGACGGGGTAGATCGCCCCCGCCATCAGCACGACCCACAGCGCGACGACGGCCCAGAGCATCTGCTTCTGGTAGCGCGCGCCCTTGTACCAGAAGTCGACGGCGATGACGCGCAGACCGTTGAGCGCGTGGAAGAGGATGGCGGCGACGAGGCCGTACTCCAGCAGCGCGACGATGGGCGTCTTGTACGTGGCCACGACCTTGTCGTAGGCCTCGGGGGACACACGGACGAGTGCGGTGTCCAGCACGTGAACGAACAGGAAGAAGAAAATGAGGACGCCGGTGACTCGGTGAGCCACCCAGGACCACATTCCTTCCCGGCCGCGGTACAGCGTTCCAGCCGGCACGGAAGTTTCCTCCGGGAGCGGGGATTGGGGCCGCGCCGGCGTCGGTGTCGGTCGGGCCCGGCCGGGTACGGTCCACCGGCCCCCAGCATCGTAGCGAGGCGCCGCCGTAGGGCTGAGCGGGGGTCCCGGGGTGTGATCAAACTGGCACGCAAAGGGGTCCGGGTGGGCTACTGCGGCCGCCGGGGTGGGCGGTTTGCTGTGTTTTGCCGGGTGCGGGCGGTCAGTGGCTGGTCGCGCAGTTCCCGGCGCCCCTGAGGTTTCTCATCAGCCTGCCCCTCGCGAGGCGCCGGAGTTGCTCCGCCGTGACCGCGCGTTCCTCCTCCGGATCGTTGGTCAATCGTGACCGGATGGCTTCCAGGACGCGGTCCAGGGACTCGGCGGGCGGAACACCGTCCAGGCAGATGACGAACACATGCCCGAACCGGGCCTCGTAGGCGGCGTGGGCCGCGCGCAGGGCCGTGTGGGCGGCGGAGTAGGTGCCCGCCGGGAGCGCCGGCAGGGGCTCGGCCGCCAGGGCCTCCGCCAGATCCTCCCAGGTCAGGTCGTACGCCGCCTCGTCCGCCGCGGCCAGGAGGGCGGCCACGTCCGGGTACGGGCGGTGGTCTGCGACCCGGGCGGCCCAGTTCGGGCTGTGGAGGCAGTCGAGCAGAAGGCTTTCCGCTTCCTGCGCGGGGGATGTGTTGAAGTGCTCCACCGGTATGGCGGTACGGCCGGGGAGGTCGGGGAGGCGGTGCACAGCCAGCGTGGGTCCTCGTGGGCGTCACGTGTGTGTCGGTTGCGGATCTTGTGAGAGATGTGGCGCAACGTTATCGAGAGTGGGCATGACGTGTCCGACGGATGCCCGAATTTCACCCGCGCGGGAGAGTTTCGGAACGTGTGGTGGACGGCGGTCTTCCGGATCGAGTCGTAGGTTGGCGAGGTGAGCCAGCACAGGCGCCGGGTGCCGGCGCAGAAGGTGAGACAGCGGCGGACGCTGACCGTGGCGGTGACCGCCGCCCTGGCCGTGGTGTCCGCCGGGGTCGGTCTGGGGCTGTGGGCGACGTTCTCGGACGGGGGCGGCGGGCCCGCGGGTGCGGCGGGGCGGACCTCCGAGGCCCGGTCGGCGCCCACACCCACCGGCGAGCGGTCCCCGGCCCCGAGTCCCACGCGCTCCTATCCGCTCTCCGAGGCGCCCCGCACGATCCCCGCCGTCCGCGCCCACACCCCGGCGCGCGGGCCGGGCTGGAAGCCGCAGCGCGGGGAGCGCGTGGTCGTCAACGACGCCGACCTCGCCGACGAGGGGCGGCTGATCGCCGGCGAGCTGGGGCTGACGTACGCGGGCGAGAAGGCAGACGTGCGCCCCGGGGACGTACGGCTGGCGCTGAACGGCGACGAGGGGGCGGACCCGGAGTCGTACACCATGACCGTGCGCGGCGGGCGGGTGAACATCAGCGGGCCCGCCGACGCCGGGGTCTTCTACGGCACCCGCACGCTGAAGCAGGCGGTGCGCGGCGGCGGCAGGGCGCCGGAGGGCGTGGTGCGCGACGAGCCGGCCAAGCCGGTGCGGGGCCTCTCCCTGGACATCGCCCGCAAGCCCTTCACCGCCGGCTGGATCGAGGACCGGGTGCGGGAGCTGGGGGACCTGAAGTACAACGAGCTGCACCTGCACTTCTCCGACGACCAGGGCTTCCGGATCGAGTCCTCCACCCACCCGGAGATCGTCTCCCGGGACCACCTGACGAAGGCGCAGGTCAGGAAGATCGTGCGGCTGGCGGCCGACCGGCACATCACGGTCGTGCCCGAGATCGACTCGCCGGGGCACCTCGGGGCGGTCATCGCCGCCCATCCCGACCTCCAGCTGCGCACCGCGCGGGGCACGGCGGTGCGCGGGGCGATCGACATCTCCCAGGCCGCCTCCGCCAGGATCGTCGACGACCTGCTGAACGAGTACGCCGGTCTCTTCCCCGGCGGTCCGTGGCACCTCGGCGGCGACGAGTACCAGGCGCTGCTCTACTCCGATCCGCAGGCCTCGTTCCCGCAGCTGGCCACCGCCGCGCGGAAGAAGTACGGCTCCGGCGCCACCGTCGCCGACCTGGCCACCGGCTGGCTCAACGACCGCGCCGCCACCGTCCGCGCCCACGACCGCACCCCGCGCGCCTGGAACGACGGCTTCTTCCGCGACACCTCCGTCCAGCCGGCGAAGGACCTCCAGGTCGCCTACTGGACCGGCAAGGAGATCGGCGCCCGGCCACCGACGCAGTACCTGGACGCCGGCCGGAAGGTGATCAACTACAACGACGAGTTCCTGTACTACGTGCTCGGCCAGCCGCAGACCTTCGTCTACCCGACGGGACAGCGGATCTACGAGCAGTGGAACCCACGGGTGCTGCGCGGCACCTCCGCCGTGCCGTCCCGCTACGACGGACAGATCCTCGGCGGGACCTTCGCCGTCTGGTGCGACATCGCGGACGCCCAGAGCCAGGAGCAGGTCGCGGCCGGGATCCGGATGCCGCTGCGGGCGACGGTGCAGAAGCTGTGGGACCCGGGGCGGCCGGAGCTGTCCTGGACGCAGTTCCGCGCGCTGGCGGACCGGCTCGGCTGATCCCGTACGAGGGGCCCTGCGAGAGGTTCGCGACCCTCTTCCTCCGGCCGCTCGACCGGCTCGGTGCGGTGGCCCAGTGACACTCCCGGACCGTTGCACGCAGTAAGGGGAAGTGTGGGCTCCGTCAAGGACGGCGCCCGGCGACGGCCTGTGGAGGCCCGCAGAGGGAGGCGTGGATGAGCCTGGTGGAACTGATCGCACAGGCCGACGAGCGCGGGCTGGCCGTGAGCGGGCTGGCTTGTCTGGATCGGTGCGTGCCCCTGCTGGGCGGCGACGACGACATCCTGCGGCCGCTGTGGCAGAGCCTCACGGAGGCCGCCGACAGCGGTGACTGGGGCCTCGGCCTGGAGCAGGCCCGCGCCGGCCTGGACGGCAGCGACCCGCACGACGAGGCAGCGCTGCTCGCCCGCCGGATGCTGGCCGCCGCACCAGCAGAAAGGTTTCTGCCCCAGATCCGGGTGTGGGCCGACGCCTGCTCCGTCGCCGCCCTCCAGATCCACCGGCTGCTGGACCCCGCCGAGGACGAGGCGTCCTGCGTGGACGACCGGCGGGAGGGCCGTACGGAGGGCATGTCCCCGCTCGTCGCCGCCGAACTGCGCCGTCAGATCACGGTCCTGGAGGTGGTGGCCGGCCACGGTCCGGCCGGGCTGCGCCGGGCGCTGGAGGTGTCCACGGAGGGGCGGCGGGTGCTGCGCGCGGTGGTCTCCCGCCGGACCCGGAACAAGGTCGGCCCCGCCTGAAACGCCCCGGCTGGGGGAGTCCTGTGACCGTCGTGGGGCGGAGCCGGGGCGGTCCTGCACCGGTTCCGGGAAGCCGCCGGATCCGCGTGACGGATGCCCGGCCGGGAGCGCTCTAACCACTGTGACGACTGTGACGACCCAGCAGGAGACCAGGCCCGCGGCGGCGGCGAAGCCGGTGCGGTGGGCGGCGGACACGGTGGCGACGATGCGCGAGGGCGCGCGGCTGCGGCTCGACTACTCGGCGCAGAGCCTGTGGAGCGTCGACCGCATGATCGAGGGCATCCGGAGCGAGGGCGCGCCCCGGGACGCCGTGGAACAGGTGCTGCGCGGCTTCGGCGCGTACGCCGGTGAGGTGATCGTGCGTCAGACCGGTGCCGAGTGGTGGGCCACCGGCGGCGACCACTGGATCCGCACCCCCGACGGCCGGCTGTGGGATCCCATCGACGAGGCCCGCCGCTGCTTCGCCGGACACGGCTCGCTGCGGCTGCTGTGCCGGGACGCCACCGGCGGGGTGACGTCTCCCCGGTCCTAGGACACCGCCGCCAGGGAGCGGATCGCGGGCAGGGCGGCGTACAGGTTGTTGCCCGGGCACTCGGTGGGGTAGCCGTCGCGGTGGCCGGAGATGCGGTGCAGGGTGACCTTCTGCCCGGCGGTGTACTTGCCGTTGTCGGCACCGGCCGTCAGCACCACGGTCCCGGCCGGGTCGAGGCCGTACAGGCCGAGCTTCCACGCGGCGACCTTCGCGACGGACTCGCGCACGGCGGTGTTCACGGTGGCCGTGTTGTAGTCGCCGAGGACGGAGACGCTGCTGGTGTCGGTGTTGAAGCCGTAGGTGTGCGCGCCGAGGACCGGCTTGTCGATACCGCCCGCACGGCCCTCGAAGACGGTGCCGCACTTGTCGACGAGGAAGTGGTAGCCGATGTCGTTCCAGCCGTTGCCCTGCACGTGGTACAGGAAGATCCCGCGCACGATCGACGCCGACTCGGCACAGGTGTAGTCGTTGCTGCCCGCGGTGTGATGGACGAACACCGCCTTGGTGTCGGTGGTGTACGTGGGCGGGTTCTTGACCAGGGACTCGTCGGCGCCCCAGCCCGAGCGCGGGGTGATCGCCGGGCGGCCGGGCGCGGCCGGGGCGGCGGCGGTCGTGCGGATCACCGGGCGGATGCGGGGGGTGGCGGGGGTTGTGGCGTGGGCGCGGGCGTGGGCTTGGGGGGCGGTGCCGGTGCGGGGGGCCGTGCCGTGGTCCGGGTCGACCAGTTCCACACGCAGACCCCTGGGCAGGGCGCTGCCCGTCACCCGGACCTCGACGCCGCAGGACCGGCCCGCCCACAGCGGCTGGGTGCCGCCGCGCACCCTGCCGTCGGCGCGGTCGGGGCCCGTCTCGGGCGTCCGGACGTCGGTGTCGAGGGCCCGCCAGGGACTCCAGCGGCCGTCGGCGGCCGAGCGGGTACGGACCTCGGCGGTGCCGGTGAGCCGGGCGGCCGGGTCGTCCCAGGTGATGCCGACCAGGCTGAACGGCTCGGTGGTCCGTGCCGGCAGGACCCGCTGGAGCGGATCGTCGCCCGGCACGGCGATGCTGCGCACGCTGCCGGCGGGGTCGGCGTGCGCCGGGGCGGCCAGGTGCAGGGCGCCGGCCACTAGGGCGGCGGCGAGGGCGGTGCGGGCCAGGAGACGACGCATCGGTGGCGGTCCCTTTCTCGTGCGGTGGTTCGCCGGACGGCTCCTTTCGCATGGAACGGGCGCGGGAGGCGAAAGTCCGGCACCGACGCGCGCGCAATCGAGCGGTGTTCGACGGGCTCGCCCGGGAAGCCGGCAGGCCGGCCGTGCCGTTGCGCGGGTTCTGTGGGCCGCCCGTGTGGGCATCGACACACACCCGGCCCGTGATGTTCACGGTGTGACCGGCGCTGGGTCACCAGGGGGCCCGGCCGGGCTCCCGGAGCCGAGGTGGAGGGATGTCCCATGGGTGGGGCCGAGGAGCACACGCCGCGCGCCGGCGAGATGCGAGCCTGCGCGGCGGCGTTCGTCGCCCAGGTCACCGCCCGCAACCGGCTGCCGCTCGACTACTCCGTGGCCAGCCTGCGCGTCGTCGACTTCCTGATCGACGGACTGCGCAAGGGCGGAGCGGACCGCGACCGGGTGCGCGGTCCGCTGCTCGCGCTCGGCGCGTACGTCGGTGAGGTGCTCGTGCGCCGCGCCGGGGCGGTGTGGGTGGACCTCGACGCCGGCCAGCGCGCCTGCTTCGGCCAGGCGGTGGGCGTCCGGATGCCCGACGGCCGGGTGTGGAACCCGCTCGGCAAGGTCCACAACCGCTTCGAGGTGGGCGGCCCGCAGGAGTCCCTCCAGACCTTCTACCTGACCCTGCACGGCAGGGCCCGGCGGACCGCGGCGTGACGGGGACGCGCGGTTCCTGACGCGCTGTGACACTTCCGTGCAGCCCGGCGCTGATGATCGTGGGGGCGTGTCACAGGGGGCCTGCCCCGCTGTGAACCCGTACGGACGAGGACAGTTCTTGGGCCGAGGAGGAGAACCCCGCCGCGTGCAGCCGCACGACGGTGAGCTGGCCGCGGCCGTCGCGCGGGCCCAGGAGGGCGACGAGGCCGCCTTCGCGGTCGCGTACCGGCTGGTGCAGCCCGGCCTGCTCGGTTATCTGCGCGGGCTCGTCGGGGACGACGCGGAGGACGTGGCCTCCGACGCCTGGCTGGAGATAGCCCGGGACCTGGGGCGGTTCAGGGGGGACGGAGCCGGTTTCCGGGGCTGGACGGCGACCATCGCCCGGCACCGGGCGCTGGACCATCTGCGGCGCAGGAAGGTACGGCCCCAGGCCACGACCCTCGAACAGGACGTCCTGGAACTGCCCGGGCCGCAGAGCACCCACGAACAGGCGCTGGAGTCCCTGTCGACCGAGTACGCCCTGGAACTGGTCCGCGGCCTGCCCCGCGACCAGGCCGAGGCGGTGCTGCTGCGCGTGGTCGTCGGGCTGGACGGGCCGGCCGCCGCACGCGTCCTCGGCAAGCGGCCGGGCGCGGTACGGACGGCCGCGTACCGGGGGCTGAAACGCCTGGCCCGGCAGCTCGGCGCCGAGGGTGTGACGGATGAGGCGCCGCGGACGCTGGGTGAGTCGAAGTGAACAGGGCCGCCCCGGTACCGCCGGCCGGACGTGTCCGTCTGAACGGAACGAAGGCGCCGGGCGTATCGGCCTGCAGTCGGCCGCACCGGCCACGACCGGCCCCGGCCGGGGCGTCCGCCGCCCGCACCGCACGCACGGCCGGGTCTGGCCGAGCAAGGGCGGGCCGGGACCGGCCGGCCGGCGGGGTTGAGCGGCGCGGGAGCAGCGGCCCCGTCCTCGGACCCGGGCGGCAGCGCGGCGACCGGGCCGCGGACCCGCTCGGTGCACCGGCACGCCCCGAGCCGCAGCCGAGCCCGGCCCGGGCTCGCCGGGACCCGGGCTCGGGACGGGACAGGTGGACTGCGCGGCCCGCACGCCGGTCGGTCCTCCGCCGAGCACGGAGCAGGAAGAAGGGCACGGCCCAGCAGGGCACGGCAGTGGTACTGAGTGAGCAGGACGGGAACGGACATGGGCGATCGGCAGAGTGACGGTGGGCTCACCGGCCGTCGGCGTGTGCACCCCGGCGGCTCCGCGGCCGGCCCGGGCGTCCGGCGGGCGGTTCCCGAAAGCGCCGCGCTGGAGGCGCTGCTCGTCGCCACCCTGCGCGGCGGCGTGATCGACGCCGAGGCCGAGCAGCGGGCCGTGGCCGCGTTCCGGGCCGCCCGTCAGGCGGGGGCGCAGGGGGCGCGCACCCGCCGTCGGGACGACTGGCGGCCGGCCCGCCCGCGGCGTACCGGGCGCTCGGTGCGGACCGCGCTGTCCGTGGCGCTCGCGAGCCTGACGCTGGGCGGTGTCGCCGTCGCGGCGATCGGCGTGGCCGACTCGGACAACGACAGGGCCGGGGGTGAGCGGCAGCACACCACCCGCCCCGCCACAGGCACCACGCGGCCCCGGGAGGCCGGCCCTTCGGCATCCCCGTCCCACCCGGGTTCGGGGCCCTCCGGCCGCCCCGGAACCGCCCAGGACACCGAAGCCCAGTGCCGTGCCTACGAGCAGGTCGAGGGCCGGGGCAGGGCTCTGGACGCGACGGCCTGGGAACGGCTCGTCGCGGCGGCGGGCGGGGAGCGGCACGTCGCCGCGTACTGCGCCCGGGCCCTGGCGGACGCGGCGGCCGACGACAGGCCGGGCCGGGCGAACGGCACCCCCGCCCCGGGCAACAGCGCCGCGGGCAACCAGCCCGCCGCACCCGGCCCGGGCAACGGCAAGGAGACCGGCCGCGCCGACGGCAACGGCCAGGAACCGCCCCAGCACCAGAACGGGGACCAGGGGCAGAGCGACGGCAACGGCGGCAGCGACGGCAACGGCAACAGGGCCGACGGCGGCAAGAAGCCGTAAGCACCCCGCGCGCCCCGGCCCGGAAGGCAACGGCCGGGGCCGCCACCCCCCACAGGAGAGGCCCCGGCCGTCGCGCGGCACGGGCCGCGACGGCCCGTACTCCCTACAGCGTCGGGGGAGCGTTTTGTGTCACACCCACCTAGTCACGGGTTGGTTGCATCCTGTACCCACATGGACGAAGAGCGGTTTCAGGTCGTAACGTGCCTTTCGCGCCAGACCGCGGAGGGCAGACGACCACAGGCACCACCCGCGGCCCTGAGACCGCGCAACCATCGAACGAGGAACCACGACGGCGAGAACCCGGTCCGCGCAAGCGGCGCCGGCTTGGGCGCAGAAGGGCGCGCGCGTGCTGGGGGACGACGCGGAACTGACCGCCGCGGTGCGTGCGGCACAGGACGGTGACGAGACCGCGTTCCGGACTGTGTACCGCTCGGTGCACCCGCGGCTGCTCGGGTACGTACGCACACTGGTCGGCGACCCCGACGCCGAGGACGTGACCTCCGAGGCGTGGTTGCAGATCGCCCGGGACCTGGAGCGGTTCAGCGGCGACGCCGACCGGTTCCGCGGCTGGGCGGCCCGGATCGCCCGCAACCGGGCCCTGGACCACATACGGATGCGGGGCCGCAGGCCCGCGATCGGCGGCGACGAGGACGAGCTGACCGGCCGGGCCGCCGAGTGCGACACCGCCGGGGAGGCCATCGAGGCCCTGGCCACCGACCGCACCTTCTCCCTCATCGGCCGGCTGCCGCAGGACCAGGCCGAGGCCGTCGTCCTGCGGGTGGTCGTGGGCCTCGACGCCAAGACCGCGGCCGAGACGCTCGGCAAGCGTCCGGGGGCCGTGCGCACCGCCGCCCACCGGGGTCTGAAGCGGCTCGCCGAACTGCTCGGCGAGAACCCGCAGACCGATCCGGAATCCGCCGGCGTGCTCGACGCCCTGCCGCCCCAGCGAGAACCGCGCCGCCGCGCGGTGACGTCCGCGACAGTGACGCATACGCGCACGCGGACGCAGAAGGACATGTGATGGCCGACGAGCAGTACAGGTGGCTGGACCGCGAAACGGCGGAGCGTCTGCTGAGCGGAGAGCCACTGGACGCCGTCGACCCGGCCGCCCGCGAGCAGGCCCAACGGCTCGCCAGGACGCTCGGCGCGCTGTCCGCACCCCCGCCGGCCAGCGAGGAACTGCCCGGGGAGGCCGCCGCGCTGGCGGCCTTCCGCGCGGCGCGCGCGGCGCGCGGCGCCGCGGCCGACACCCCCGGCCGGCCTTCCGGCACCCAGTTCTCCGAGGCCGGGCTGGTCCGGATCGGCGGCCCCGCCCGCACCGTACGGCGTCCGCGTTGGGCCCGGCCGGCGCGCCTCGGGCTGGCCGCCGCGCTGACCGTCGGCATGGTCGGCTCGGTGGCCGTCGCGGCCGGAACCGGAGTCCTGCCGACGCCCTCGTTCGTCGGCGGCGAGCCGGACCCGGCCGCCTCGGTCTCGGCCGAGGTGACGCCCCCCGGCCGTCCCCTGCTGCCGCCCTCGCCGCACGACTCCGCCCAGGGCGGCGGCACCTCGGGCGCCCCTTCGGGCGAGCCCTCCCACGGCATCGCCGGCGGCCCCGACGCGGACGAGCCGAGCGGCGGCGCCACCCCGCGCCCCGGCACCCGTCCGGACACCGGCGGCCACGGATCCGGCGACCTCCGCAAGGACGTCGAGTCGGCGTGCCGCGCCCTGCGTGACGGCAAGGGCCTGGACTCCGGCCGCAAGCGCGCCCTGGACCGGGCGGCGGGCGGCTCCGCCCGGGTCTGGACGTACTGCAAGGGGGTCCTCGCCGCGGGCGGCGACGCCGCCCGGGACGGCAAGGGCGGCGGCAAGAGCGACGGCGAGGGCAGCGGCAAGAGCGGCGGCGAGGGCCGGGGAGACGACCGGGGCCCCGGCCAGGACAAGGGCCAGGACGACGGCAAGGGCAGCGGCAAGAGCGACGGCGAGGGCCACAGAGGCGGCCGGGGCCGCGGCCACCCGCACGGTCTCCTCGCCCCCTCGGCGCGCCCCGAGTCCGCGTCGCCGCAGAAGACGACGACCCTCCCCGGGACGTCGCCCCGCCCCACCTACAGCGCCCTCTGAGCCCGCCGGGCTGCTCCGCACGCCCTGCTGCAAGCCTCTGACCTGCGGTTTCATGGTCCCGGGAAATTTTTTCGGCGAGGGTGTGACGTTTTCCGCCGCCGTGGCGCAGTACTGAGTGAGCCGACTGGTCATCGGCTGTCGCACTGAGCCGGGGTTCCCCCCGTACCCACGGCTCGTGCACACGGCGCGGGCGGGACACGTTCCCCCGGTCCCGCCCGCGCCCCGCTTTCTCCGCACCCCACCGGGGCCTCGGGGCCCGTCTCACCAGTGGACGACGACCTTGTCGCCCTTCCTCACCTGCGCGTACAGCTCCGCGATCGCCGCCTCGTCCCGTACGTTGACACAGCCGTGCGAGGCACCGGCGTAGCCGCGGGCGGCGAAGTCGCGGCTGAAGTGCACCGCCTGGCCGCCGCTGAAGAACATCGCGTACGGCATCGGCGAGTCGTAGAGCGTCGACACGTGGTGCCGGGACTTCCAGTAGATGCGGAACACACCTTCTCGGGTCGGCGTGTACTGCGAGCCGAACCGGACCGCCATCGTCGACACCGTCCGTCCGTCGATCATCCAGCGCAGCGTCCGGCTCGACTTGCTGATGCACAGCACCCGGCCGGTCAGGCAGCGCGGGTCGGGCGCGTCGGCCGGCTGCCCGCCCATGAGGTACAGCTCCCACCTGCCGGGCTCGCGCGTCATCCGCAGCAGCCGCTGCCAGGTGACGGTGTCCACCCTGCCGGTCACGGGAAGCCCCCGCTTGCCCTGGAAGCCGCGCACGGCCTTCTCGGTGGCGGTGTCGTACGTCCCCGTGGGGCCGTCGAACAGCCAGGCGACCTGGCGCAGCCGGGCCTGCAGCTCCCGGACGTCGCGGCCGGAGGCGCCGGGGGACCACAGCACCCGGGCGGGCGACGGCGCCGCGGGCGGCGGAGTGCCCGGCCGGCCCTTCTCGTCCCTCCCGCCTCCCTCGTCGCCGGCAGCGGATCCGGAAGCAGCGGATGAGGACGCTGTGCTGCCCGGCACCTCGATGTGCACGGGCGAGCCCTGCCCGCCCTTGCCGTCCGCGCCCTGCACCGTGCAGCCGCAGAGCACCCCCGTCAGGGCGAGCAGCGCGGCGATCGTTCTCCCCTGGCCCGTCGTACGCATGTGACCCCCCTCGTCTTCTGAGAGGGTGCCCGGGCGTGACCGCCGGCGAACTACGGGGCATGGTTGTGACGGGGGCCGCAGAAAGGCTGTGAGGAAGGTCCCAGCGTGTGCCCCTCCACCGGGTGCACGCCCACCGCTACAGTCCGTCGAAGGGCCGGTCTGTACTGGCGGGTAACGGGCGGGTGGCCAGCGAGTAACCCCAGCAACTGCTCAGCGGGAGGCATCACACCATGGCGCGCGAGTCGGAGTCCGGTCTGCCCATCGAGCCGGTCTACGGGCCGGAGGCTCTGGAGGGCTGGGACCCGGCCGAGAAGCTGGGCGAGCCGGGCCGCTACCCCTACACGCGGGGCGTGTACCCGACCATGTACACGGGCCGCCCCTGGACGATGCGCCAGTACGCCGGTTTCGGTACGGCGGTGGAGTCCAACGCCCGCTACAAGCAGCTGATCGCCAACGGCACGATGGGCCTGTCGGTCGCCTTCGACCTGCCCACCCAGATGGGCCACGACTCCGACGCCCCGATCGCGCACGGCGAGGTCGGCAAGGTCGGCGTCGCGATCGACTCGATCGACGACATGCGGGTGCTGTTCGACGGCATCCCGCTGGACAAGGTGTCCACGTCGATGACGATCAACGCCCCGGCCGCGCTCCTGCTGCTGCTGTACCAGCTGGTCGCGGAGGAGCAGGGCGTCAGCGCCGACAAGCTGACGGGCACCATCCAGAACGACGTGCTGAAGGAGTACATCGCCCGCGGCACGTACATCTTCCCGCCCAAGCCCTCGCTGCGCCTGATCGCGGACATCTTCAAGTACTGCAAGGCCGAGATCCCGAAGTGGAACACGATCTCGATCTCGGGCTACCACATGGCCGAGGCGGGCGCGTCCCCCGCGCAGGAGATCGCCTTCACCCTGGCCGACGGCATCGAGTACGTGCGCACGGCGGTCGCGGCCGGCATGGACGTCGACGACTTCGCCCCCCGCCTGTCCTTCTTCTTCGTGGCCCGTACGACGATCCTGGAGGAGGTCGCCAAGTTCCGCGCGGCCCGCAGGATCTGGGCGCGGGTGATGAAGGAGGAGTTCGGGGCGAAGAACCCCAAGTCGTGGATGCTGCGCTTCCACACCCAGACGGCGGGCGTGCAGCTGACCGCCCAGCAGCCGGAGGTGAACCTGGTCCGGGTCGCGGTCCAGGCCCTGGCGGCGGTCCTCGGCGGCACCCAGTCGCTGCACACCAACTCCTTCGACGAGGCCATCGCGCTGCCCACCGACAAGTCCGCCCGGCTGGCGCTGCGCACCCAGCAGGTCCTCGCGTACGAGACGGACGTGACGGCCACGGTCGACCCCTTCGCCGGCTCCTACGTCATCGAGAAGATGACCGACGACGTCGAGGCGGCGGCGCTGGAGCTGATGGAGAAGGTCGAGGACCTCGGCGGCGCGGTCAACGCCATCGAGCACGGCTTCCAGAAGCAGGAGATCGAGCGCAGCGCCTACCGCATCGCCCAGGAGACCGACGCCGGCGAGCGGGTCGTGGTCGGCGTCAACCGCTTCCAGCTCGACGAGGAGGAGCCCTACGAGCCGCTGCGGGTGGACCCGGCCATCGAGGCCCAGCAGGCCGAACGGCTGGCCAAGCTCCGCGCGGAGCGCGACCAGCAGGCGGTCGACACGGCCCTGGCGGCTCTGAAGAAGGCCGCCGAGGGCGAGGACAACGTCCTGTACCCGATGAAGGAGGCCCTCAGGGCCCGGGCGACGGTGGGCGAGGTGTGCAACGCGTTGCGGGAGGTCTGGGGGACCTACGTGCCCAGCGATGCGTTCTGAGCGGACCTCTGCGTGGGCACCCCGCTCGACGCTGACGGCTGACCGAACCGTGCCGCGTACTGCGTGAGCCCTGCCGCCGAGTCGCCCGCCCAGCCGACGTAGCCGTCCGGGCGGACCAGGAACAGGCCGGGGCCGTACGCCTTCGGGGCGGGGCCGGACACCACCGGCAGCTCGGTGCCCGGGGCCGGTGTGTCCAGGGCCAGCAGGGTCCAGTGCGGGCCGCGGAACGCGTCGAAGAGCCGTACGCCGGCCACCGTGCCGTCCGGGGCGCGGTCGCCCGCCCGCAGCGGGCCCGGTGCCGTACGGGTCTCCCGGGTGAGGGACGACTCCCGGTAGCCCAGGGACAGTTGGCGGGTCGCCGCACCACGGCGGGTCTCGCCCCGGTGGACGCTCGTGGACAGGCGGAGCATTCCGGCGGCGATCGGGCGGCGCTCCTCCTCGTAGGAGTCCAGCAGGTCGGGCCGCGCGCCGTCGCGCAGCACGGCGCCCAGTTTCCAGCCCAGGTTGTAGGCGTCCTGGACGCTGGTGTTCAGGCCCTGGCCCCCGGCGGGCGAGTGCACGTGGGCCGCGTCCCCGGCGAGGAAGACCCGGCCCGCGCGGAAGCGGTCCGCCAGGGCTGCCCGGGGGCGGAAGTCCGAGGCCCAGCGGACCTCGGTCACGGCCCCGGGTGTCAGGTGGGAGCGGGCGGCGACGAGTTTCCGTACGCCGTCCAGGGAGAGGTCCACGGCCGTGTCCTGCGGGAGCCGGGCGACCAGCTGGAAGTCCTCCGTGCCCGGCAGCGGGCAGACGGCCAGGAAACCGTCGGTGCCGTCGGCCGGCGGGAAGATGTGCCAGTGGTCGCGGTCCAGGCCCGTGATCCGTACGTCCGCCACCAGCATCGGGGCCGGGTCCACCGTCTGCCCGGTCATGCCGATGCCGAGCGCACGGCGGACCGCCGAGCGGCCGCCGTCGGCGGCGACGGCGTACCGGGCGTGCACGCGACCACCGGAGGCGAGGTGCGCCGTCACGCCGTCCTCGTCCTGCGTGAGCGACACCACCTCCCGGCCGAAGGCGAGCCGGCCCCCGAGTTCGGTCAGCCGCGCGTACAGGATCTCCTGCGTGCGCCACTGCGGCACCAGCCACGGCTCCTCGTAGGGCGAGTCCTCCGTCGCCTCGGCCGGGTCGAACATCCGGTGCTCGCCGGCCTGGTGCCCGTCCCGCCAGAGCATTCCGACGGGGTAGCGGCCGCCCGCCGCGCGCAGGGCGGCCAGGACGCCGAGGTCGTCGAAGACCTCCCAGGTGCGCGGCTGGATCCCCTTGCCGCGCGAGCCGGGGAACAGCCCGTCGGCCCGTTCCACGACCAGCGCGTCCACGCCGCGCCGGGCCAGGTCGATACCGAGGGCCAGCCCGGTCGGGCCGGCCCCCACGATCAGGACTTCGGTGTGCACGATCGCCCCCTTAACGCTGTTAAGTTCCGCTGCGGCCGATCGTGCCCTTAACGTTGTTAAGCTGTCAAGGTGAGCACGGAACGCCGCGCCCCCCTCGACCGCCGACGGGTCGTCGACACGGCGCTGAAGCTGCTGAACGAGGCCGGCCTCGAGGGCCTGACCCTGCGCGCCCTCGCCCGGGAGCTGGACGTCAAGGCACCCGCCCTGTACTGGCACTTCAAGGACAAGCAGGCCCTGCTGGACGAGATGGCGACGGAGATGTACCGCCGGATGGTCGCCGGCGCGGACCTCGACCCCGCCGACACCTGGCAGGAACGGCTGCTGAAGGCCAACCGGGGGCTGCGGGACGCGCTGCGCGGCTACCGCGACGGGGCGAAGGTGTTCAGCGGTTCGAGGTTCACCGGCATCGAGCACGCCGAGCAGATGGAGGACAACCTGCGCCTGTTCACCCGGGCCGGCTTCACCCTGTCCCAGGCGGTACGGGCGCTGACCACGACGTACCTGTACACCCTCGGCTTCGTCACCGAGGAGCAGGGCGTCCGGCCGCTGCCGGGTGAGCGGCGCGAGGGCTACGACATGGCGGAACGGGCCCGCCGGATGGCCGACTTCCCCCTGTCGGCCGCGGCGGGCCCGGAGATCTTCGACGACTACGACCGGCACTTCGAGGAAGGGCTGACCCTGGTGATCACGGGCATCGGGGCCCGGTACGGCATCACCTGACTCCAGGAACCAGGGGGAGTGCCCGGACGGGCTGCCGGACGCCGTCTGACCCCGGGCCGGATGCCGGGGCGCCGCAGGGCGGGCCCGGGGCAGCCCCGGGCCCGCCCTGCCGCTCGCCTACGCCCGGCCCGCCGCTCTGGCCCGTCGTACCGCCCGGGTCACCATCGGCGGCAGCAGGTCTCTCGCCAGGCGCCGGGCCCGGGAGGGCTGGGTGCGGGAGGGCTCGGTGCGGGGGGCGGGGCGGGGGACCGGGGCGGTCTCCGGCGCGGGCGGGGCGTAGTGGCGGGAGTGGGGGAACGGCGGCGGCTGCATACGGCGGGCGTGGGCGCGGACCAGGCGGTGGCCGGCGGCCCACTGCACGCTCATGCCGATGTCGGTGCGCTCCTGGAGCATGGTGAGCAGCGCCTCCTGCAGCGGCGCCGGATCGCCCCAGGTCCCGTACAGCTTCTGCGTGCTGAGGCAGACCGGGCGCAGCCCGCGGTTGAGCACGGCCTCCCACGCGGCGACCGAGACGCCCGGGGTGTGCTCGGAGCGGAAGTCGTCGAGGACGACCACGCCCTCGGGGAGCAGGAGGTCGCGCGCGGCGGCGATGTCGCCTTGGACGTGCTCGTACAGGTGCGAGGCGTCGATGTGGACGAAGCGGCACGTGCGGCGGGCGACGTGCGCGGGGATCACCGAGCTCGGGCCCTGGATCACCGTGGGCAGGGTGTCGTGGAAGGCGAGGTAGTTGCGCTCGAAGGCCTGCCGGGTGAGGGAGGCGTACGACTTCGAGGTCTCGGCCTGGTTGGCGTCGTCCGGGGCGTCGCTGCCGAACAGGTCGCAGACCGTGAACCTCTCGCCGTCCCGCAGGTGACGGCCCAGCAGGATCGCGCTCTTGCCCAGGTAGACGCCGAGTTCGAGGAGATCGCCGCGTACCGCGTGGGTCTCCTGCTGTTCCAGGAACCAGGTGAACAGCACCTGGTCCAGCGGCGGGAACCAGCCGGGGACGTCGGCGAGGGTGCCCGGGGGTGTGTCGGTGGGTTGTGCGTTGGCCATGTGACGAGCCTGCTCCGTGGAAGCGGGGCAATCCGGCACCGAACTGAACGTGTCGTGAAGAAGTGGGCGCAAACGGGTGGGGATCAGTGACGGGCGTCCGGCAGCGGCCTGGACAGCGCCGACCGCAGCAGCGGCGTCAGCGGCTTCTCGACGAACCGGTACAGCAGCCACGCCAGCCCCAGCATCGAGCCGGCCGTCAGGACGAACACCGCGGCCGACGGCAGGCCCAGCCGCTGGTGCAGCTCGTGGATCACCACCCAGCCCAGGTGCTCGTGGACCAGGTAGAACGGGTACGTCAGCGCCCCCGCCACCGTCAGCCAGCGCCAGTTCGCCCAGTCGAGCCGGCCCAGCGCGATCGCCGCGACCGCCACGAACCCGGCGGTGACGACCAGGACGATGCCGAGGGAGGAGCGGTAGGAGAAGCCGCCCGCGTCCGGCGCGTGCCACAGCGCGCTGACCGCGTAGTGCTGGCCGATCAGCCAGCTCACCGCCACGATGCCCCAGGCGTACACGTCCCTGTGGTCGCGGTGGACGAGGTACAGCCCGATGCCGCCGATGAAGAAGGGGGCGTACTCGGGCATCAGGACCAGGTCGAGCAGGGGCTCGTGCGCGGCCTGGGCGAGCGCCGCGCCCAGCGTCCAGCAGGCGCAGAACATGACCACGCGCCGCCGGTTCGCCCCGGGGAGCACCACGCACAGCGCGAACAGCGCGTAGAAGCGGATCTCCGCCCACAGCGTCCAGCACACGCCGAGCACCCGGTCGGCGCCCAGCGGCATCTGGAGCATCGTCAGGTTCACCAGCGCGTCGCTCGGCGACACCGCCTGGTAGGCCACCACCGGCAGCGCGAACACCGCGGTCACCAGCACCACCGCCACCCAGTAGGCGGGCAGCAGGCGGGCGGCGCGGGAGGCGAAGAACGACCGCAGGGGCCGCCCCCAGCCGCTCATGCAGATCACGAACCCGCTGATCACGAAGAAGACCTGGACGCCGAGGCAGCCGTAGGCGAAGAACGAGTGGAGCGTGGGGAACTGCTCCCGGGGCGAGCTGCCCCACGCCTCGGCGACCTCGCCGTCGCGCCCGCCGTAGTGGTACGCCGCCACCATCAGCGCGGCGACCAGCCGCAGCCCGTCCAGGGCGCGCAGCCGCGCCTGGCGCCGCGGCGGCCGTACGGGCTGCGTCCGCACGATGACATCGGGAGCCGGGCGAACCGTCGTGCTGGTCACGGACTTTCCCCTCGCGGGTGGTGTGGGCCGTGCTGCCTTTTCCGTCTCTCCGGTGGACGGAACAGCACCCTCCTGTGGATGTGACAGCACGGTAGTCCGCGTTCCGGACCCGAATTCGATTCCGGCGTAACGATTCGCCACCTGGTTTCCGCGCGTTCATCCGGACGTCGTTTCCGATTCCGGAATAGGCATGGAAGCGGCCCCGGAACAGGGTCAGCGGGTTACCGCCCGCTTCAGGCTGCGCGCCTTGCGCGCGACCCGCCGTACGGTCGCGTTACGCGGCAGGAACGACAGCTGGGAGGGCACCCCGCCGGGCAGCGCCAGCGAGGTGAGGCGCCGCTTCTTGAAATACCGCCGGGTGTGCGGATTCAGATGCCGCGCCAGGTAACGCTCGGCCTCGCCGCGCAGCTCCGGCAGCACCTTGGGCTGCATCGCGTACCCCACGGCCCGCACCAGCTCACCGAGCGCCCCGGCCTGCATCGAGGCGCGCTGCTCGTGCACGGCGGCCCGGTCGGTCAGCTCGGGCAGCAGCGCGTCGACGATGGTGACGGGCACCCGGTTGCTGTTCTCGTACGGCGTCAGCCGCTCCAGCAGCAGCTCGGTGCCGACCCGGGCGACGGGCAGGCCGTACAGCGCGGACGCGGTGAGCAGGCCCGTGGAGAAGCAGCCCACCACCAGCTCCGGCCGCATGCGCTGGTACAGCACCTCCGCCAGCACCGGCGTGTCCAGCACGGTGAGGTCGGCGCCGAGCTTGTCGGCCTCCGCCTCCAGGACGCGCGACCAGCGCGCCGGGGCCGAGGGGTGCGGCTTGAACACCACCCGGGTGTGGCCGAGGTTCACCGCGCCCCGCAGCATGCGCACGTGCAGCTTCTCCTCCTCCTCGGGGGAGAGGATGCCGAGCGCCGACAGGTACTGGCCGAGCAGCACCGCGGGCTCCTCGATCCGCGGCAGCTCGTCCCCGGTGTCGACGAGCTCGGCCAGCACCTTGGTGAAGGCGGCGGTGGGCACGATCTCCGGCTCCACCCCGAACTCGGTGAGCAGCAGGGGCGTGAGCCCGGGTACCAGGTCCAGGTGCAGCAGGCGCTCGACGCGGGTGCCGACCAGCGGGTCGATCTTGTTGCGGGTGGGGCCGTAGCTCATCAGGCCGTCGGCGTAGACCGTGACGGGCGCGTCGGTGAAGATCTGCGCCACGCCGAGAGCCGGGTTGACCTGGATCGACTCGACGGCGAGGGCCACGTCGTCGTCCCCGAGGCCCCAGGCCAGCCGTACGTACCGCTCCCACATCGGGGTGTCGTCCGGGCGCGGCCCCCAACCCCCCGGGTGGAAGGGGAAGATGGTCTCGTTCCACGACACCACGTCGTCGAACCGGCCGCGCAGCGTGTCGAACCCCGGCATCGCGTCCACCGGGATCGACGTCTCCGGCGTCGTGGCGTTGTTGGAGACCAGCAGGATGCGCCGGTCGGCGGCGTCGAAGCAGCCGGAGTCCAGGGCGGCGGCGAGCGTGGCGGTGCCGTACAGCGTCGACGCCAGGAAGATCTGCGTGGTCACGCGGCCACCTCCGTGGCGGGCACCGGACGGCGGCGCAGCCGGCGCAGGCGCGTGGCCCGCTCGGTGTCCATCGAGTCCAGGACCTCCTCCAGGGCGTCCTGCGGCATGCGCCGCAGCGCGGCGGCGCTCATCTGCTTCAGTTTCCGGGCCACGGGAGGCTCGAACCTTTCGATGGATCCAAGGTGGTGGGAGATGATCGCGCAGTACGTGCGCACGGCCTTCGGCAGCAGCCGCACCGCGTCCGGGTCCTCGGCGGTCTCCTTCACGACCTGGTCGAAGGCGCGGATGAAGTCCAGCTGCCGGGCGTCCCCGATCTGCGTCAGCGACGAGGCCACCCCGCGCCGGTAGAACACCCCGAGCAGCCCGGACACCGCGAAGGACTCCGCCTCCCGGTGCAGTCTCCAGATCCACGGCCGGTCCTCGGCGGTGCGCAGCCCGTCGGTGAAGTGCAGCAGCCCGCGGTCGACCAGCCGGCGGTGGTAGACGCCCGCCCAGGCGTAGGCGTAGTCGACGGAGGTGGAGCGGTGGGCGGGCAGGATCGCGTCGCGGGGGCTGAGCACCGTGTTGCGGGGACCGTGCGGGACGCGGTGCACCGAGCGGGCGCGGGCCGTGCACTGCACATGGTCGACCCGGACGAAGTCGCAGCCCAGCTCCTCGATCGTGCCGAGAAGCTTCGGGTAGTAGCCCGGCGCCAGCCAGTCGTCGCCGTCCAGGAACGTCAGGTACTCGCCGCGGGCCCGGTCGATGCCGGTGTTGCGGGCGGTCGCCAGGCCGCCGTTGCGCTCGTGTCGGACCAGCACCGCGCCGGGCAGCTCGCGCTCCGCGCGCGCGAGGAGGTCCGGTGTCCCGTCGGCCGAGCAGTCGTCGACGAGAATGAACTCGAAGTCGTCACGCGCGTTCGCACGCAGACTCCTCAGGGTGTCGGGGGCGTATTGCTGCACGTTGTAGAACGGCACGATGACGGAGAGCTTGACCACGGGGATGACGTTAGGCCGCGGCCCGGCCCGCGTCTTTACCTGCGGTTTGATCACCAGTGAACGCCGCGTGACGATGCGGTGAAGCGAGTGCTTTTCCGGGCGCGCCCGGGCCGGATTCGCCGTCCGGCGGGCTGCTGTTAACCGTTTGTTGCTTTCAGGTTGGGCGGAACCTAGAAATGGCTTCCTAGCGTCGGGGACGTGCCAGAAAGTGCAACTGAGGCCCTGCGAGTGGCAGTTCTCGCGGATTCCGACACCCGCTGGAAATGGGGCGCGCTCACCGCGCACCGCATCGCCCCGGAAAACGCGGGACAAACGGACATCCGTCTGGACGGCTATCTCCTGCGCGGCCGTGCGACCCCCACCGCCCGCCAGCTGAAGGAAGTCGGCGTCCAGGCGGACTCGCTCCGCGAGGTCACCGCCGTCGAGTTCCTGCGGTCCATGGCGCGGGAGTCGTACGACATCCTGGTCCTCGCCCTGGTCGGCGGCGGGGTGCAGGCGATGCTGCACGGCCTCAAGCGGCTCTGGGAGGACCGCACCGACCGTCCCGTCGTCGTCACCGGCTACGTCGGTGTCGTCTACGAGAAGCTCGCCGACGGCCTGCTGCTGCGGCACGGCGCCGACGTGGTGCTCGCCAACTCCCGCCAGGACGCGGAGCGTTTCCGCGCCGTGTACGAGGGAGTGGGCGCGGACGCCTCGGCGGTCACCGAGGTCGCCCTGCCGTTCCTCGGCGGCGCGCCCTACGAAGGCGAACACGACCCGTACACCGTGGTGTTCGCCGCCCAGCCCTCCGTCCCGGACAGCCGCAGGGACCGTACGTACCTGCTCGACCGGCTGGTCCGGCACGCCCGGCTGCACCCCGGCCGCGAGGTGCTGCTCAAGCTGCGCTCCAAGCCGGGCGAACACACCACGCACATCGAGGAACTGCCCTACCAGAAGCTGGCGCAGAAGCGGGACCTGCCGCCCAACCTCCGCCTGGTGTACGGGCACATGGGCGAGGTCCTCGACCGCACCGACCTGCTGGTCACGGTCAGCTCCACGGCCGCGCTGGAGGCGCTGCACCGCCGTATCCCCACCGTCGTCCTCACCGACCTCGGCATCCGGGAAGCCCTCGGCAACCACCACTTCGTCGGCTCCGGCTGCCTGGCCTCCTGGGACCAGCTCGACGCCGGGCACCGGCCGGTGCCCGACGAGGAGTGGGTCTCCCGGCAGGGCGTCGCGGCGGGGGGCTCCCCCGGCGGGGAAGGCTCGTACGCCACCGCCTTCGACGCCGCCCGCGAGCGCATCGCCAAGCTGCTGCACCGGCCCGGCGGCCTGCCGCCGCTGACCCCGTACTACACACCCGGCACCGCGCCCGGCTACCTGCCCGGCATCCTCGCCCGCCACCACCTCGGCCCCGACGGCACGCCGCTGCCCGGCGCCCCGGCCGCCGACAAGGACCCCGGACCGGTCCGGCAGATCGTGCGCCGGGCGGCGCGCGGCGCCTACCGGCACGGCGTGCAGCGCGTGGCGCCCGTCATCCGGCGGATGGGCGAGCTGTGAGCGCCGCCGCCCCCCTCACCGCCCAAGGAGCAGATCCCATGTCCCACCCGCAAGCGGGCCACGGCGCGACGGTGCGCCGGGTGCTCGCGGTGATCCCCGCGCGCGGCGGCTCCAAGGGGGTGCCCGCGAAGAACCTCGCGTCCGTCGGGGGAGTGCCCCTGGTGGCCCGCGCGGTGCGTGAGTGCCGCGCGGCCCGGCTGGTGACCGACGTCGTGGTCTCCACCGACGACCAGGCCATCGCCGCCGCCGCCCGGGAGGCCGGCGCCGAGGTCGTACTGCGCCCCGCCGCCATCGCCGGCGACACCGCCACCTCCGAGGCGGCCGTGCTGCACGCCCTGGACGCCCACGAGGCGCGGCACGGCACGCCCGTGGACGTGGTGCTGCTCGTGCAGTGCACCAGCCCGTTCCTGGTCCGCGAGGACGTGGACGCGGTCGTCGCCGCCGTCGTCGAGGGCGGCGCCGACACCGCGCTCACCGTGGCCCCCTTCCACGGCTTCGTGTGGCGCGACGCCGACGACGAGGCCGTCGAGGCCGGGGCCGGCACCCGCCCCGGGGGCGGCTACGGCGTCAACCACGACAAGTCCTTCCGCCCGCGCCGCCAGGACCGCCCCCAGGACTACCTGGAGACCGGCGCCGCCTACGCGATGGACGCGCCCGGCTTCCGCACGCACCGGCACCGCTTCTTCGGCCGTACGGAACTCGTGCGCACCGACCCCGCGCGGGTGCTGGAGGTCGACGACCCGCACGACCTCGCGCGGGCCCGGGCCCTCGCGCCCCTCCTCGACGCGGACCGGCCCGGTTCGCTGCCGACCGCCGACGACATCGACGCGGTCGTACTGGACTTCGACGGCACCCAGACCGACGACCGGGTGCTGATCGACGCCGATGGACGGGAGCTGGTCTCCGTGCACCGCGGAGACGGCCTCGGCATCGCGGCCCTGCGCAAGAGCGGCCTGAAGATGCTGATCCTGTCCACGGAAGTGAACCCGGTCGTCGCCGCCCGGGCCCGGAAGCTCCAGCTCCCGGTGCTGCACGGCATCGACCGGAAAGACCTCGCGCTGAAGCAGTGGTGCGAGGAGCAGGGCATCGCGCCGGAGCGCGTGCTCTACGTCGGCAACGACGTCAACGACCTCCCGTGCTTCGCCCTCGTCGGCTGGCCCGTGGCGGTCGCGAGCGCCCACGACGTCGTACGCGGCGCCGCACGCGCGGTCACCACCCTCCCCGGTGGCGACGGCGCGATCCGGGAGATCGCCGGCTGGATTCTCGGACCCTCGCTCGACTCTCTCGACCCCCTCACCACGTAAGGAACCTCCTGCCATGAGCACCAACTCCCGCATCCGTCAGCTCGGTACCCGCGAGGTCGGCCCCGGCCGCCCCGTCTACGTCACCGGCGAGATCGGTATCAACCACAACGGCGACATTGAGAACGCCTTCAAGCTGATCGACGCCGCCGCCGAGGCCGGCTGCGACGCGGTCAAGTTCCAGAAGCGCACGCCGGAGATCTGCACCCCGCGCGACCAGTGGGACATCGAGCGCGACACCCCCTGGGGCCGGATGACGTACATCGACTACCGCCACCGCGTGGAGTTCGGTGAGGAGGAGTACCGCCAGATCGACGCCTACTGCAAGAAGAAGGGCATCGACTGGTTCGCCTCCCCGTGGGACACCGAGGCCGTCGCCTTCCTGGAGAAGTTCGACGTCCCCGCCCACAAGGTGGCCTCCGCGTCCCTGACCGACGACGAGCTGCTGCGCGCCCTGCGCGCCACCGGCCGCACGATCATCCTGTCGACCGGCATGTCCACCCCGAAGCAGATCCGTCACGCCGTCGAGGTCCTGGGCAGCGAGAACATCCTGCTCTGCCACGCCACCTCCACCTACCCGGCCAAGGCCGAGGAGCTGAACCTCCGCGTGATCAACACGCTGGAGAAGGAGTACCCGAACGTCCCGATCGGCTACTCCGGCCACGAGACCGGCCTGCAGACCACCCTGGCCGCCGTCGCCCTCGGCGCCGTCTTCGTCGAGCGGCACATCACCCTCGACCGCGCCATGTGGGGCTCCGACCAGGCCGCCTCCGTCGAGCCGCAGGGCCTCACGCGCCTGGTGCGCGACATCCGCACCATCGAGGCGTCCCTCGGCGACGGCGTGAAGAAGGTCTACGAGTCCGAGCTCGGCCCGATGAAGAAGCTGCGCCGCGTCACCGGCGTGGTCGCCGAGGCGGAGATCGCCGCGGCGGCGGGCGAGCCGGTGACCGTCTGACCCACCCCACCCCTCACAGCCCCTTAGGACGGGACGGTCGTACGCCGATGAGCCCCCGCGCCGGGAAGGCCGGCCCCCACACTCTCGCCTTCGTCGAGAGCCCGGTACAGCTGCTGAACGTGCTGGAGTGGGCGCACGCGCACACACCCGGGGCGGAGCTCACCCTCGTGGTGCTCTCCCCGGTCGACCCGATGACGCGCGGCCAGCTGCGGCGCATGTCCGAGCTGGCCCGCGACGAGGGGTACGAGGTCCGCTGGGAGGAGGCGCGGGGCGGTCCGGCGGCGCCGTTCCACACCATCGGCTCCCTGGCGGGCCTGCTGCGCCGCGCGCGCCGGGTGGTCCTAGGGGACCCCTTCTCTCGCTATGTGCAGCTGCTGCTGACCATCACACGCGCCCGCGACCTGATCGTCGTCGACGACGGTACGGCGACGATGGAGTTCGTCGGCCAGCTGGCCCGGGGCGAGCGCCTGGTGCGCTGGCACCGCAAGGGCGGCCGTCCGGGCCCGCGCGACCTGCTCTTCGCGCCGGTGTCGTCCTCGGCCCGGCGCCGCCTGACGCCCGGCGGGCGGCGCCGGGTGGAGATCTTCTCCGCCATGCCGATGCAGGACACGCCCGAGGGCGTCACGGTGTCCGCCCACACCTTCGCCTGGACCCGTGCCCGCTTCGGCCCGCCCCGCATCACCAAGGGCGCCGACATGGTCGGCACCTCCCTGGTGGAGACCGGCGTGGTGGACGGCGACCGCTACCTGGAGGCCGTCCGCGCCCTGGCCAGGGCCCACGGCGCGACCCGCTACTTCGCCCACCGCCGCGAGAGCGCCGGGAAACTGCACCGCCTCGCCGTCGAGACCGGCCTGGAGATCGTCCGCCCCGAGCTCCCGCTGGAACTGGTCGCCCGCCGCGGCCCGATCGGCCGTACGATCCTCAGTTTCCCCTCGACGGTGGTCCACACCCTGCCCCTGGCCCTGTCCGGCACGGACGTACGGGTCGCGGTCTGCGACATCGACCCCGGGTGGCTCACCGAGACGGCCTCACCCCGGGCCCAGGGCTTCCTGTCCGGGGTGACCGGCACGGCCCGGGACGTCTACCGGCTCTCGGCGGTGACGGCGGCGGCAGCGGGGGGCGCGGCGGCGCCGGCGGTCCGCTGACGCCGAGCGGCCGTTTCCGTACGGCCCCGCGGCCCCCTCGGCGTCCGCCGGGCGACGGGCGGGAGGCGCCGGCCGCCGTTCACCTCACCGCGGCCTGCGCGCCAGCAGGAACGCCCGCGGCCGGGCCTCGTCGTCGTCCGGCTCCCGCACGACACGGGCCCGCAATTCGAGCCCCGCCCCGGCCAGGTGGCCCGCCACGGCCTCGGGCGTGTGCCAGTGGTAGTCGAGCCAGACCGCCTGTCCGAACCGCTCGGTGAGGCGGAGACGGCCCTCCTCCTCCCCGGACTGGAAGGCGAGCAGCACCGGGCCGCCAGGGAGCAGGGCGCGGTGGAACGCCGTGAAGACCGCGGCCAGCCGGTCGTCCGGGACGTGGATGATCGAGTACAGGGCGACGATGCCGCCGAGCGTCCCGTCCGGCTCGTCCAGGGACGTCATCGAACCGACCCGGAACCGCAGCCCGGGGTGGGCCCGCCGGGCCAGGTCCACCATGCGCGGGGAGACGTCGACCCCGAACACCGGCAGTCCCAGGCCGTGCAGCCGCGCGGTCACATGACCGGGCCCGCTGCCGACGTCGGCGACGGGAGCCGTCGCACCGGTCCCGCCGGCCAGCTCGGCGAAGGCGGTGAGCAGAGCACAGTCGAGCGGGCGGCCGGCGAGGCTGTCGGGGTGGCGCTCGGCGTACGCCTCGGCGATGGCGTCGTACGAGGTCCGGGTCGCGTCGACGAAGTCCGGGCGGTCGGTGGGCACGGCCCGCACCCTATCGGGAGCATCCCGAACAGAGGCGCCGACGAAGCCCCCGGCAACCGTCCGCCAGATGAACCGGTGAGCATTCCCCGCGCGGCGCGTGGTATGCGTGGAGAAGGAGAGGGGACCGGGTGAGGTGGCCCGGTGTGGCCGATCTCACACGCCGTGGAGGCGGCCACCTGCTCGGCCGTAAAAGCGGGCGAGTTTACCCATCTCGCTCGACTGGTATGCGTCAGGCGATCAGATTTTCTTCCCCTGAGGGACTGAAATTCTGTTGATCGCCGGTCAGGTGACCACCCTGGCGCCCTACCCTTCAGAGGGTGAAGCAATTGATGTCACTGGAGTCCGAGGTCGAACTGCCCGAGGGAGCCGTGCTTCCCGGCGCGCTTCCCGACGCGCTGCGCGCCGAGCTCATCGCGTTCCGCCGCGACCTGCACATGCACCCGGAGCTCGGCAACCAGGAGTTCCGCACGACAGCCGCGATCAAGGAACGCCTGGAGCGGGCCGGCCTGAAGCCGCGGGTGCTTCCTGTCGGGACCGGCCTCGTCTGTGACATCGGCGTCGACGGTGACCGGGCGGACGGCGAGCCCGCCATGCTCGCCATGCGGGCCGACATCGACGGCCTGCCCATCCCGGACATGAAGACCGACTGCCCCTACCGGTCCACCGTCCCCGACCGCGCCCACGCCTGCGGCCACGACGTGCACACCACCGTCGTCCTGGGCGCCGGCATCGTCCTCGCCGAACTGCACCGGCAGGGCAGGCTGCCCCGCCCCGTACGGCTGATCTTCCAGCCCGCCGAGGAGGTGCTGCCCGGCGGTGCCGCCGACGCCATCCAGTGCGGCGCGCTGGACGGGGTCGGCGCGATCATCGCCGTGCACTGCGACCCGCGGGTGGACGCCGGCAAGATCGGACTGCGGGAGGGCCCCATCACCTCCGCCTGCGACCGGCTGGAAATCGCCCTCGACGGCCCCGGCGGCCACACCGCCCGGCCCCATCTGACGACCGACCTGGTCACCGCCGCCGCCCGCGTCGTCACCGACGTACCCGCCCTGGTCGCCCGGCGCTTCGACAGCCGCAGCGGGCTCGCCGTGACCTGGGGCCGGATCGAGTCGGGCCACGCCCCCAACGTCATCCCGCAGCACGCCGAGCTCTCCGGCACCGTACGGTGCCTGGACCTCAAGGCGTGGCGGCAGGCTCCCGACGTGGTCGTCGCGGCGATCGACGAGATCGCCAACCTGCACCGCGCCAAGTCGGAGATCAACTACGTCCGCGGTGTCCCGCCCGTCGTCAACGAGCCCGGCGTCACCGAACTGCTGCGCGACGCCATGATCGCCCGGCGCGGCGCGGACTCCGTCGAGGGCACCGAGCAGAGCCTCGGCGGCGAGGACTTCTCCTGGTACCTGGAGCACGTGCCCGGCGCGATGGCCCGGCTCGGTGTGCGTACGCCCGGTGAGCGGATCGTGCGCGACCTGCACCAGGGCGACTTCGACGTCGACGAGTCGGCGATCGCCGTGGGCGTGGAACTGTTCACCGCGGCGGCCCTGCTGCACTCCGTCCGCTAGCCGGCACCTCACACGTCCGGCTTCTCTTCCGGACCCTTCCGGTTTCCTCCGGTTGCGCCCCAAGCGGGTGCGGGGCAACGTGGTGCGCGTGCCGATCAGGCATGCGCACCGTGCCCCGACTACACACCTTTCGCTCTCATGGTTCACAAGGACGTAACCGGCCATCGGCACGAATGGATAACGGCCCCGCGGAACCCCGTTCCCAGGAGGGTCTACGCGCGTTAATGTGCGCCGAACCGAGCACCCGTGCGGGGCTTTGGAGAATGGGGAACCTCAGATGCGTCGGATATCCAACCTGACCCGCGTCGCGGTGGGGGTCGCGTCGCTCGCACTCGCCGCGACGGCCTGTGGCGGCACCAGCAGTGAAGACGGTGGCAGCGGCAAGAAGGAGGACCTGGGCCTCGCCATCGCCTACGACGTCGGCGGCAAGGGCGACCAGTCCTTCAACGACGCGGCGTTCGCCGGTCTGGAGAAGGCCAAGAACGAGTTCGGCTACAAGACCGACGACGTCGAGCCCACCGAGGGCGAGACCGACGCCGACAAGGAGCAGCGCCTGGCCTCCCTGGCGCGCCAGGGCTACAACCCCGTCATCGGCATCGGCTTCGCCTACGGCCCGGCGATGAAGGCCGTGGCCGCGAAGTACCCGAAGACCACCTTCGGCATCGTCGACTCCGTGGTCGAGGGCAAGAACGTCGCCTCCCTCGTCTTCGCCGAGCAGGAGGCCTCCTACCTCGCCGGCGTCGCCGCGGCCAAGGCCACCAAGACGGACGTGGTGGGCTTCATCGGCGGTGTGGACGTCCCGCTGATCCACAAGTTCGAGGCCGGCTACAAGCAGGGCGTGCAGGACACCAACCCCAAGGTGAAGGTCCTGTCGCAGTACCTGACCCAGACGGCCGAGGAGGGCGGTTTCTCCAGCCCCGACAAGGGCAAGGCCGCCGCCGAGGGCCAGATCGAGAAGAAGGCCGACGTCCTCTACGCGGCCGCCGGTCTGTCCGGCCAGGGCGTGATCGAGGCCGCCGCCAAGGCCAAGGTCTGGGCGATCGGCGTCGACTCCGACCAGTACAAGCAGGCCGCCCTCGCCAAGTACAAGAACTCCATCCTCACCTCGGCCCTGAAGGACGTCGGCGGCGCGGTCTACGCGCTGGCCAAGTCGGTCCACGACGACAAGCCCCTCAGCGGCGTCCAGACCTTCGACCTGAAGGTCAACGGCGTCGGCCTCGCCGAGAGCAACCCGGAGTACGCCAAGATCTCCGGCCTGAAGGCGGCCGTGGACAAGGCCAAGCAGAGCATCGTCGACGGCTCCATCAAGGTGAAGACCGAGTAGTCGCCTCACCCGGCCACGCCCGGGACGCACCACCCCGACACCCGGAAGCGGGCGGCCCCTACCAGGGCCGCCCGCTTCCGCGCTGTCCGCGGCGCTGCCGTGCCGTCATGGACGTCACCCGCTCTCTGCCAGCGGGTGGGGGGCGAGCCCGTGGTGCCGGCCGGGCCTGGGTGGGTGCTCCTGCGCGGGGGACCGGGGCGCTGTCCCGCGCATGCTGCCGCCGAGCGGGGGCCAAGCCTGCGGTTCGGAGCCCCGGGCGGCGCGCGGCCCTCGAGGCCCCGACATCACCCACCGCCACCCCCCGTTCGCACTCGGCAACGCCCCGGCCAAGGACTCGTGATGCCTTGGCCACGGGCGGATAACAAGGTGGACAGAAGGGGTTTTCAGGCAGGTCTACGCGCGTTAATCTGCGGCGAAGCCAGCGCCGATGCTGAAGCCTGCGGCGCTGCGCGACCCCGGAGAAGTACGGGCACGTCCCCACGCCGCCCGGCACGCACTGTCACCGCACCGGTCAAGGGCCCGAGCAGCTCGGCTACGAGGGCCTTCGTCCAGCACGCCGAGAGCACGCACCGGCTGTGACACCAGCCGCTGCCGCGGCGGGCGCGGGAACGCGACCGCACCTTTCCGGACCCGCTCGTAACCGACTCAGGAGCACCACACATGCGCCGGATTTCCCGGATCACGGTCGCAGGCGCAGCGACCGCCTCCCTGGCCCTCGCTCTCACCGCCTGCGGCGGCACGTCGACCTCCGGGTCGTCGGACTCGAAGGGCGACAAGGGTCTCGCCATCGCGTACGACGTCGGCGGAAAGGGCGACCAGTCCTTCAACGACGCCGCGTTCGCGGGTCTGGAGCAGGCGCAGAAGGAGTTCGGCTACAAGACCGCCGACATCGAGCCCACCGAGGGCGAGACCGACGCCGACAAGCAGCAGCGCCTGGAGTCCCTGGCCCGCCAGGGCTACAACCCGATCATCGGCATCGGCTACTCCTACGCCCCGGCGGTGAAGGCCGCGGCCGCGAAGTTCCCGAAGACCACCTTCGGCATCGTGGACGACGCCACCATCAACGCCAAGAACGTCGCCGACCTGGTCTTCTCCGAGGAACAGGTGTCCTACCTGGCCGGTGTCGCCGCCGCCAAGAGCACCAAGACGAACGTGGTCGGTTTCGTGGGCGGCGTGGACATTCCGCTGATCCACAAGTTCCAGGCCGGTTTCGAGCAGGGCGTCAAGGACACCGACCCCAAGGTCAAGGTCCTCTCGCAGTACCTGACCCAGACGGCCGAGGAGGGCGGTTTCTCCAGCCCCGACAAGGGCAAGACGGCTGCCGAGGGCCAGATCGAGAAGAAGGCCGACGTCGTCTACGCGGCCGCCGGTCTGTCCGGTCAGGGCGTGATCGAGGCCGCCGCCACGCACAAGGTGTGGGCCATCGGTGTGGACTCCGACCAGTACAAGCAGGAAGCGCTCGCCAAGTACAAGGACTCGATCCTCACCTCGGCGATGAAGGGCGTCGCCAAGGCGGTGTACAACCTGGCGAAGTCGGTGAAGGACGGCAAGCCCGAGACCGGTATCGTCAGGGGCGATCTGAAGACGGGCGAGGTGAGCCTGTCGAACTCCAACCCGAAGTTCGCGGCCAACGCCGAGCTCCAGAAAGCCATCGAGACGGCCAAGGAGAAGATCATCAGCGGCGAGATCAAGGTCAAGAGCAGCTGACCCACAGCTCCACCCTGAGCACCGTGTAACCGTGGGGTTGCGCCCGCTCGACGGGGTACGGGGAGCTGCTCCCCGTACCCCGTTGTCGCGGTGCGTCGTCCCCTTTGTATGCCGTAGGGGCGCTACGCGCGTAGACGACCCCCGTCCCCAGGAGAGTGCGCCATCAACGCGTCCAGCAGCCCTCCGGCCGGAGCGGCGGTCAACGGTCAGCAGACCGCCGTCGAACTCGCCGGGATCACCAAGCGCTTCCCCGGTGTCGTGGCCAACCACGACATCCACCTGACCGTCCGCAAGGGCACCGTCCACGCCCTCGTCGGCGAGAACGGCGCCGGCAAGTCGACCCTGATGAAGATCCTCTACGGCATGCAGAAGCCGGACGAGGGCACCATCGCGATCGACGGCGAGAAGGTCAGCCTGTCGTCCCCGGCGGACGCCATCGCCCGCGGCATCGGCATGGTGCACCAGCACTTCATGCTCGCCGACAACCTCACGGTCCTGGAGAACGTGGTGCTCGGCAGCGAGAAGCTGTACGGCATCGGCGCCAAGGCCCGCCGCAAGATCAAGGAGATCTCCGAGCGCTACGGCCTCGGCGTGGAGCCCGACCGCCTGGTCGAGGAGCTCGGCGTCGCCGCCCGCCAGCGCGTGGAGATCCTCAAGGTCCTCTACCGCGGTGCCCGCACCCTCATCCTGGACGAGCCGACCGCGGTGCTGGTGCCGCAGGAGGTCGACGCGCTCTTCGCCAACCTGCGCGAGCTGAAGTCCGAGGGCCTGTCGGTCATCTTCATCTCCCACAAGCTCGGCGAGGTCCTCTCCGTCGCCGACGAGATCACCGTGATCCGCCGCGGCACGACGGTCGGTACGGCCGTCCCCGCCGAGACCACCCCGCGCCAGCTCGCCGAGATGATGGTCGGCAGCGAGCTGCCCACGCCCGAGACGGCCGAGTCCACGGTCACCGACCGCCCGGTCATCACGGTCGACAAGCTCCGCCTGGCCGCCCCCGGCGGCAAGGCCCTGCTGGACGACATCAGCTTCACCATCCACGCGGGCGAGGTCCTCGGCATCGCCGGCGTCGAGGGCAACGGCCAGACCGAACTGGTCGACGCGCTCATCGGCCTGCGGCACCCCGACTCGGGCACCATCACCCTGGCCGAGGAGGAGATCACCGCCTGGCCCACCCGCAAGCGCCGCGAGCAGGGCATCGGCTACATCCCCGAGGACCGCCACCGCCACGGCCTGCTCCTGGAGGCCCCCCTCTGGGAGAACCGTATCCTCGGCCACGTCACCGAGCGGCCCAACGCCAAGGGCGTCTGGCTGGACCCGAAGGCGGCCCAGGAGGACACCCGCCGGATCGTCACGGAGTACGACGTCCGCACGCCCGGCATCGACGTCACCGCCGCCTCCCTGTCCGGCGGCAACCAGCAGAAGCTGATCGTCGGCCGGGAGATGAGCCACAAGCCGCGCTTCCTCATCGCCGCCCACCCCACCCGCGGTGTGGACGTCGGCGCGCAGGCCGCCATCTGGGACCACATCCGCGAGGCCCGCCGCGAGGGCCTGGCCGTGCTGCTGATCTCCGCCGACCTGGACGAGCTGATCGGCCTGTCCGACACGCTCCGCGTGATCTACAACGGCAGGCTGGTCGCCGACGCCGACCCGGCCACCATCACCCCCGAGGAGCTCGGCTCGGCCATGACCGGTGCCGTGACCGGCCACCTCGCGCACGAAGAGACCCCCGAGGAGACCCCCGGGACTTCGGCCCACACCCCCGAGTCCCCGGAAGACGAGGCCCGCTGATGAAGAAGTTCGACAAGGAGCGCCTGCTCCTGGCGGTGGCCGGGCCGGTCATCGCGCTCGCCGTGGCCTTCGTGCTCAGCGCGATCGTGCTGCTCGCGTCGGGCAAGAACCCGGCCGAGCCGTTCGCCATCATGTTTGAGCAGGCGTCGTTCTCCGACATCCAGGTCCTGATCATCAACCAGGCCTCGATGTACTACATCGCCGCGCTCGCGGTGGCCATCGGCTTCCGGATGAACCTGTTCAACATCGGTGTCGACGGCCAGTACCAGCTCGGCGCCATGCTGGCCGCCGTGGTCGGTGCCCACCTGAACCTGCCGGCGTTCCTCCAGGTGCCGTTGCTGCTCCTGACCGCCGTGTGCACCGGCGCGTTCTGGGCCGGCATCGCCGGTGTCCTGAAGGTCACCCGGGGCGTCAGCGAGGTCGTCGCGACGATCATGCTGAACGCCATCGCCACCTCGGTCATCGCCTACCTGTGGCTGCCCAGCGTCTTCGGCGTGAAGGTCGGCAACAACAACACCACCGGCGAGATGCACTCCTCCGGCTGGATCCCCGGCATCGACATGGGCGCCGCCGGCGAGATCTACGGCCTGGTCCTGCTCGCCGTGCTCCTCGGCATCGGCTACTGGGTCGTCCTCAACCGCACCCGCTTCGGCTTCGACCTGCGCGCCTCCGGCGCCTCGGAGACGGCCGCCGCGGCCTCCGGCGTCGACCCCAGGCGCATGGTGCTCACCGCCATGCTCATCTCCGGCGGCATCGCCGGTCTCGCGGGCCTGCCGATCCTGCTCGGCGACACCCACACCTACAGCCTGAACTTCCCCACCGGCATCGGCTTCCTCGGCATCGGCATCGCCCTGCTCGGCCGCAACAGCCCCGTCGGCATCGCCTTCGCCGCGCTGCTGTGGGCCTGGCTCGACAAGGCCTCGCCCGAGCTGGACTTCCACGGCTACGACAAGGAGATCGCGGTCATCATGCAGGGCCTGATCGTGCTCTCGGTCGTCGTCTCCTACGAGGCCGTCCGCGAGTGGGGCCTGCGCCGCCAGCAGCGCCGGGTCGGCGCCGAACTGGCCGCCGGCAACGTCCTGGGCGCCGACACCAACACCACGAAGGAGGTGGCTGGCCGATGACCACCCCGCAGACCTCAGCGACCGACGTCAACCAGCCCACGCTGACGCCCACGGCGCCCACCGGCCGCCGCCTGTCGGTGCAGACCCTGCTGCTGGTCATCGCCGGAGCCCTGGCGCTGACCTCGATCGTCCGCATCATCACCGGGGCCGACGGCATCACCAACGTCAGCCAGATGTCCACCGCCCTCCAGCTCGCCGTCCCGATCGGCCTGGCCGGTCTCGGCGGCCTGTGGGCCGAGCGCGCGGGCGTGGTCAACATCGGCCTCGAGGGCATGATGATCCTCGGCACCTGGTTCGGCGCCTGGGCCGGCTTCCAGTGGGGGCCGTGGACCGGTGTCGTCGTCGGCGTCATCGGCGGCTGCGTCGGCGGGCTGCTGCACGCCCTCGTGACCGTCACCTTCAACGTGAACCACATCGTCTCCGGTGTGGCCATCAACATCCTCGCCCTGGGCGCCACCCGCTACCTCGCCCCGCTGGCCTTCGAGGGCCACCCGGGCGGCTCCGCCAAGCAGTCCCCGGCGGTGGAATCCCTCGGCACCTTCACGATCCCGGGCCTGTCGGACGTCCTGCGCGACCTCAACGCCAAGGGCTGGTTCTTCGTCTCGGACATCGCCGGCCTGCTCGGCGGCCTGGTCACCAACGTCTCCTGGCTGACCCTGATCGCCGTCGCCCTCGTCCCGGGCACCTGGTGGGTCCTGTGGCGCACCGCCTTCGGCCTGCGCCTGCGCTCCTGCGGCGAGAACCCGGTCGCGGCGGAGTCCCTCGGCGTCAACGTCTACAAGTACAAGTACCTCGCCGTGATCATCTCCGGTGGCCTGGCGGGCCTCGGCGGTGTCTTCCTCTCCATCGTCGCCAACCCCTTCTACCTGGAGGGCCAGGTCAGCGGCCGCGGCTTCATCGGCCTCGCCGCGATGATCTTCGGCAACTGGATGCCGGGCGGCCTCGCCCTCGGCGCCGGACTGTTCGGCTACACCGACAGCCTCAACCTGCGCGGCGGCTCGGAGAACGTCCACGCGCTGCTGCTGCTCGGCGCCCTGCTGCTGATCATCGGCGCGGTCTGGCTGGCGATCCGCAAGAAGTTCCTCGGGGCCGTGATCACCCTGGTCGTCGGCGCCCTGGTCTTCGCCTGGTACGCCGGCACCAACGAGGTCCCCAACCAGGTCGTCTCGGCCACGCCGTACGTGGTCACCCTGGTGGTGCTGACCCTGTCCGCGCAGCGGCTGCGCATGCCGAAGGCGGACGGCCTGCCCTACCGGAAGGGACAGGGCAAGTGACCGGCCAGGTCGACTGGGACAAGCTGCGCGAGGCGGCCCGGGACGCGATGTCGCGCGCCTACGCCCCGTACTCCGGCTACCCGGTCGGCGTGGCGGCCCTGGTCGACGACGGCCGCACCGTCACCGGCTGCAACGTCGAGAACGCCTCGTACGGCCTCGGCCTGTGCGCCGAGTGCGGGCTGGTCTCGGAGCTGCAGAACACCGGCGGCGGCCGTCTGACGCACTTCACCTGCGTGGACGGCAACGGCGACATCCTGGTGCCGTGCGGCCGCTGCCGTCAGCTGCTGTACGAGTTCGGCGGCCCGGACCTGCTGCTGGAGACCCCGGCGGGGATCCTGCCGCTGTCGCAGATGCTGCCGCAGGCCTTCGGGCCCGGGCATCTCACCAAGTAACTCCGGTGCGGCCCCTCTGAGCAGCTCAGGGGGGCCGCACCGCTTCTGGACCCTGGAAGGAAACCATGGCCATGGACGCCATCTCCGTCATCCGCACCAAGCGGGACCGCGGTGAGCTCAGCGACGAGCAGATCGACTGGGTCATCGACGCGTACACCCGCGGGGAGGTGGCCGACGAGCAGATGTCGGCCCTCGCGATGGCCATCCTGCTCAACGGCATGAACCGCCGTGAGATCGCCCGCTGGACGGCCGCGATGATCGCCTCCGGCGAGCGCATGGACTTCTCGTCGCTGTCCCGCCCGACCGCCGACAAGCACTCCACGGGCGGTGTCGGCGACAAGATCACCCTGCCGCTGGCCCCGCTGGTCGCGGCCTGCGGCGCGGCCGTGCCCCAGCTGTCCGGCCGCGGCCTCGGCCACACCGGCGGCACCCTCGACAAGCTGGAGTCGATCCCCGGCTGGCGCGCCCTGCTCTCCAACGAGGAGATGCTCTCCGTCCTCGACGGCGTCGGCGCGGTGATCTGCGCGGCGGGCGACGGCCTGGCCCCCGCGGACAAGAAGCTCTACGCCCTGCGGGACGTCACCGGCACGGTCGAGGCCATCCCGCTCATCGCCTCCTCGATCATGTCCAAGAAGATCGCCGAGGGCACGGGCTCCCTGGTGCTGGACGTGAAGGTCGGCGGCGGCGCCTTCATGAAGACGCTGGACGACGCCCGCGAACTGGCCTCCACGATGGTCGGCCTCGGCACCGACCACGGCGTGCGAACGGTCGCGCTCCTGACGGACATGTCCACCCCGCTCGGCCTCACCGCCGGCAACGCCCTGGAGGTCCGCGAGTCGCTGGAGGTCCTGGCGGGCGGCGGCCCCTCGGACGTCGTGGAACTGACCCTCGCCCTGGCCCGCGAGATGCTCGACGCGGCCGGGGTGAAGGACGCCGACCCGGCGAAGGCCCTGGCCGACGGTTCGGCGATGGACGTCTGGCGCCGCATGATCGCGGCCCAGGGCGGCGACCCGGACGCCCCCCTGCCCACCTCCCGCGAACAGCACGTCGTCACGGCCCCCTCCTCCGGTGTCCTCACCCGCCTGGACGCCTACGACATCGGCATCGCCGCCTGGCGCCTGGGCGCGGGCCGGGCCCGCAAGGAGGACCCGGTGCAGGCGGCGGCGGGCGTAGAGATGCACGCCAAGCCGGGCGACACGGTCACCGAGGGCCAGCCGCTGCTGACCCTCCACACGGACACCCCCGAGCGGTTCGCCTACGCCCTGGAGGCGGTGGAGGGCTCCTACGACATCGCCGCCCCGGGCACGGACTTCACACCGTCGCCGGTGGTGCTGGAGCGCATCGCCTGACCTGGGGTTCGTTTCTCTCGGGCGAACGGGATCGGCACCTGCGCCGGTCCCGTTCGGCCTGCTGGGGTTGCCGGGCAGGTCCGGGCCACGCCCCGATGAGTTCCGCCCACCCGCCCGGTCTACCGATCGTGGACGCGATGACACCCCCCGTGCTCGTGCTGGCCGGACCCGTCACCCGGGACGAGGTGAGCGGGCTGGGCGAGCAGGCACGGGCACTGCTGCTCACCAGCGGCGGCGGGGTGCTCGTGTGCGATGTGGGAGGGCTGGGGCCGCCGGGGCTCGGTGCCGTCGACCTGCTGGCCCGTCTGCAGCTGGCCGCCCGCCGGGCCGGGGGCCGGATCCGGCTGCGCGACCCCGCTCCCGCCCTACTGGCCCTGCTCGACCTGGTCGGTCTCTGCTTCGAGGTGGAGGGGCAGCCCGAACAGCGGGAACCAGCGCTTGGTGTCGAGGAAGCAGTGGAACCCGGTGATCCGGCCCGCTGAGATCTCCAGCACCTGCACCGCCCAGGGGGCGAAGCCGCCCGCCTCCGGGTCCGGCTTGTACTGCGCGAAGCCCGGCAGCCCGTTGACCTGCACCGGCACCAGCCGGGAGCCCGCGCAGGGCGCGCCCAGCGTGGTCATGAAGCCGGTGATGTCCCGCACGCCGGTCAGCCACAGGTCGAACGGCGGCATCGTCATGACGGCGTCTTCGTGCAGCAGCGCGGTCAGCGCCGTCATGTCGTAGCCCTCGAACGCCGCGACGTACCGCTCCAGCAGCCGCTGCTGCTCCTCGTCCAGCGGGTCGGAGACAGCCGCGTCGGCGCCCGGCTCCCGCTGCTCGGCCAGGGTCGCCCGGGCCCGCTGGAGCGCGCTGTTGACCGACGCGACCGAGGTGCCCAGCAGTTCGGCGACCTCGCTCGCCTTCCAGGCCAGCACCTCGCGCAGGATCAGCACCGCCCGCTGCTTGGGCGGCAGCTTCTGCAGGGCGGCCATGAAGGCGAGCCGCACGGACTCCTTGGCGACGGCCGCCTCCGCCGGGTCGTCGGTGGTGGGCAGCACGCGGGCGTCGGGCATGGGCTCCAGCCAGGTGTTGTCCGGGCGGGGGGACAGCGCCGCCTGGGCGAGCGGGGTGGACTCGGTCAGGTCCATGGGCCGGGCGCGCTTGTTGCCCGCGCTCAGCATGTCCAGGCAGACGTTCGTCGCGATGCGGTACAGCCACGAGCGCAGGCTGGAACGCCCTTCGAAGGTGGCGTAGCCGCGCCAGGCACGGACCAGCGTGTCCTGCACCGCGTCCTCGGCCTCGAAGGAGGAACCGAGCATGCGGTAGCAGTACCCGGTCAGCTCCACCCGGTGCGCCTCCAGCCTCGCGTCCAGGTCCGTCGTCGTCGCCGTGCCGTCCATCGTGGTCCACCCACCCCTGTGGCGTTTCTGTCGCGCACCGTCGCGCCCAGCACTTCGGAAGCTACCGCAGGCCACTGACAATGGCCCCCCGAGCGGGAAAGGCGCAGGTCACACGAGTTGCCGCACGGACATCAGCAGGTGCTGGTGCGCGGTGGGCGAGCTGTCGCCGGCGACCGCGTGCAGCAGCGCCCGCTGGCCCGCGCCCAGCAGCTCCAGCCGCACCCGGGGCGTGTCGAAGGAGGTCAGCGCGTCGAGCAGATACGCCGGGCTGAAGGCGACCGTCGTCTCCGCGGCGCCGGTGAGCGTGGCGGGCACCGACTGCGCCGCCACGTCGTCCCCGTACCCGGCCCGCACCAGCACCGATCCGTCGGCGGAGAAGTCCAGCCGGACCGGCGAGTTCGCCTCGGCCACCACCGCCACCCGCCGGACCGCCTCCCGCAGCGGCTCGCAGTCGGCCTCGGCGACCGCGGCCCCCGCCATGGCGAAGAGCGTCCCGTACCCCGGCAGCCGCCCGTCCAGCAGCCGCAGCACCGTCCGGGTGCCGCCGCCCTCGAAACCGGCCGACCCGCCGCCCGCCTCCAGCCCGACGCGCAGGTCACCGCCGCGCGCCGACACCCGTGCCACATCGAGCAGCCGCCGCGCCGGCAGCAGCACCTCCACGGCGCCCTCGGCGTCCCCCGTCTCCGGCCGCCACGCCAGCCGCCGGACCGCGTAGCGGTAGCGGTCCGACGCGGACAGCGTCATCTCCGCGCCTTCCAGGCGCAGTTGGACCCCGGTCAGCACCGGCAGGGTGTCGTCGCGCCCCGCAGCCACCGCGACCTGGCCGACAGCGGCCGCGAACGCGGCGGCGTCCACGGTGCCGTACGGGGCGGGCGGCACGGGCAGCGCCGGGTACTCCGCGAGCGGCAGTGTCGACAGGCCGAACCGTGTGCCGTCCGCCTCCACCGTGAACCGCGACGCCTCCAGGCCGCAGCTCACCGGCCCGTCCGGCAGCACCCGGCACACGTCCGCCAGCCGCCGCCCCGGCACCAGCACCCGCCCGTCGGCGCCCACCTCGGCGTCCACCGCGACCCGTACGGCCGCCTCGAAGTCGAACCCTGAGACCGTCAGCCGCCCCTCGGCCGCCTCCAGCAGCAGCCCGCCCAGCACCGGCACCGGTGTCCGCGCGGGCAGCGCGCGGGCCGCCCGCCCCACCGCGTCGGCGAACTCCGTACGGTCGACCCGGAACTCCATGAACAATCCCCCCGCTCGGTCCAGTTGCCGTGCGGACGCTATCGGCACCCACTGACAACCGGCCCCG
The DNA here is from genome assembly GCF_040678435.1 of Streptomyces sp. NPDC052682. NCBI lineage: Bacteria > Bacillati > Actinomycetota > Actinomycetes > Kitasatosporales > Streptomycetaceae > Streptomyces > Streptomyces sp. NPDC052682. Next base: position 392,477 of record NZ_JBFATS010000003.1, on the reverse strand, counting down.
ACCAGGGGGAACGCGCGAGGCGAGAGGTCAGGCGGCCGCCAGGCGCCGCACCCGCGCCGCCCGTGTCCCGAACACCGTGATCGTCACGACGCCCGCCACGGCCAGCAGACCGACTCCGACCGTCCCGGCCCAGCCACCGGCGTGGAAGGCCACCGCGCCGACCGTGCTGCCCACACTGGAGCCGACGTAGTACGCGGACTGGTACAGCGCCGAGGCCTGGGCACGACCCCGCTGCGCCGTCTTGCTGACCGCCGAGGACGCCACCGCGTGCCCGGCGAAGAAGCCCGCCGTGATCAGCACCAGGCCCAGCAGGACCACGACGAGCGACCCCGCGAGGGACAGCAGCAGCCCGGCCGCCGTGGTACCGCCCGCCGCGTACAGCGCGCCGCGCCGGCCCAGGCGCCCGACCAGCCGCCCCGCCGTCGACGCCGACACCGTGCCGACCAGGTAGACGAGGAAGATCGAGCCGACGATGCCCTGCGGCAGGGAGAACGGCGCCCCGGTCAGCCGGTAGCCGATCACCGTGTACACGCCGCCGAACACCGTCATGAACAGCGCGCCGATGGCGTACAGCCGGCACAGCAGCGGGTCGGACAGGTGGCCGCGGACCGTACGGGCGAGGACGCGGGGCCGCAGCGAGCCCGGCCGGAAGTGCCGGGGCGCGGGGAGCAGCAGGCGGAAGGCGACGGCGCACGCCACGGCGATCACGCCGATCGTGCCGACGGCGACCCGCCAGCCCCACTCCTGCGCCACCCACCCGGTGATGACCCGGCCGCTCATCCCGCCGACGCTGTTGCCCGCGACGAACAACCCGATCGCGGTGACCAGCGCCTTCGGGGTGACCTCCTCCGCGAGGTACGCCGTCGCCGAGGCGGGCAGCCCCGCCAGCGCCGCGCCCTGCAGCGCCCGCAGCGCGACCAGCGCGCCCAGCGAGGGGGCGAACGGCACCAGCAGCCCGACGCTCACCGCGACCGCCAGCGAGGCCGTCATGACCGTACGCCGCCCGAACCGCTCCGACAGCGCGCTCATCGGCAGCACGAACACCGCCAGGCCCCCCGTCGCGGCCGCGACGGTCCAGCTCGCGTCGCTCGCCGCCGCCCCGAACTCGCCGGAGATCAGCGGCAGCAGCGCCTGCGTGGAGTACAGCAGCGCGAAGGTCGCGACTCCCGCGAGGAAGAGGGCGAGGCTCATCCGGCGATAGCCGGGACCGCCCGGAGCCATACGGGAGTCGGTGGCGGGAACGGCGGAAGAGGCGGCCACACGGGTGGACGCCCCGGTACTGGCGGGAGACATGCCTCGAACGTACGGACGTGCGCACTGATCCGTCCAATGCATGAAACGGCCATAATCGTTCCCGTGATGCATCGATCCAGTTCACAGGCGCGCCTGTCACCAGGCAGTGACACAGAAGACATGACGACGGTGCTGGCCCCACGCCTCGCGTACTTCGCCGGCGTGGCCCGCACCGAGCACGTCACGCGCGCCGCGCAGGAGATGAACGTCCCGCAGTCCACCCTCTCGCGCGCCATGGTCCGCCTGGAGCAGGACCTGGGCGTCGACCTGTTCGCCCGCCACGGCCGTACGGTCTCCCTCACCCCCGCCGGGCGCACCTTCCTGGCCTCCGTCGAACGCGCCCTGGCCGAGATCGGGCGGGCCGCCGAGGAGGTGCGCGCCGACGCCGACCCGGCCACCGGCAAGGTCGCCTTCGGCTTCCTGCACACCCTGGGCGCCGAGACCGTCCCCGGCCTGCTGCAGGCCTTCCGCGCCGACCACCCCCGGGTCCGCTTCAGCCTGGTCCAGAACTACGGCGAGGCCATGCTCGAACGCCTGCGCGCGGGCGAACTCGACCTGTGCCTGACCTCCCCGGTCCCGGACGCCCCCGACCTGGTGGCCCGCCGCCTCGACGAACAGAAACTCCGCCTCGTCGTCCCGGCCGACCACCGCCTCGCCACGCGCCGCCGCATCCGCCTGGCCGAGGCCGCCGACGAAACCTTCGTCACCCTCGAACCGGGCTACGGCATGCGCCGCATCACCGACGACCTCTGCCAGGAGGCCGGCTTCAAGCCCCGTATCGCCTTCGAGGGCGAGGAGGCCGAGACGCTGCGCGGCCTGGTGGCAGCGGGCCTCGGGGTGGCCCTCCTGCCTCCACCCGCCGTGCCCCGGCCGGGCGTGGTGGAACTCACGGTCACAGCGCCCCGAGCGGTACGGGAGATCGGCGTGGCCTGGCTGGCGGGCCGCCCGGACACGCCCCCCGTGGCGGCCTTCAAGAAGTTCCTGCTCTCGAAACGGGGCAGCTTGCTCCCGGCCTGACGGCGGCGGCCCCAGGGGCGCGGCGCCGCGCGCGCTCCCCGCGACACCGGCCCCGACGGCGCTACCGCCGCCAGGAAGACCCGAACCCCGCGGCCAGCGGCATCCGCAACCCCAAAGGCGGCGGCGCGGCGAACGCGTCCCGCACCGGCCGCGAGAACGCCCGTCCGAACAGCACCCCCATCACGAAGTCCTCGGCGAGCGCGAGCACTTCGTCCCGGTACTGGTGCAAGGCGTGCCCGTCGGTGTGGACTTCGAACCGGCACACCTCCCGGTTCGCCTTCTTCGCCCGGGCGGCCAGCCGGAACGACAGCTCCGGATCGCTCCGTTCGTCGTTCGTGCCGTGCACGATCAGCACCTGCCGCCCGGTGAGCTGCTTCACCGGTTCGGGGGAGGCGGCCACGTCGTCGGCGGGCAGCCAGGGGGCCAGCGCCAGCACGGAGTTGACGGCCTCGTGCCCGCCCGCGCGCAGCGCGGCCCGGCCGCCCATGCCGACGCCGGCCAGGCACACCGGCACATCGCCGTAGCGCCGTACGACCTCGTCGGCCGCCCAGGCGGCGTCCCCGGCCAGGTTCGCCTCGCTGCCGTTCCAGCCGCGGCAGCGGTAGTGCACGACGTGGACGGCGAGTCCCTCATCCCGGCCCGCGCGGGCCAGCCGGCGTCCCAGCGCGCGGACGGACGCGGCCGCCCACATCGGGGACGGTCTGCGGCTGGAGACCTGCTCGCCGCTCGGGAGCAGCAGTACCGCCCCGCTCACCGCCGTCGGCTCCGGGCCGAGCGTCCTCCCCAGCCGGGCGCTGCGAACCGGCGTCGCTTCCTGTGCCATGACAGAACAGTGTCAGAAGCGCGGGTGTACTCCACCCGTACGCGGGGTCACCGTTACGTATCGACGGAGAACGTCGAGGACGAGAGAGGACGAGAGAGGACGGGAAAGGACGGGAAGGGACGGGCAAGACGGGAAAGGACGGGAACAGGACACGGAACGCGCGATCTACGCGCGTAGGAGGTAGAGTGCGGCAATGACGAGCCAGACCCCTGCGAAGACCCCGACGCCGGACCAGATCCGCCGGGCGCCGAAGGTTCTGCTGCACGACCATCTCGACGGCGGACTGCGCCCCAGCACGATCGTCGAACTCGCCCGCGAGACGGGCTACCCGCACCTCCCGGAGACCGACCCCGGCAAGCTCGGCACGTGGTTCCACGAGGCCGCCGACTCCGGGTCCCTGGAGCGGTACCTGGAGACCTTCTCCCACACCGTCGCCGTCATGCAGACCCGCGACGCCCTGGTGCGGGTCGCCGCCGAGTGCGCCGAGGACCTCGCGGCGGACGGTGTCGTCTACGCCGAGGTCCGCTACGCCCCCGAACAGCACCTGAACAAGGGGCTCATCCTCGAAGAGGTCGTCGAGGCCGTCAACGAGGGCTTCCGGGAAGGCGAACGGCGCGCGAGGGCCAACGGGCACCGCATCCGCATCGGCGCCCTGCTCACCGCCATGCGGCACGCCGCCCGCGCCCTGGAGATCGCCGAACTCGCCAACCGCTACCGCGACCTGGGCGTCGTCGGCTTCGACATCGCGGGCGCCGAGGCCGGTTACCCGCCCACCCGGCACCTGGACGCCTTCGAGTACCTCAAGCGCGAGAACAACCACTTCACCATCCACGCGGGAGAGGCCTTCGGCCTGCCGTCCATCTGGCAGGCCCTCCAGTGGTGCGGCGCCGACCGGCTCGGGCACGGAGTGCGCATCATCGACGACATCCAGGTCCACGACGACGGCACCATCGAACTCGGGCGGCTCGCGTCGTACGTCCGGGACAAGCGCATCCCGCTGGAGCTGTGCCCGAGCTCCAACCTCCAGACCGGGGCGGCCTCCTCCTACGCCGAGCACCCCATCGGCCTGCTGCGCCGGCTGCACTTCCGGGCCACGGTCAACACCGACAACCGCCTGATGTCCCACACCAGCATGAGCCGGGAATTCGAGCATCTTGTCGAGGCCTTCGGTTACACGCTCGACGACCTTCAGTGGTTCTCCGTCAATGCGATGAAATCAGCATTCATTCCTTTCGATGAACGGCTGGCCATGATCAATGACGTCATCAAGCCCGGCTACGCCGAGCTGAAGTCCGAATGGCTGTTCCAGCAGACCGCGTCTACCAGCGGATCTGCACAGCGGTAGAAACCGACACGGCTCGACACGGGACCGGATGCGCCCGCCTCTCGATGTTTGCGGCGGGCAATCCCGCCCTTTTACGGTCGCTGGACCATTCACCACCCAGTGATCCCTTATCGAGTCATGTCGAGGACGTATTCCATGAAGCAGTCCGCTGCCAAGACCCTCGGTGTCGCCGCCCTCGGTGCCGCCTTCGCCGCCGCCGGTGCGGGGGCCGCCAACGCGGCCCCGGCGCTCCCGGACGCCGGCCCGACCCTGGAGACCGTGAACAAGACGCTTCCCACGGAGCAGGTCTCCCAGGTGCTGCCCGACGCCGGTCAGGCCGTGGAGCAGGGGCAGGCCGTGGCCGGCTCCGGTCTGCAGACCGCGCAGCCGGCCGCCCGGCAGCTGGCCGAGGAGCAGCTCTCCCAGGGCCTGGCCACGCCGCCCACCGGCCTGCTCGGCGGTCTGCCGGTGCAGGGCCTGCCCACGCAGGGCGCGGTGAACGGGGCCCCGCTCGGCTGAGCCGACGCGAGCCGCACCACACGCCGATGGGGCGCACCCCGGACAAGGGTGCGCCCCATCGGTGTACGTACGTCGGGCGACGGCCTCACCAGGCCGTGCGCACCTTGTCCTCCGACGGCAGCAGGATCCACAGCGCGATGTAGAGCAGGAACTGCGGGCCGGGCAGCAGGCAGGACAGCAGGAAGATGACGCGCATCGTCGTCGCGGAGGTGCCGAAGCGCCGGGCGAGGGCGGCACACACTCCACCGATCATGCGGCCGTTGGTGGGGCGGGCGAGGCGGGACATGTGCGGCTCCTTCGTGAGCAGTGGGCGGGAGGCCTGCCCTCTGGCTGCCTCATCTGCTCTCCACGTTACGGAGACGAAGGGGGCAGAGCGTCGCTCCACGGGGCGATCCCGACCCTGGGAATCGTCGGGGTCCGACCCTGAGCCGGCTCCTCCTTCGCGACGGCCGACCGGGACCGGTGCTCGGCCCGGCGGCGCAGCCAGGAGCGGCCCGCGGGCACGACGGCCAGGTGGGCCAGGGCCACGCCCACCGTGTTCAGCAGCAGCGAGTCGACGTCCGCGACCTGCCCGGGCACCGCGGTCTGCACCAGCTCGATGCCCAGCGACAGCAGGGCGCCCGCGGTGACGGTCCGCAGCAGCGACCCCAGCCGGGAGACGGCCAGCCGCCCGCCCGCCATCGGCAGCAGCACACCCAGCGGCGCCAGCAGGGCGAGGCCCGTACCGATGCGCTGCGCCGCCGCGGGCCAGCCCAGCGCGAGGTCGGCGCGGATCCCGGCGAACGGGCGCAGATTGGCGGGCATCACCCAGGGGACGTCCAGCGGTCGCAGCGAGAACCAGGCGACGAACGCGAGATGTGCGACCAGGAGGACACCTCCCGTCACACGGATGCGGATCGCGGCGCTGCCGCCGATGGAGCCTTGACGCTGCACGCCCCCCAAGACGCGGCGTTCGGCACGATCGGTTCCGGGACGTCCCCCGGTACGGGGATGAGGCATGCGCCACAGCGGGCCGGCGGCGGCCCTCAGCCGCCGGTGACCTCCGTCGACGCGGGTTCCTTGCTGCCGGGCCGGTCGCGGACCTGGTCCGTGCACGCGTACCGGCGCGGCGCCTCGTTGCCGGGCCCGCCGAGGATCACCGACCCGTCGCCCTCGCCGGCCGCCGAGTCGGAGAACGTGCAGACGATCTGGGCGAGGGCGTAGGAGGTCAGGTCGCCGGGCGGGACACTCAGCCGCAGCGCGTCGTCCGGGTCGCCGGGACGCGGCCCGCTCACCGTCAGGCCGCCGCGTACGTCCGTGCTGTACCCGGCCTCCTTCTCGGCGGCCGACTGCGGCGCCGACAGCTCGTCCAGCAGCCCCTGCGCGACGACGACACGCCGCTCGGAGTCCGCCGCGCCGTCCGGGACGCGTACGGTCCGGTCCACCGCCACCAGCGACGCCCGGCACAGCAGGAACACCTGCACCGGCAGACCCCGCGCCGCCTGCGTCGAGATGTCCGGCTCGGCGAGCGAGCACCGCGTCCGCGAGGGCGCGGCCCCGAAGTCCGTCGGCACCTCGGTGGCCCGTATCCCGCACCCGGCGACCAGTACGGCCATCCCGGCGACCCCGAGCAGCCGCCCCACGACCCCCGCCCGTCCCCACCGCGCGCCCCGGCGCGCGACGGCCGAGGGGCGCCGTGAGCCGCCGCCGGAGGCGGACGGGTCCAGCCGGGCCGCCGCCTGGGCCGGGCTGTGCCCGGGGCCGGTGCCCGGGCTGCCCGAGGGGCGGGCCGGCAGACGGTGTGCGGTCATCAGGCGTCTCCCTTCGCGTCCTCGTCCTTGCCGGGGGCCTGGCCGCCCCGGCCGCCGTCGTCCGGCTGCTGGGTCAGATCCGAGGCGTCGCGGGGCAGGCGCAGGGTGAACACCGCGCCGCCCTCGGGGGAGTTCGCGGCGGTGATCTCGCCGCCGTGGATGTGGGCGTTCTCCAGGGCGATGGACAGACCCAGGCCGCTGCCCTCGGAGCGCGGCCGGGAGGCGCTGGCCTTGTAGAAGCGGTCGAAGACGTGCGGCAGCACGTCCGCGGGGATGCCGGGGCCGTGGTCGCGGACCTCGATGACGACCGAGTCGTCCGCCTCGCGGACGGCCACCCGCACCGGCGACCCGCCGTGCTTGAGCGCGTTGCCGATGAGGTTGGCCAGGATCACGTCCAGGCGGCGCGGGTCGAGGCGGGCGTGGATGCCCCGCTCGGCGTCCAGCTCCACCGCGTCCAGCCAGGCCCGCGCGTCGATGCACGCCGTGATCTGGTCGGCGACGTCGACGTCGTCGAGGACCAGCCGGGCGGTGCCCGCGTCGAACCGGGTGACCTCCATGAGGTTCTCGACCAGGTCGTTGAGCCGCCGGGTCTCGCTGACGACCAGCCGCACGGCCGGTTCGATCATGGGGTCGATGCCGCCGCCCTCGGACTCCAGCTCCTCCTCCAGCACCTCGGTGACGGCCGTGATCGCGGTGAGCGGCGTGCGCAGTTCATGGCTCATGTCCGCCACGAACCGGCGGGAGGCCTCGTCCCGGGCGGCCATCTCGGCGACCCGTTTCTCCAGCGCCTCGGCCGCGTTGTTGAACGTCCGTGACAGGTCGGCGAGTTCGTCGGTGCCCGACACCCTGAGCCGGGTGTCCAGCTTGCCCTCGCCGAGCCGCCGGGCGGCCGCCCCGAGCCGCTGCACCGGCTTGAGCACCGTCGTCGCGGCGGCCTGCGCGAGCAGCGCGGATCCGATCAGCGCCAGGCCGGTGGCGATCCCCAGCGACCAGGCCAGCGAGTTGAGGTCCTTGGCCTCCGGCTCCAGCGACTTGAGCATGTACCCGGTCGGGCCACCGCCGATCACCCGTGTGCCGGCCACCAGGTAGGGGGTGTCGTTCTCGACGATCCGCTGCCAGTACAGGTGGTACGGGGACTTGTTCGCCGAGGTGACCTTCTGCCGCTTGTTCACCGCCTCGCGCAGCGAGGCCGGCACGTCCGCCAGCGAGAAGCCGTTCAGGCCGCCGGAGCTGCCGTAGACCGTCTTCCCCTCGGCGTTCTGCGCGACCAGCAGCACGCTGAAGCGCTGGCTGTTGCCCGCCATCTGCCCCGCGGTGCGCTGGAGTTCGTCCTGCGTCGGACGCATGGGCAGCGCCCCCGCCCGGTTCTGCATCTCCTGCTGGAAGTCGCTCAGCACCGCGTCCTGGGCACGCGTGAGCACGGCCTCGCGGTTGAGCCAGTACGCGATGGCGGACGCGGACACGGCGGCCGTCAGGGCGACCAGCCCGAACACGACCACCAGCCGCAGACGCAGGCTGGTCAGGCGCAGCCGCGACCAGACTCCCTTGCGCGCCGCGGCCCAGCCGCGCAGACCCCCCTGGTGTTCCTGTGTCACTGAGGCGGATCCAGCCGGTAGCCGACACCGCGCACGGTACGGATCAGCGTCGGGGAGGACGGCACGTCCTCGACCTTGGCACGCAGCCGCTGGACACAGGCGTCCACCAGCCGCGAGTCACCGAGGTAGTCGTGCTCCCACACCAGCCGCAGCAGCTGCTGCCGCGACAGCGCCTGCCCCGGCCGCCGGCTCAGCTCCAGCAGCAGCCGCAGCTCGGTCGGGGTGAGCTGGAGGTCCTGGCCGTTCTTGGTCACGGTCATCGCCGAGCGGTCGATGACCAGGCTGCCGAAGGTCGCCGAGTCGCTGGACTCCCGCTCCCCGCGCCGCAGCACCGCCCGGATCCGGGCGTCGAGCACCCGCCCCTGCACCGGCTTGACGACATAGTCGTCGGCGCCGGACTCCAGGCCGACCACGACGTCGATGTCGTCGCTGCGCGCGGTCAGCAGGATGATCGGCAGCTGGTCCGTGCGCCGGATGCGCCGGCACACCTCGAAGCCGTCGATGCCGGGCAGCATCACGTCCAGCACGATCAGATCCGGCCGCTGCTCACGCAGCAGCTTCAGACCGTCCTCACCGCTGGCAGCGGTCGCCACGCGGTGTCCCTGGCGCGTGAGAGAAAGCTCCAGGGCCGTCCGGATGGCGTCGTCGTCCTCGATCAGCAACAGGGAAGGCACGGGCTCATTCTGGCCCATGGAGGGGGCGGGGTTCGACCTGTGGGCCCAGATGGGCCGCTCCGGTGGCCCCGACGCATGTGAACGGCCTGTGGCCCTACTGTCACCCGCCCCTGTGACAGGCCTGTGACAGTCGGCGGACACGGCGATGAAAGTGCGGCGGCAAGCTTTTCGGCACAGGCAAGGCAGCCCGCCCCACCAGGCGGGCCGCACACCGGAAGTCCACGACGGGGGGCGCGAGATGAACACGCTGCACGGCACCAGCACCAGCGCAGTGATCACGCGTCTGCACGACGTGCACCGGGGCAGTGAGAAGTCCGGTGTCGTGAGCGGGCGGGGGTGCGCTCGCGGCACCGGGCGTCAGCACACCGGTTACATGACGGTGGTTGACGCGCACACGGGGGAGGCGCACGGGGGAGCCGCGTACAGGGAGGACTCGGGGGAGCGCCGTTCGCTGTCGGAGGCGGAGTTCACCGCCTACGTCAAAGAGCGCCGCGCCTCCCTGTACGCCACCGCCTACCACCTCACCGGCGACCGCTTCGAGGCCGAGGACCTGCTGCAGAGCGCGCTGTTCTCGACGTACAAGGCGTGGGACCGGATCAGTGACAAGGCGGCGGTCGGCGGATACCTGCGCCGCACCATGACCAACCTGCACATCAGCGCCTGGCGGCGCCGCAAGCTCAACGAGTACCCGACCGAGGAACTGCCGGAGACGCCCGGCGACACGGACGCGATGCGCGGCACCGAGCTGCGCGCGGTGCTGTGGCAGGCGCTGGCCCGGCTGCCCGAACTCCAGCGCACCATGCTGGTCCTGCGCTACTACGAGGGCCGCACGGACCCGGAGATCGCGGAGATCCTCGACATCAGTGTCGGCACGGTGAAGTCCAGCATCTGGCGGTCGCTGCGCCGGCTGCGCGAGGACGAGGTCCTCAGCTTCGGCCGTGACCAGGAGGACGCCTTCGGCGAGCTGGTCGCCTGAAGGTCCGGGGGAACGGGGATGAAGACGGGCTCCGGGTGGCTCGGGGGAGGGTCGCCGGAGTCTTCCTGACAGGTCCCGGTGTTCGTGGTCCGGGGGGACCACGGGGGAAGCACCACCACGGGGGACACGGGACCTGGGGGGACACGGGGGAGTACGGGGGAAGCACGGGGGAGCGGGACTGGAGGGCCGGGGGGTCCGTCCAGTCCCGCTTTTCACTTGCCCGGGCCGGGTGTGCCGGTCAGGCCGCCGTACGCGCGGCCGGGCGGTGTCCCGCGGCCGCTGCCGCCAGCCGGCCCAGCGCCTCGTCCCGGTCGCACGCGTGGGCCCCCAGGGCCGTCTGACGGGCGATGATCCCGCGCTCCTGCCGCATCAGCCGCCAGCCGCGGCGCAGCAGGAACGGCACCGACTTGCGGCCCTCCCTGAGGTCGCGCAGGAAGCGGCGGCGGAAGGTCGTCACCGCGCCGCGGCTCAGGCACAGCGCGTCGGCAAGCAGGCCCAGGTCCCGGCAGCGCGAGACTATCTCCGCGGCGAAGATGCCCTCCGCGATGAACAGCGGGGTCCGCCCGATGTCGACCGTGTCCTCGCCGGTGCGGGCGCTGAGCGCGATGTCGTAGAGGGGGACGTGCGTACGACCCGTGCGGCACAGCTCGGCGATGGCGGCGACGGCCGCGTCCGCGTCCCAGGAGTCCGGGTGGTCCCAGTCGATGTCGGAGCTCCCCGCCACCAGCGGCAGGGTCGGGTCGTCGCCCTCCTTGTAGAAGTCGTCGAGCCGCAGCACCGGGAGGCCGGAGCGGGCCGCGAGGAGGGACTTGCCGGAGCCGGAGGGGCCGCAGAGCAGCACGACTCGCGTCGGTATGGGTGGTGGGAAGCTCACGGGACACCAGTGTGAGGCATCGATCGGCCGCCGTACGACCCCGCGGGCCGGCTTTGCAGCGCGCGTCACACCTTGACTACCCTTCGCGCACACCTGATGACCGTATGGAGCCGGAAGGTGGCAGGCGGCGGGAGCGGCGAAGGCCGCCGCCGCGGACGCCCCGACGCTCTCCGGTGCGGCGCACGCCCTGCGTGGGCACCGAGGTCGCCGGCTTCCGGCCCGTCAGCTCGGCAGTTGCCGCGGCAGGGCGGCGCCGCCCGGTGAGGCGCGGCAGCCCCGCCCTCCCGGACACAGGAGGGCGGGGCTGCCCGGCCGGTGCGGTTCCCGCGCGCCTAGTACGAGGAACCGGACGCGCCCAGCGACCCCGTCGGGTGCCAGACCGTCTTCGTCTCCAGGAACGCCGTCATACGGTCGATGCCCGGGGTCCGCGCGTGGTCCACAGGCTGTGGACGCAGCACCCGCTTGAGGTTGTCGGCCGCCGCGATCTCCAGTTCCTTCGCCAGCGACTCGTCGGCGCCGGCCAGGTCGATCGCGTTGACGTCCTGGTGGGCCGCCAGCGGCGCGGCGATCTCCGCCGTACGGCCGGAGAGGATGTTGACCGTGCCGCCGGGGACGTCCGAGGTCGCCAGGACCTCGCCCAGCGACAGGGCCGGCAGCGGGGACCGCTCGCTCGCCACGACCACGGCCGTGTTGCCGGTCGCGATCACCGGCGCGAGCACCGACACCAGGCCCAGGAAGGACGACTCCTGCGGCGCGAGCACCGCGACCACGCCCGTCGGCTCGGGGGAGGAGAGGTTGAAGAACGGGCCCGCGACCGGGTTGCCGCCACCGACCACCTGGGCGATCTTGTCGGTCCAGCCCGCGTACCACACCCAGCGGTCGATCGTCGCCTCGACCTGCTCGGCCGCCTTCGACTTCGACAGGCCCTCTGCGTCCGCCACCTCGCGGACGAACTGGTCCCTGCGGCCCTCCAGCATCTCCGCGACGCGGTAGAGGATCTGCCCGCGGTTGTACGCCGTCGCCCCCGACCAGGCCGGGAAGGCCTTGCGGGCGGCCACGACCGCGTCGCGGGCGTCCTTACGGCTCGACTGCGGGGCGTTGGCCAGCCACTTGCCCTTCGGGTCGGTCACTTCGTACACCCGGCCGCTCTCGGAGCGGGGGAACTTGCCCCCGACGTACAGCTTGTAGGTCTTGAAGACGCTCAAACGGTCAGACATCGAGGTACGCCTCCAGGCCGTGGCGGCCGCCCTCGCGGCCGAAGCCCGACTCCTTGTAGCCGCCGAACGGCGAGGTCGGGTCGAACTTGTTGAACGTGTTGGACCAGACGACGCCCGCGCGGAGCTTGTTCGCCACCGCCAGGATCCGGGAGCCCTTCTCGGTCCAGACGCCGGCCGACAGGCCGTACGGCGTGTTGTTGGCCTTCGCGACCGCCTCGTCCGGCGTACGGAAGGTCAGCACCGACAGCACCGGGCCGAAGATCTCGTCGCGGGCGATGGTGTGCGCCTGGGTGACGTTGGTGAAGAGCGTCGGGGCGAACCAGTACCCGGAGGCCGGGATCTCACAGGCCGGGGACCAGCGCTCGGCGCCCTCCGCCTCGCCCTGCTCGACGAGCGAGGTGATGCGGGTGAGCTGCTCCTCGGAGTTGATCGCGCCGATGTCGGTGTTCTTGTCCAGCGGGTCGCCGAGACGGAGCGTCGACAGGCGGCGCTTGAGCGACTCCAGCAGCTCGTCGTGGATCGACTCCTGGACGAGGAGACGGCTGCCCGCGCAGCAGACCTGGCCCTGGTTGAAGAAGATGCCGTTGACGATGCCCTCGACGGCCTGGTCGATCGGGGCGTCGTCGAAGACGATGTTGGCGCCCTTGCCGCCCAGTTCCAGGGTGAGCTTCTTGCGGGTGCCCGCGACCGTCCGGGCGATCTCCTTGCCGACGGCGGTGGAACCGGTGAAGGCGACCTTGTTCACGTCCGGGTGCGCGACGAGCGCGGCGCCGGTGTCGCCGTAGCCGGGAAGGATGTTGACGACGCCCTTCGGCAGGCCCGCCTGGCGGCAGATGTCCGCGAAGAACAGGGCCGACAGGGGGGTGGTCTCGGCCGGCTTCAGCACGACCGTGTTGCCGGTGGCGAGGGCCGGGGCGATCTTCCACGCCAGCATCAGCAGCGGGAAGTTCCAGGGGATGACCTGGCCGGCCACGCCCAGCGGCCTGGGGTCCGGGCCGAAACCGGCGTGCTCCAGCTTGTCGGCCCAGCCCGCGTAGTAGAAGAAGTGCGCGGCGACCAGCGGGAGGTCGGCGTCGCGGGTCTCCCTGATGGGCTTGCCGTTGTCGAGCGTCTCCAGGACGGCCAGCTCACGGCTGCGCTCCTGGATGATCCGCGCGATCCGGAACAGGTACTTGGCCCGCTCGGAGCCGGGCAGCGCCGACCACTTCTCGAAGGCCTTGCGGGCGGCCCTGACGGCGCGGTCGACGTCCTCGGCACCGGCCTGGGCGACCTCGGACAGCACCTCCTCCGTGCTGGGGGAGACCGTCTTGAAGACCTTGCCGTCGGCCGCCTCCACGAACTCGCCGTCGATGAACAGGCCGTAGGACGGGGCGATGTCGACGATCGAGCGGGACTCGGGCGCCGGGGCGTAGGCGAATGCGGGTGACCGCTTTTCCATGGTCATGGTGATCAGTCCACCGTCACGTAGTCGGGGCCGGAGTAGCGGCCGGTGGCCAGCTTCTGGCGCTGCATCAGCAGGTCGTTCAGCAGCGAGGAGGCGCCGAAGCGGAACCAGTGGTTGTCCAGCCAGTCCTCGCCGGCGGTCTCGTTGACCAGGACCAGGAACTTGATCGCGTCCTTGCTGGTGCGGATGCCGCCGGCCGGCTTCACACCGACCTGGACGCCGGTCTGGGCGCGGAAGTCCCGCACGGCCTCCAGCATCAGCAGGGTGTTCGCCGGAGTCGCGTTGACGGCGACCTTGCCGGTCGAGGTCTTGATGAAGTCCGCCCCGGCCAGCATGCCGAGCCAGCTCGCGCGGCGGATGTTGTCGTACGTCGACAGCTCGCCCGTCTCGAAGATGACCTTCAGGCGGGCCGAGGTCCCGCAGGCCTCCTTCACGGCGGCGATCTCGTCGTACACCTTCAAGTATCGGCCCGCGAGGAACGCCCCGCGGTCGATGACCATGTCGATCTCGTCGGCGCCGGCGGCGACGGCCTCGCGCACGTCCGCCAGCTTGACGGAGAGCGGGGCGCGGCCGGCCGGGAAGGCGGTGGCGACCGAGGCGACCTTCACGCCCGAGCCGGCGACGGCCTCCTTCGCCACGGCCACCATGTCGGGATAGACGCAGACCGCGGCCGTGGCGGGGGTGGTGCGGTCGGTCGGGTCGGGACGCACCGCCTTGGCGCCGAGCGCCCGGACCTTGCCCGGGGTGTCCGCGCCTTCCAGCGTCGTCAGGTCGACCATCGAGATGGCGAGGTCGATGGCGTACGCCTTCGCGGTCGTCTTGATCGAACGGGTGCCGAGGGAGGCGGCACGCGCCTCCAGGCCGACCGCGTCGACGCCGGGCAGCCCGTGGAGGAAGCGGCGCAGCGTGCTGTCGGACGCGGTGACGTCTGAGAGCGAGTGCGGGAGTGCAGTGGTGGGCATGGTCACCAGACGAGCATATCTACGCGCGTAGCGGCTGTACACCCCGAGAAGACGGACGGCTGCCCGCTCCGGCCCGGTCCCGTACGCCCCGGTCGGTCGGCCCGCCGCCGCGGGCCTGAGGCAGAATCGGGACCATGACGACCCCGGAGCCCCAGTCACCCGCGCCGCAGCCCTCGGGGCCCGAGTTCAAGGACCGGGTCCACCGGTCCGCCGCGGGCATCGCCGGCGGTGTGCTGCTGCTCGGCGTCGCCGGCTGGTTCGGCATCGACGCCGTCCTGTCGGGGCAGGGCCGCACCCCGTGGGTGGCGCTCGCCGCGCTGCTCCTCGTCGTACCCCTGGTCGTCGCCTTCACGCTGCGCCCCGCCGTGTACGTCAACGACGACCGGCTGCGCGTGCGCAACCCCTTCCGGATCGTCGTCCTGCCCTGGGGCCAGGTGGCCACGCTCAAGTCCGGCTACTCCAACGAGGCCGTCACCACCTCCGGCACCACGTACCAGCTGTGGGCCCTGCCCGTGTCGCTGCGCGCCCGCAAGAAGGCCGCCCGGCGCGAGATGCGGGCGGCGGCCGAGCAGGCCCGCGGCGGCACCGGAGGCCGGTCCAGGGGGCTCGGACTGGGTGGGGCCTTCGGTCTGGGCAGCGGCGGGCCGGTGCCCGAGGGGCCGGTCCGGGCGGAGACCGACCAGATCATGGACGAACTGCGCCGGCTGCACGCCGACCGGCAGCAGGCCGAGTCCGCGCAGGGCGAGGTGACCGTGCGGTGGGCGTACGAGATCCTGGGCCCGGCGGCGGCCGGAGCGGTGCTGCTGGTGATTCTGCTGGCGGGGGGCTGAGCGGGGCCGGGCCCGGCCGGGGGCCCACCGTGACCGCAACCGCCGGGGCGGGCCGGGCGTCTGCGCAGTGATGACCACGCACGCCCGGCAGCCCCTGCCGCTGCCCGCCGACGCCCTGCCCGACGGCTGCGCCCCCTGGGACACGGACCAGGCACACCGCTGGACGGCGGCACTGCCGCCGCGCTGGGTACCGGTGCGGCCGGCCTCCGGCCGTCTCGACGCGGTGTGGTGGTGCGCCCTGGCCGCCACGCCGGCACTGGCCTGGGCCGGGCTGCCCCCGTACGTCACGGCGCTGCTCTCCCTTCACCTGCTGTGGCCGGTGATACGCCCGGAAGTGGTGCGGTTCTCGGCGCCGGTCCTCGTCGCCGTGGCCGCGACCGGACGGCTGCCGTGGCCCGGAACCGTGCTCGCGGTGGTGGTCGCGGCGGCCGCCCTGCTGCTCGCCGAACCGCGGATACGGGCGCGGGCCCGGCAGCGGGCTGCGGCCCTCGCGGCGGCCCGGGGCGTGACCGCTGCGCCGCCGCAGACCGGCGGTCCCGTCCCGCGGGGGCGTCTCCTCGCCGCGATCGGGATGTTCCTGCTGGCGGCGGGAGGCGGGGTGCTGGCCGCCCAGCGGTTCTGGGACGCTCCGGAGACACGGCGGGCGGTCGCCGCCTGCGGTTGTCTGGTGGTCGGTTTCGGGCTCACCGTGCTGGTCTCCGCGGCCCTGGGCCGGTACCGCGCCACCCGGCTGCGCGCCGCACCGGCACCCGTGCTGCGTGTCCTGGTGCGGGACACCGCGGAGGGGCACACCGAGGTGTTCGCCGCGGACGACGCGCAGGGGGTGCGGCCGCTGTTCAGCGTGTGGGTGTCCGAGCAGAGCTCCCCGGACGACGGGGAGAGGTCCCCGGACGAGGACGACGACGAGGGCGGGGACGACGACGTGGGCGGGGACGAGGGCGAGCGGCCCGGGCCGCTGCGGGAGGCCGTGCTGTACGGGGCGCCCTGCGACGGTGCCGAGGTGCTGATCGTCAGTGCCGCCGAGGAGCCGGGCAAGCCGCCCCGGGTGGAGTGGTCGAACGGGCCGGTGCGGCCGTTCCCGGAGCCGGAGAAGCGGCGGCGGGCCGAGGAGGAGAACCCGGACCCCGTACACGCGCAGGTCACCGCCGGGGAGGAGGCCGGGCAGGGGCCGGTCCGGTGCTGGCGGGCGGGGCCGGTGGACTGGCTGGCGAGTGCGTTCATGGCGCTGTGCGCCCTGTGCGTCTTCTGGGAGCCCGCCACCGACGCCGGGTTGCCGCTCTGGCGGCAGCTCGTCGCCGGGGCCGTGCTGGTGTTCGTCTCGGTGCGGCTCCCCGTCAAGCTCTGCTGGCGCCTGACCGCCGACCGGGACGGGCTGTGGCTCAACGGCCGTCTGCGCGGACCCGTCCTCATCCCCTGGGACGACCTGGGCGCGGTGCGCCGGGAGTCCTTCGAGCTGAGGCTGCGGTGGCGCGGAGGCGAACTGTGGAGTGTCGCGGCGCCGCGCTGGCCGTGGCTCGAGCGCCGGCGGGGTCTGACCCACCCGTACGACGCCCTCGTCACGGAGCTCACCGCCCTGCGCCGCGACCCCGCCCTGCGGCCCGGTGCGCGCAGCGGGCGGCAGGAGCGGGGGCGGGCGTTGTGGCCTGTGGCGCTGGTGCTCGGTGGTGTGTTCGGGGCGGTGGTGGCCGCCGGCCGGTGGTGGTGGTAGCCGTGCGCGGCGCCGGTGGCTGCCCCGGTGTGGCAGCCGCGCTGACCGGCCGAACCGGCTGGGTCAGATGCCCGCAGCCGCCGCCAGGTCCCGCTTGATCGACGTCAGCAGGTCCGTCGCCTTCGCCCGCGCCGCGGGCAGGCCGGCGTGCGCGGCGACCGGGACCACGACCTCCAGGTAGCACTTCAGCTTGGGTTCCGTGCCGCTGGGGCGGACGATCACCCGGGCCCCGTCGAGGGTGTAGCGCAGGCCGTCGGTGGGCGGCAGGGTGTCCGTGCCCTGGGTGAGGTCCTCGGAGCGGGTGACGGTCAGGCCGCCGAGGCGGGTCGGGGGCTGCTCGCGCAGGCGACGCATCGCGGCCGCGATGAGGGAGAGGTCCTGGACGCGCACCGAGAGCTGGTCGGTGGCGTGCAGACCGTGTTCCACGGCCAGGTCGTCGAGCAGGTCGAGGAGCGTACGGCCCTCCTCCTTCAGGACGGAGGCCAGTTCGGTGATGAGCAGGGCCGCCGTGATGCCGTCCTTGTCGCGTACGCCGTCGGGGTCGACGCAGTAGCCGAGGGCCTCCTCGTAGCCGTAGCGCAGGCCCTCCGCGCGGGCGATCCACTTGAAGCCGGTGAGGGTCTCGGTGTGGCGCAGGCCCGCCTTGCCGGCGATCCGGCCGAGGAGGGAGGAGGAGACGATCGACTCCGCGAAGGTGCCGGTGGCGCCACGGCGGACCAGGTGGGCGGCGAGGAGGGCGCCGACCTCGTCGCCGCGCAGCATCCGCCAGTCGTCGCCGTCCCGGACCGCCACGGCGCACCGGTCGGCGTCCGGGTCGTTGGCGATGACCAGGTCGGGACCGGTCTCACGGGCCTGGGCGAAGGCCAGGTCCATCGCGCCGGGCTCCTCCGGGTTGGGGAAGGCCACGGTGGGGAAGTCCGGGTCGGGCTCGGCCTGCTCGGCGACGAGCACCGGCTCGGGGAAGCCGGCGCGGGCGAAGGCGGCCAGGAGGACGTCCTTGCCGACGCCGTGCATCGCCGTGTAGACCGTGCGGGCCGTACGGGGGGAGTCCTCGGCGAGCACGGCGTCGGTGCGGGCGAGGTAGGCGTCCAGGACGGTGTCGTCGAGGATCTCCCAGCCTTCGGTCGGGCGGGGGACGACCGTGAGGGAGGGGACGGCCGCGATCTCGGCGGCGATCTCCGCGTCGGCGGGCGGCACGATCTGGGAGCCGTCGCCGAGGTACACCTTGTAGCCGTTGTCGCGCGGCGGGTTGTGGCTGGCGGTGACCTCCACGCCGGCGACCGCGCCGAGGTACCGGATGGCGAAGGCGAGGACGGGGGTCGGCAGGGGGCGGGGGAGTACGGCGGCCCGCAGGCCCGCGCCCGTCATCACGGAGGCGGTGTCGCGCGCGAAGTCCGCCGACTTGTGGCGGGCGTCGTAGCCGATGACGACGAGGCCGTTGTCATGGCCGTTCTTCTTCAGGTACGCGGCGAGACCCGCGGCGGCGCGGATGACGACCGAGCGGTTCATGCGCAGGGGGCCGGCGCCGAGTTCGCCGCGCAGGCCGGCGGTGCCGAACTGGAGGGTGCCGCCGAAGCGGGCGGCCAGCTCGGCGTGGTCCTTGGCGTCGATGAGCTCGGCGAGCTCGGCGCGGGTCTCCGGGTCGGGGTCCTCGGCGAGCCAGGCCCGGGCCTGTGCGATGAGTTCGTCCTGCACGTCCTGCACGGTCGGTCAGCCTCTCGTTGTGTCGTGGTTGCTGTCGCGCCTACGCGGGTGGGGGCTCCGTGGTCCCCCGCCGGGTGGGGTGGCGCCGCTGTCCTGGGTGGGTGGGGAGGTGTGCCGTGGTCCTGGGGGTGGGGAGATGCCGCACGGTTACGGGCCGGTCGGGGCGTACCGCACGGCCCTGGCGGCAGAGGTGTCCCGGGCCGGGCGGTGACCGCACCCCCACGGTCCCGGGGCGGCTGGGGTGGTGCGCTGACGTACCCCGAGAGCTGGGGCGGCAGAGGTACCTCCTCCGGGGGCGGGTGGGGAGCCCCCCACAGTTCCGGGGCGGACGGGACGTACTCCACGGTCCCGGGCGGCTGGGTACGCCGTGGTCCCGGGGCGGCACGACCACTCCTGGCCCCGGGCGAGGAGGTCCGCCGCGTCCGGGCCGGGCGGGGCAGACACACCGCGGCTCCGGGCCTCACGGCCCGCGTCACCCCGGCCCCGGGCCGCACCGCGCCCGCCGGCCACGACGCCGGGTACCCGCTACCGCCGCCCGCCACCGCGGCCGGGCCCCTCCAGCCGTCAGATCCGCCCGAGCACCTGCGCCAGCAGCGATCCCATCCGCGCGGCGGAGTCACGGCCCGCCTGGAGAACCTCCTCGTGGTTCAGCGGCTCGCCCGTCATGCCCGCGGCGAGGTTGGTGACCAGGGAGATGCCCAGCACCTCCGCCCCGGCCTCCCGGGCGGCGATGGCCTCCAGGACCGTCGACATGCCCACCAGGTCCGCGCCGATGACCCGGGCCATCCGGATCTCGGCCGGCGTCTCGTAGTGCGGGCCGGGGAACTGGGCGTAGACGCCCTCCTCCAGCGTGGGGTCGATCTCCTTGCACAGCGCGCGCAGCCGCGGCGAGTACAGGTCCGTCAGATCGACGAAGTTCGCGCCGACGATGGGGGACGTCGCCGTGAGGTTGATGTGGTCGCTGATCAGGACCGGCTGGCCGGGGTACATGCCCTCGCGCAGGCCGCCGCAGCCGTTGGTGAGGATCACGGTCTTGCAGCCGGCCGACACGGCGGTGCGCACCCCGTGGGCGACGGCGGCCACACCGCGGCCCTCGTAGTAGTGCGTACGGCCCAGGAAGACCAGCGCGCGCTTGTCGCCGATCCGGTACGAGCGGATCTTGCCTCCGTGGCCCTCGACCGCCGGCGGCGGGAAACCGGGCAGCTCGGTGACGGCGAGCTCGGCGTCGGGCTCGCCGAGGGCGTCGACGGCCGGCGCCCAGCCGGAGCCCATCACGAGGGCGACGTCGTGGATCTCGGCGCCCGTGAGTTCGCGCAGGCGAGCGGCGGCGGCGTCGGCGGCGGCCCTGGGATCAACGGGGGCGGCGCCCTGGAGGTCGTCCGGAAGAAGAGATGCGTTCACGCCGTCGAGGGTAGCCGGTCTCGGCCTACGCGCGTAGATGCCAGAGCTCACGAGACCGCGATCGTTGTCTTGTCGTTTCCGACGACGGCCGACGAGTGTCCGGCGCGGGTCCGACGAGTGTCCGGCGAGATGTCCGGCGAGCAGGCGGCTCCAGGCGTCAGCAGGGACGCTTGCGCAGCTCCATGACGTAGTCGTGGGGAGCTCCCGCCGACTCGGCCGCGTCCGCGATCTCCCCCAGGTAGCGGGCGGAGGGCAGGCCGCCCTCGTAGGCGTTCAGGACGTACGCCCAGGCCGGTTCCTCGCCGTCCAGCGTGTGCACGCGGACGCGCATCCGGCGGTATATGTCCATGCCGACGCCCTCCCAGCGGTCGAGCGACTCCTCGTCCATGGGGGCGATGTCGTACAGCGCGACGAAGACCTGGGCCAGGGGGTCCTCGACGATCGTCGCGAGGGCGCCGTCCCAGCCCATGTGCTCGCCGCCGAAGGTCAGCCGCCACCCGTTCAGCCAGCCGGTGGCGCGCAGCGGCGAATGCGGGGCGCGGCGGGACATCAGCCGCGCGTCGAGGTTGCCGGCGTACGCGGCGTAGAGCGACATGGGGAGAGGGTACGGCAGCCGTCCCCGCGTCACTCCCGTAACAGAGCCGCATCGGCCGGGCCCCCGGGCGGTCGCCCGTTGAAGGGTGCGGGACAATGGAGTACGTGACTCGGATCGTGATCATCGGTGGCGGACCCGGCGGATACGAAGCGGCGCTGGTGGCCGCGCAACTCGGTGCGGAGGTGACCGTCGTCGACTGCGACGGTCTGGGCGGCGCGTCGGTACTGACCGACTGCGTGCCGTCCAAGACCCTCATCGCCACGGCCGAGGTGATGACCACCTTCGACTCCTCGTACGAGGAACTGGGCATCATCGTCGCCGACGACACCCCGCCCGAGGAGATGGCGGCCCGGATCATCGGCGTGGACCTCGGCAAGGTCAACCGCCGTGTGAAGCGGCTGGCGCTGGCCCAGTCGCACGACATCACCGCCTCCGTCACCCGGGCGGGCGCGCGCGTCATGCGCGGGCGCGGCCGGTTGGACGGCATGCAGGCCCTGGACGGATCGCGCAAGGTCGTCGTCACGGCGGCGGACGGGAGCGAGGAGACGCTCACCGCCGACGCTGTCCTGATCGCGACCGGCGGGCACCCGCGCGAACTGCCCGACGCCCGCCCGGACGGCGAGCGCATCCTGAACTGGACCCAGGTGTACGACCTCACCGAGCTGCCCGAGGAGCTCATCGTGGTCGGCTCGGGTGTCACCGGTGCCGAGTTCGCCGGCGCCTACCAGGCCCTCGGCTCGAAGGTCACCCTCGTGTCGTCCCGCGACCGCGTGCTGCCCGGCGAGGACCCGGACGCGGCCGCCGTACTGGAGGACGTCTTCCGGCGGCGCGGCATGAACGTCATGGCCCGCTCCCGCGCGCAGTCCGCCAAGCGGGTCGGCGACCGGGTCGAGGTCACGCTCTCCGACGGCCGGGTCATCACCGGCTCGCACTGCCTGATGGCGGTCGGCGCCGTCCCCAACAGCGCGAACCTGGGCCTGGAGGAGGCCGGGGTCAAGCTGCGCGAGTCCGGCCACATCTGGACCGACAAGGTCTCCCGTACGACCGCTCCGGGCGTGTACGCGGCCGGCGATGTCACCGGCGTGTTCGCCCTGGCGTCGGTGGCCGCCATGCAGGGCCGGATCGCCATGTACCACTTCCTCGGCGACGCGGTGGCCCCCCTGAACCTGAAGACGGTCTCGTCCAACGTCTTCACCGACCCGGAGATCGCCACCGTCGGTTACACCCAGGCCGACGTCGACGCCGGGAAGATCGACGCGAGGGTCGTGAAGCTGCCGCTGCTGCGCAACCCGCGCGCGAAGATGCAGGGCATCCGCGACGGTTTCGTCAAGATCTTCTGCCGCCCGGGCACCGGCATCGTGGTGGGCGGGGTCGTCGTGGCGCCGCGCGCCTCGGAACTGATCCACCCCATCTCGATCGCGGTCGACAACAATCTGACGGTCGAGCAGATCGCGAACGCCTTCACGGTGTACCCGTCCCTGTCCGGCTCGATCGCGGAGGTCGCCCGGCAGCTGCACACCCGCAAGGCGGGCGAGGCCTGACACCTCGGTGGCCGGATGCGACTCCCCGCTGGTCACGGGGAGTTGCCGCACATGCGTACGACATGGGCGGCGGGACCAGGTCCTATACCACTTCCCGCCGCTGCGTGCGAACAACTTCCGCTCTTCAGCGCAAACTGCTGAAAGCAGACGGTCGCTGGCGTTACTGTCAGTTTCGTGTTCGCTGCAGAACGTCGCCAATTGATCCTCGAAATGGTGCGAGCGAACGGGGCCGTGTCGCTCCGTGAGCTCGCCCGCGTCGTCCAGACCTCCGAAGTGACCGTACGGCGGGACGTGCGCGCGCTGGAGGCCGAAGGACTCCTCGACCGCCGGCACGGCGGTGCGGTACTGCCGGGCGGTTTCACGCGGGAGTCCGGCTTTCCGCAGAAGTCCCATCTCGCGACCGCCGAGAAGACCGCCATCGCCGACCTCGCCGCCAACTTCGTGGAAGAGGGCGAGGCCATCGTGGTCGGGGCCGGCACCACCACCCAGGAGCTGGCCCGCCGGCTCGCCCGGGTGCCCGGGCTGACCGTGGTCACGAACTCCCTCCTGGTGGCGCAGGCGCTGGCGCACGCCAACCGGGTGGAGGTCGTGATGACCGGCGGTACGCTGCGCGGCTCCAACTACGCGCTGGTGGGCAGCGGGGCCGAGCAGTCCCTCCAGGGGCTGCGGGTGTCCAGAGCCTTCCTGTCGGGCAGCGGCCTGACCGCCGAGCGCGGGCTGTCCACCTCCAACATGCTGTCGGCGTCCGTCGACCGGGCTCTGGTGCAGGCCGCCGCGGAGGTCGTCGTCCTCGCCGATCACACCAAGCTCGGCTCGGACACCATGTTCCAGACCGTGCCGACGGATCTCATCACCCGGCTGGTGACCGACGAGCCGCCCGCGCACGACGACCGCGCGGCCACGGAGTTGCAGGCGCTGGCCGACCAGGGCGTGCAGATCGCCGTGGCGGGTGTGCCGGGGGCGTCGTCCGGCTCTGCGGGCTCCTCGGGGGCCGCGGGGGCCGGGGGTGATGCCGTACCGGCGCGTCAGCAGCGCCGGGACATGTCCCTGCCCGGTCCTCGCCGCCAGGTCCCCGGAGCGGGGGCGGCGGGCCTGCGGACGGTCATGGGTGAGCAGGCGCCGGGGGCGGAGCGGGGTCGCGTCGCGGATCTGCGACGCCGCTAGGGTCTGTCGTTCGGATCAGTCCGGCCCGGCCTGCGGCGCCTCGGAGGGACCCGCGACGCCGGAATGATCCAAACGACAAGGCCCTAGGCACGCGGCGAGGGTTTCCCCCGCAACGGCCCCTGCTGCCAGGTGCTCGGCGCGAGAAGCGCCCGGCGGCCGGAGTCGGTCCGGGCGCCGGGCGCTGCTGTCACGCTCTCAGGCTCAGCCTCAGTCCTTGATCTCGCAGATCGCGGCGCCGGACGTGATCGAGGCGCCGACCTCCGCGGTCAGGCCCTTGATCGTGCCGGCCTTGTGGGCGTTGATGGGCTGTTCCATCTTCATCGCCTCGAGGACGACCACCAGGTCACCCTCCTTGACCTCCTGGCCCTCCTCCACGGCGATCTTGACGATCGTGCCCTGCATGGGGGAGGCGAGAGTGTCGCCGGAGGCGACGGGGCCGGACTTCTTCGCCGCGCGGCGCTTCGGCTTGGCGCCGGCCGCCAGGCCCGTACGGGCCAGGGACATGCCCAGGGACGACGGCAGGGAGACCTCCAGGCGCTTGCCGCCGACCTCGACGACGACCGTCTCGCGGCCCGGCTCCTCCTCCGTCTCCGCGTCGGCGGGGGCCGTGAACGGCTTGATCTCGTTGACGAACTCCGTCTCGATCCAGCGGGTGTGGACCGTGAAGGGGCCCTTGTGGCCGTGGACCTCCGGGGCGAACGCCGGGTCCCTGACCACCGCACGGTGGAACGGGATGGCCGTCGCCATGCCCTCCACCTGGAACTCCTCCAGAGCCCGGGCGGCCCGCTCCAGCGCCTCCTTGCGGGTGCGGCCGGTCACGATCAGCTTGGCCAGCAGAGAGTCCCAGGCCGGGCCGATGACCGAGCCGGACTCCACGCCCGCGTCCAGCCGCACGCCCGGGCCCGACGGCGGGTCGAACCGGGTGACCGTACCGGGCGCGGGCAGGAAGTTGCGGCCCGGGTCCTCGCCGTTGATGCGGAACTCGAAGGAGTGGCCGCGCAGGACCGGGTCGTCGTACCCGAGCTCCTCGCCGTCGGCGATGCGGAACATCTCGCGGACGAGGTCGATGCCGGCGACCTCCTCGGTGACCGGGTGCTCCACCTGGAGGCGGGTGTTGACCTCGAGGAAGGAGATCGTGCCGTCGTTGCCGACGAGGAACTCGACCGTGCCGGCGCCGACGTAGCCGGCCTCCTTCAGGATGGCCTTCGAGGCGCGGTACAGCTCGGCGACCTGCTCCTCGGAGAGGAACGGCGCCGGGGCCTCCTCGACCAGCTTCTGGTGGCGGCGCTGCAGGGAGCAGTCACGGGTGGACACGACGACCACGTTGCCGTGCTTGTCGGCGAGGCACTGGGTCTCCACGTGCCGCGGCTTGTCCAGGTACCGCTCGACGAAGCACTCGCCGCGGCCGAAGGCCGCCACGGCCTCCCGCACGGCGGAGTCGTACAGCTCGGGGACCTCTTCGAGGGTGCGGGCGACCTTCAGGCCGCGGCCGCCGCCGCCGAAGGCGGCCTTGATGGCGATCGGCAGGCCGTGCTCCTTGGCGAAGGCGACGACCTCGTCGGCGCCGCTCACCGGGTCGGGCGTACCGGCCACCAGCGGGGCGCCCGCGCGCTGCGCGATGTGCCGGGCGGCGACCTTGTCGCCCAGGTCGCGGATGGCCTGCGGCGGCGGGCCGATCCAGATCAGGCCGGCGTCCAGGACGGCCTGCGCGAACTCGGCGTTCTCCGAGAGGAAGCCGTACCCGGGGTGGACGGCGTCCGCACCCGACTCGCGCGCCGCTTTCAGGATCTTGTCGATGACCAGATAACTGGTGGCCGGGGTGTCACCGCCCAGGGCGAACGCCTCATCCGCGGCGCGGACATGCAGAGCGTCCCGGTCCGGGTCGGCGTAGACGGCCACGCTCGCGATCCCGGCGTCCCGGCAGGCCCGGGCCACGCGGACAGCGATTTCGCCACGGTTGGCGATGAGCACCTTGCGCACGATTGAGGCTCCCTCCTTGAAACAAGCCGAGTTTAGGGACTGCCGACACGGCACTTCGACCCGTCCCCGGTGGTGAGCTTGCCCACACGGAGCGTGATACGAGGCTCGCTCGACCCGCGAAATCCCTTGTCGCACCGCACTACGCAGGACTCCTCCCGGAAACCCTAGCCGTCCCCTGTGGTCAAGGTCTCTGTCATCACGTGCTGCGGGCCACTCGGTTTCTTTGTGGAGTCCCTACGAATGGCCCAATGATTCTTTGCTGTTCGTAGGACTCTTGTCCCGGCGTTTACCGGTTAGTAGCGTTCGCGCTGTCTCGTTCATACCCGAGGTAACCAGACGACTGCTCGAAAGTGGGTGGGGCCGGTGGTCCGCAGGCCGGTGGCGTGGGTCGTGGCGGTCGTGCTCTTCGCGGAGGCGTGCGGCGTCGCCGCGCTGAACTGGTTCCTCGGGGTCGTCGTCGACCGGCAGGAGATGTCCCTGGCCGGCCTCGACCCGGACACGATGGCGGTCTCGTCGAAGGCCGGCGGGATCGTCTTCGGGCTCTACTTCGCGCTGTGCGGCGTGGTCGCGCTGCTGGTCGCGGTGCGGGACAGGGCGCCGGCGGGCCTCGGGCGCATGCTGCTGATCAGCGCGGCGGTGGTGCACGGCATCCTGGGCGCGTTCGTCTGGGGGCTGGTGGGCTGGCCGGCGTTCGTGTTCATGGTGCTGGTGCTCGGCCTGATCGTGCTGCTGCTGATGACGTACGACCGTCCGGCCGAGCCCGCCGACGCCGTGCCCGGGGAGGGCGGCGACGGCGGGGCCCCGGTCAGTCCTCCGCCGGCGCCCACAACTCCGTGATGCCGACGCCCAGTTCGGCCAGCAGCCGACGCAGCAGCGGCAGGCTGAGGCCGATGACGTTGCCGTGGTCGCCGTCGATGCCGTCGATGAAGGGGGCCGAGCGGCCGTCGAGGGTGAAGGCCCCGGCGACGTGGAGGGGCTCGCCGGAGGCGACGTACGCGGCGATCTCCTCGTCGGTCGGCTCGCCGAAGCGGACGACCGTGGAGGCGGTGGCGGAGGCGTAGCGGCCGCTGAGCGTGTCGTAGACGCAGTGGCCGGTCTGGAGCGTGCCGGCGCGGCCGCGCATGGCCTTCCAGCGGGCGGTGGCCTCCTCGGCGTCGGCGGGCTTGCCGAGGGCCTGGCCGTCCAGGTCGAGCACCGAGTCGCAGCCCACCACGATCGCGCCCTTGACCTCGGGCTTGGCGGCCACGACGGAGGCCTTCGCCTCGGCGAGGGCGAGCGCCAGGTCGGCCGGGGTGGGGGCGGTGACGGCGTCCTCGTCGACACCGCTCACGATCACCTCGGGGTCGAGACCGGCCTGGCGGAGCAGCCCGAGCCGGGCGGGGGACTGGGAGGCGAGGACGAGTCGGCGGCGCGGCTGATCTGTCATGCGATCAGCGTATCGACGCGCCCGCCTGTGCCTCATCCCGCCTCACGCCGCACTCCTCGCACGCGGCGCTCGGCCCGCCTCATCTGACGCCGATCACCAGCATCGCGAGCACCATGGCCAGCGCCATGAGAACGCCCAGCCGCCGCAGCATCTCCTGCGTGTCCCGCAGTTCCTTGGGCGGCTCGTTCTCGGGGTCGGACCACAGCATGCCCTCCATCGTCGGCAGGCCGGCCCGGGCGGCGCCTGAGTACGCGTACTCAACTTCCCAAACGGGGCTGACGTACCGTTAAGCTAAAGGAACTCTGGTTCCTTTTGAGAGGGGCACGCTCATGTTCACCACTGCCTGGACCGCCGCACCGCAGCTCCCCAGCGAGGGCTTCACCCCCAACTGGTCGCGCGAGGGCTTCTGGCGCCAGTCACTGCGGCAGGCCGTCCGCCTGACGGCGGGCGGAGGGAGGGTGCGGGTACGGCTGTCGCACGCGTACGGGCACTCGGCCGTGCGGATCGAAGGGGCCACCGTGGGCCGTACGGCCGCAGGGGCGGCCGTGCACCCCGGGTCTGTGCGGACGCTGACCTTCGGCGGTGCGCACGCTGCCGAGATACCGCCGCGCGGCGAGCTGCTCAGCGACCCGGCCGATCTCGCCGTGGCGGCGGGGGAGTCGCTCACCCTCACCCTGCACTTCCACGCCGCGACCGGCCCGGCCACCTTCCACGCGCAGGCCTTCACGACCAGCTACCGGGGCACCGGCGACCTGCTGACGGACAGCGGCGGGTCGGGCTTCGGCGAGCGGACCGAGTCCTGGTACTTCCTGTCGGCCGTCGAGGTCGACGCGGGCCGCACGGACGGGATCGCCCTGCTCGGCGACTCGATCACCGACGGCTTCGGCTCCACGCCCGGCACCGACCGCCGCTGGTCCGACGCGCTCGCCGACCGCACCGGGCGGCCCGTGCTCAACGCCGGCATCGGCGGGAACCTGCTGCTCAACGACTCGTCCTGGTACGGCGAGAAGGCCGTCCACCGCATCGCCCGGGACGTGCTCGCCCACCCGGGCGTGGACACGCTGGTCGTGCTGCTCGGCCTGAACGACATCGGCTTCAGCGAGACGGACGAGCAGCCCACGTACAAGCCGGCCCCGGTCGTCGAGACCGCCGACCTGGTCGACGGGCACCGGGAGGTGGTACGGCAGGCCCGGGCGGCGGGCCTGCGGGTGATCGGCGCGACCCTGCTGCCCTTCGCCGGCTCCGACCACTGGGGCGAGCACGCGGCGAAGGTGAGCCACGAGCTGAACGAGTGGATCCGGTACGCGGCGCGGACGGGGGAGTACGACGCGGTCGTCGACCTGCACCGCGCCCTGGCCGATCCGGACGACCCGGACCGGCTGCGGCCGTCGTACGACTTCGGCGACCACCTGCACCCCAACGACGCGGGGTACGCGGTGATGGCCGAAGCCGTCGCGGCGGTGCTCTAGCCGGTCAGCCGCCCGGCCAGTACGTCCGCGCCCACGCCGCCGGCCCCGGCTGGGGCAGGCGGTGCGCGGCGATACGGGACGGGTCGGACCAGGAGTCGCGGGGGGCGGGCGCGCCGGACGGCGTGGCGGCCGCCGCCGCGGCGCGCGCCCGGACCACCGCCAGTGCGGCGGCCAGCTCCTCCGGGGTCGGGTTGCCCCGTACGACCTTGATGTTCATCTGGGCTCCAGCGGGCCTAGAGGGGGATGTTGCCGTGCTTCTTCGGAGGCAGGGATTCCCGCTTCGTGCGCAGCTGACGCAGCCCGCGGACGACATGGCTGCGGGTGTCGGACGGCATGATCACCGCGTCGACGTAGCCGCGCTCGGCCGCGACGTAGGGGTTGAGGAGGGTGTCCTCGTACTCCTGCATCAGCCGGGCGCGGGTCGCCTCGGGATCGTCCGATTCGGCGATGGTGCGGCGGTGCAGGATGTTGACCGCGCCCTGCGCGCCCATCACGGCGATCTGGGCGGTCGGCCAGGCGAGGTTCAGGTCGGCGCCCAGGTGCTTGGAGCCCATCACGTCGTACGCCCCGCCGAAGGCCTTGCGGGTGATGACCGTGATGAGCGGGACGGTCGCCTCGGCGTAGGCGTAGATCAGCTTGGCACCGCGCCGGATGATGCCGTCGTGCTCCTGGTCCACGCCGGGCAGGAAGCCGGGCACGTCCACGAAGGTCAGCACCGGGATGTTGAAGGCGTCGCAGGTCCGTACGAAGCGGGCCGCCTTCTCGCTGGCCTTGATGTCCAGACAGCCGGCGAACTGCATCGGCTGGTTGGCGACCACGCCCACCGGGTGGCCCTCCACACGGCCGAAGCCGGTGAGGATGTTCGGCGCGTACAGCGGCTGCGTCTCGAAGAACTCGCCGTCGTCCAGGACGTGCTCGATCACCGTGTGCATGTCGTACGGCTGGTTCGCGCTGTCCGGGACGATGGTGTCCAGCTCCCGGTCCTCGTCCGTGACGGTGAGGTCCGCCTCCTCCGGGAAGGCCGGGGCCTCGGAGAGGTTGTTGGACGGCAGGTACGACAGCAGCTGCTTGATGTACTCGATGGCGTCCTTCTCGTCGCCCGCCATGTGGTGGGCGACACCGGAGGTCGCGTTGTGGGTCCTGGCGCCGCCCAGCTCCTCGAAGCCCACGTCCTCGCCGGTGACGGTCTTGATGACGTCCGGGCCGGTGATGAACATGTGCGAGGTCTGGTCGACCATGACCGTGAAGTCGGTGATGGCGGGGGAGTAGACCGCGCCGCCGGCGCAGGGGCCGACGACGAGGCTGATCTGCGGGATGACGCCCGAGGCGTGCGTGTTGCGGCGGAAGATCTCGCCGTACGCGCCGAGGGAGGCCACGCCCTCCTGGATACGGGCGCCACCGGAGTCGTTGATGCCGATGACCGGGCAGCCGGTCTTCAGCGCGAAGTCCATGACCTTGACGATCTTCTGGCCGTACACCTCGCCGAGGGCACCGCCGAAGACGGTGAAGTCCTGCGAGAACACGGCGACGGGCCGGCCGTCGACCGTGCCGTAGCCGGTCACGACCCCGTCCCCGTAGGGGCGGTTCCGGTCGAGGCCGAAGTTGCTGGAGCGGTGGCGGGCGAACTCGTCGAGCTCCACGAAGGAGCCCTCGTCGAGCAGCAGCTCGATGCGCTCACGGGCCGTCAACTTGCCCTTGGCGTGCTGCTTTTCGACGGCGCGTTCCGAGCCGGCGTGCGTCGCCTCGTGAATACGGCGTTGCAGATCCGCGAGCTTGCCCGCGGTCGTGTGAATGTCAGGCTGCTGCTCTTCCGGCTCGGACATCGGGATGCGGCTCCCTGCCTGCTCAAAAGGGGGGACGGTTACTCATCCGTAGCGTAGTGGGGTGTCTACGGGTCGGCAGTGCGGCGTTTACCACACCTAGGGTGGCTTGCATGACACCGCGAGATGCATCAGAGGACCCCCGGGGAAACGGCAGCCGTTGGTCGGACCTGGACCGACCGCCCCTCAACGCCACCGCCCTGCGGCGGGGGCTGGTCCATGAGGGAGCGCTGTGGTCCCAGGTGGAGGTGGTGCAGCGGACCGGCTCCACCAACTCCGACCTGGTGGCCCGGGCCGCCGAGGGCACGGCGTCCGAGGGCGCGGTCCTCGTCGCCGAGGAGCAGACGGCGGGGCGCGGCCGGCTGGACCGCCAGTGGACGGCTCCGGCGCGCTCGGGCCTGTTCTTCTCCGTGCTGTTGCGGCCCGTGGAGGTGCCGGTGGCGCGGTGGGGATGGCTGCCGCTGCTCACCGGCGTCGCGGTGGCCACGGGGCTGTCCCGCGCGGCCGGCGTCGACACGGCGCTGAAGTGGCCGAACGACCTGCTGGTGAAGGTGGGCGGGGAGGAACGCAAGGCCGGGGGCATCCTCGCGGAGCGGGCCGGCGAGGGCGGGGTGGTCGTCGGCGTCGGAGTGAACGTCTCCCTGCGGGCCGACGAGCTGCCGGTGCCCACGGCGGGGTCGCTGCTGCTGGCCGGTGCGGTCAGCACGGACCGGGACCCGCTGCTGCGGGGGGTGCTGCGGGCGCTGGAGCAGTGGTACGTGCGGTGGCGGGAGGCCGGCGGTGATCCGGCGGCGTGCGGCTTGCAGGAGGCGTACGCGGCGGGCTGCGCGACGCTCGGCCGCATGGTGCGGGCGGAGCTGCCCGGGGGGCGGTCGCTGGTCGGTGAGGCGGTCGCCCTGGACGGCGACGGGCGGCTGGTGCTGGCCACGCGGGAGGGGGTGCAGGAGCCCGTGGGGGCGGGGGACATCGTGCATCTGCGGGCGGTGTGACGGTGGACCGGGCGGGGGCACACCGGGTGGTGCGCCGCCCGCGCCCGGCGACGACGCCCTCGACCCCGTACCGACCTCCACAGCACCCCCTGGCTCAACCTGACGGAGTGAGCTGGCGCACACCTGCCGTAGAGTTGAGGCCGGTCGATACATGACCGTGACAGATCGGAAGGGCAGCAGGCGTGACCGTCGACGACTCGGGCTCCAGCACGGACGCGCAGGGCCGGGTTGACCGCGGGCACCCGTATCCCGCCGACCCAGGCGAGGACCCTCTCGCGCTCCGTCTCGAACAGCTCATCCTGGGCGCGGAGCGTCGCTACACCCCCTTCCAGGCGGCCCGCAGCGCCGGTGTCTCCATGGAGCTGGCGTCCCGGTTCTGGCGGGCCATGGGCTTCGCCGACATCGGGCAGGCCAAGGCGCTCACGGAGGCGGACGTACTGGCGCTGCGGCGCCTGGCCGGTCTGGTGGAGGCCGGGCTGCTCAGCGAGGCCATGGCGGTGCAGGTGGCCCGGTCCACCGGGCAGACCACCGCACGGCTCGCCGAGTGGCAGATCGACTCCTTCCTGGAGGGGCTGACCGAGCCGCCCGAGCCGGGCATGACCCGGACCGAGGTGACGTACCCCCTGGTCGAGCTGCTCCTGCCCGAGCTGGAGGAGTTCCTGGTGTACGTCTGGCGGCGTCAGCTGGCCGCCGCGACCGGGCGGGTCGTGCAGGCCGCGGACGACGAGGAGATGGTCGACCGGCGCCTCGCCGTCGGCTTCGCCGACCTGGTCGGGTTCACGCGGCTGACCCGCCGGATGGAGGAAGAGGAGCTCGGCGAGCTCGTCGAGGCCTTCGAGACCACCGCGGCCGACCTGATCGCCGCGCACGGGGGGCGGCTGGTCAAGACGCTCGGCGACGAGGTGCTGTACGTCGCCGACGACGCGGGCACCTCCGCCGAGATCGCCCTGCGGCTCATCGAGACCATGGCACACGACGAGACCATGCCGGAGCTGCGCGTCGGCATGGCGTTCGGCACGGTGACCACCCGTATGGGTGATGTGTTCGGTACGACGGTCAACCTCGCCTCCCGGCTCACCTCCATAGCCCCGAAGGACGCCGTCCTCGTCGACAGCGCCTTCGCGGAGGAGCTGATCCGGACCCGGGACGCCCCGGCCTCCGAGGCGGCGGCTGCCGAGGAGGCGGCCGCGGCGGAGAAGGAGGGGGAGGAGCCGCCGGCCTACCGGTTCGCGCTCCAGCCGATGTGGCAGCGGCCCGTGCGTGGCCTGGGCGTCGTGGAGCCCTGGCTGCTCGCGCGGCGCAACGGGACGTCGTAGCGGACGGTCCGTCACCGTTCGCCCTGGCCCTGGGCGAGTCCGTCCACGCACACGGCGATGATCGGCAGGCACAGGCCGGGATCGGACGGTTCCTGCGGGCGGCTCGGCTGCGCAGCGGGAGGCGGGGGCGCGGTCGGGGGCGGGATGCTGTGGCTCGGTGGCGGGGTGCGGGGCGGTTTCGCCTCGGGTTTCGGCGCGCTCGCGGTCAGTGTGGGGGCAGGGGCGCGGCCGGTCGCCCGGGGGACGGTCGTGGTGCCGGTGCCGGTGCCGGTGCCGGTGGCGGTGCCGGCGGCGGTGACGGGCCGGGGGCGGGCCGTGGACCGCTGGGGTGCGGCCGGTGCGGGGGTCAGACCGCCCAGGGCGGTGGGCGTGGACGGGCTCAGCTCGGGGGACGCGGCGACGGCCGCACCGGCACTGGTCGCGCGCTCGGTCCCGGTGACCTGGTCGGGGGCAGGACCGGCCTCGGCGGCGTCGATGCCGCCGGTACCCGGACCCCCGGTGAGGCGTACGAGGCTCAGCGCCCCGGCGGCCAGGGCGAGCCCCCCGGCGGCCAGCAGCACCTTGCGGGGGCGCGGCTTGCGGTGCCGACCGCGGGCCCGCCCGCCGAAGGCCCCGGCCGGCAGGGGTACGGGGGGTGAGGGCTGCGCGCCGGGCGCGGACCGGGCCGGGGACCCGGGGGATGCGGCGGCCGGCAGGACTGCCTGCGGCACGGCGGAGCCGGCGGCGATGGGCCGCGCCCGCGGTGTGGGGGGTACGCCGGCTGCGGACCGGGCGTTCGGACCGGGACGCGCGTCCGGCCCGGGCCGCGTGCCCGGCCTGGCTGGTCCGGCGGCAGGGTGGTGCGTGTCCGGTGCGGGAGCGGGCCGGGCCGGTGCACCCGCGGGGAACCCCGCCCGGGGCCCGGCGGCGGGCCCCTGGTACGGCCCGGCTGGTGCGGCCATCGGCTGCCCGCCCTGCGGCCCGGGAAGGGCGGCGGCCACCCGGGGCCCCGCCTGCTGGCCGGGAGACGCGGCGGCCGGGGGCCGCCCGCCCGGGCGGGGCAGGGCCGCGGCAGGGTGCCCCACCCGCCGGGCGGACGAGGCGCCGACCGGGTGTCCCACCCGTGGCCCAGGCAAGGCCGCAGCCGGACGCCCTTCCTGCGGCCCGGGATACCCGGCGGCCGGGGAGCCCGTCTGCCGCCCGCCTGCCGCCCCCACCGGGGCATTCGCCCGGGGCGTGGACGGTTGGGCGGGCCCGGGGTGGCCGGTGCCGGGTCGGTTCGGTGGTGTGTTGGTGGTCATTCCGGTGTCAGCCCCCTGCCCGCGCGCCCCCGATGCGCCGCGCCGTGCGCACGCTATGCGCTGTCATGGGCGGTGTGGCCGGAGTTGCCGGGATGTCACTCGAACGGGTGGCCGGGACGGGGTGGCGGGAACCGTGCGCGTCCGGGCTTTTCCCGGGGGAGGCGGGCTGCGATGATCGGGCCAGTGGTGTTAACCCGCGTTAACCGGAGGGTGTCATGAGTGAGGAACGGTTCGGGGAGTTCGTGCTGGTGCGGCGGCACGAGGAGGGGCATGTCGCGGAGCTCGCCCTCGACCGGCCCAAGGCCATGAACGCCGTGTCCACCGAGATGGCCCGGTCCCTCGCCGGGGCGTGCGCCGCGCTCGGGGAGGACCGCGGTGTCCGGGTGGTCGTGCTGACCTCGACGCACGAGCGGGCGTTCTGTGTCGGGGCCGACCTGAAGGAGCGGAACTCCTTCAGCGACGCCGATCTCGTACGGCAGCGGCCCGTGGCGCGGGCGGCGTACATGGGGGTGCTGGAGCTGCCGGTGCCGACGATCGCGGCCGTGCACGGGTTCGCCCTGGGCGGCGGGTTCGAACTCGCGCTGTCGTGCGATGTGATCGTGGCCGACCGTACGGCGGTGGTGGGGCTGCCGGAGGTGTCGGTGGGTGTGATCCCGGGCGGCGGCGGTACGCAGCTGCTGCCGCGCCGGGTGGGGGCGGCGCGGGCCGCCGAGCTGATCTTCACGGCGCGCCGGGTGGAGGCCGCCGAGGCGCGGGAGCTGGGGCTCGTCGACCAGCTGGTGGAGGAGGGACGGGACCGGGCGGAGGCGCTCGCCCTGGCGGCCCGGATCGCGGCGAACTCGCCCGTCGGGCTGCGGGCGGCCAAGCGCGCGCTGCGGCTCGGGCACGGGCTGGACCTGCGGGCCGGGCTGGAGGTCGAGGACGCGGCCTGGCGGTCCGTGGCGTTCTCCGGGGACCGGGCGGAGGGCGTGGCCGCCTTCAACGACAAGCGCAAGCCGCAGTGGCCGGGAGAGTAGGCGGGAGATCGGCGCCCCGGATCGGCGCTTCGGATCAGCTCCCCGGATCAGCGCCCCGTTCGCCCCGATAACATCCCGGTTCGGGTGGAACCTCCCTAGCCTGGAGTGATGGGTGGTGAGGACAGCCGGCTGGCGGACGTCGTTGCGCTGGCCCAGGGCATGGCGGCCGCGCAGGGCACCCGCGAGGCCTGGCGCGCCGCGGCCGCCGGGGCCTGCCGGGCGCTGGGCGGGAGCTTCGCCGCGCTGTCGGTGTGGGAACGGGAGCTCGGGCGGCTCAGGGTCCTGGTGAACGTCGGCGAGCTCGCCGAGGGCGAGGAGGAGTTCCCGGAGGACGAGGCCTATCCCGTCCACCAGTTCGCCGAGATCACCGAGTTCCTGCACGAGCAGTGGGCCGGGGGCGGACAGCCCGGCGCGTGGGTGGAGACCGCCGAGGGCCCGGCGGCCGGGCGCCCCGGGTACGTCCACCAGCGGGTCGCCGCCCTGCGGCGCCGGGGCCGCGGCTGCTGCGTGGTCGCGCCGATCGTGCTGCACGGCCGCGCCTGGGGCGAGCTGTACGTCGCCCGCCCGGTGGGCACGCCCGTCTTCGAGCGGTCCGACGCCGACTTCGCCACCGTGCTGGCCGCCGTGGTGGCCGCCGGCATCGCCCAGGCGGAGCGGCTGGCGGAGGCCCGGCGGCTGGCCTTCACCGACCCGCTCACCGGGCTCGCCAACCGCCGAGCCGTCGACGTACGCCTGGACCAGGCCGTCGAGCGGCACCGGCGGGACGGCACGGTCGTCAGCCTCGTCGTCTGCGACCTGAACGGGCTCAAGCGGGTCAACGACACCCACGGGCACGCCGTCGGCGACCGGCTCCTGGAGCGTTTCGGCTCGGTGCTCTCGCTGTGCGGCGCGATGGTCCCGGGCGCCCTGGTGGCCCGGCTGGGCGGGGACGAGTTCTGCCTGCTCGCGGTCGGTCCGCCCGCCGACCAGGTCGTCAAGGCGGCCGACGAACTGTGCCGCCGGGCCGCGGAGCTGGAGCTCGGGGACGGCGTGGCCTGCGGGGTCGCCTCCACCGAGGATCCGGTCGGGCCGGTGCGCGACGCCCGCCGGCTGTTCCGGCTCGCGGACGCCGCCCAGTACCGGGCCAAGGCGGACCGGGCCGCTCACCCGGTCGTCGCGGGCCGGGAGGGGCCCGACGACCCCGTTCTGCGGCTCGCCGACGAGCCGTCCGTGGACGCGGCGGACCGGGAGCGTCGGCGCTTCCGCGGGCGGCGCTCCCCGTAGGGCGCGGCGGTGACGCGTTCGTCGGCGGCGGTGACCTGTTCGTAAGGGGTGAACCCGGCCCCCAGTGGTGACATCAAGGAATTCACTGCGTACGCTCCTGAATATGGATATGCACACTGTGGTGGTGGGGACGTCCGGGGTCACCGCGTCCGACGTCCTCGCCGTGGCGCGCGGCGGCGCCCGGGTCGAGCTCTCCGAGGAGGCGGTGGCCGCGCTCGCCGCAGCGCGCGAGATCGTGGACGCGCTGGCGGCCAAGCCCGACCCGGTCTACGGCGTGAGCACCGGCTTCGGCGCCCTGGCGACCCGGCACATCAGCCCCGAGCTGCGCGCCCAGCTGCAGCGCAACATCGTCCGCTCGCACGCCGCCGGCATGGGGCCGCGCGTCGAGCGGGACGTCGTACGGGCGCTGATGTTCCTGCGGCTGAAGACCGTCTGCTCCGGACACACCGGGGTGCGGCCCGAGGTCGCGCAGATCATGGCCGACGTCCTCAACGCCGGGATCACCCCGGTCGTGCACGAGTACGGCTCCCTCGGCTGCTCCGGCGACCTGGCCCCGCTGTCGCACTGCGCCCTGACCCTCATGGGGGAGGGGGAGGCCGAGGGGCCGGACGGAACGATTCGCCCCGCCGGTGAGCTGCTGGCCGAACACGGCATCCAGCCCGTCGTGCTGCGCGAGAAGGAGGGCCTCGCCCTGCTCAACGGCACCGACGGCATGCTCGGCATGCTGGTCATGGCCCTCGCCGACCTGGAGACGCTGTACAAGTCCGCCGACGTCACCGCCGCGCTGTCCCTGGAGGCGCTGCTCGGCACCGACAAGGTCCTCGCGCCCGAACTGCACGCCATCCGGCCGCACCCCGGGCAGGCCGCCAGCGCCGCCAACATGCTGGCCGTGCTGAAGGGGTCCGGGCTGACCGGGCACCACCAGGACGACGCGCCCCGCGTCCAGGACGCCTACTCGGTGCGCTGCGCCCCGCAGGTCGCCGGCGCCGGCCGCGACACCCTGGCCCACGCCCGCCTGGTCGCCGACCGGGAGCTGGCCTCCGCGGTGGACAACCCGGTGGTGCTCCCCGACGGGCGGGTGGAGTCCAACGGCAACTTCCACGGCGCCCCGGTCGCCTACGTCCTGGACTTCCTGGCCATCGCCGCCGCCGACCTCGGCTCCATCGCCGAGCGGCGCACCGACCGGCTGCTGGACAAGAACCGCAGCCACGGGCTGCCGCCGTTCCTCGCGGACGACCCCGGCGTCGACTCGGGCCTGATGATCGCCCAGTACACCCAGGCCGCGCTGGTCAGCGAGATGAAGCGGCTGGCCGTACCGGCCTCGGCGGACTCGATCCCGTCCTCGGCGATGCAGGAGGACCATGTCTCGATGGGCTGGTCGGCGGCGCGCAAGCTCCGTACGGCCGTCGGCAACCTGGCCCGGGTCCTCGCGGTCGAGCTGTACGCCGCCACGCGCGCCATCGAACTGCGCGAGGGCCTGACCCCCGCGCCCGCCACCCAGGCGGTCATCGACGCCGTGCGCGAGGCGGGGGTGGCCGGCCCCGGCCCGGACCGCTTCCTGGCGCCGGACCTGGCCGCGGCGGAGGCGTTCGTACGCGACGGGCGGCTGGTCGAGGCGGTGGAGAAGGTCACCGGACCGCTGCGGTGAGGGAGACGGTCACCGGACCGGTGCGGTGATGCTGCCGGGGCCCTGCCGTGCGGCAGGGCCCCGAGGGGTCACTTCAGCTTGGCGACCTGGGCCTTGACCACGGCCGCCGGGATCTCGGCGGCCTTGCCGGTGCCCAGGGCGGCGAAGTTCACCGTGTAGAAGGTGGCGACGGTGTTGCCCTTGCGGACCACCTCGGTGTGGAAGGTGGCCGTGCCCTCGCCGTCCATGTCGACGTCCTCGGAGAACGCCACGGACTCGTCGCCCAGCCCGGAGGCCTTCGCCGGGGCGACCTTGGTGACCTTCGACTTCTCCTCGCCCGCGGCGAGGCCGTATCCGCCGGAGCAGGCCGTGACGCCGCCGGAGACGGCCTTCATGGCCTGCTCGGCGC
This sequence comes from Streptomyces sp. NPDC052682, assembly GCF_040678435.1. Taxonomy (NCBI): domain Bacteria; kingdom Bacillati; phylum Actinomycetota; class Actinomycetes; order Kitasatosporales; family Streptomycetaceae; genus Streptomyces; species Streptomyces sp. NPDC052682. The sequence goes on along the minus strand of NZ_JBFATS010000003.1, from coordinate 354,431 downwards.
CGTCGCCGTCGTAGGAGGACAGGCCCACGAACGTCATGTTGACGTCGAAGGCGTCCTCGACGCTGTCCGGCTGCGCGGTGGCGGTCGACGCCTTGTCCTCGGCGACGGAGTTGCTGGCGCTCGCGTCCGTCTGGCCCGGGGCGAGACCGGCCGTGGCCCAGGCGAGCGGGTCACAGTCCGCCTTGTCCGTCTTCACCGCCTTCTTCGACTTCGGGAGGGTGTCGTCGCCCGAGGTGACCCGGTAGCCCTTGACCTCGCCCTGCGCGAGGAGCAGCTTCTCCAGCTCGGCCGGGGTCAGCGCCTTGGCGGCCGGGGCCGAGGAGGAGGAGCCGGAGTCCGGGGAACCCTTCGCGTCCTTGGCGTCCGAGCCGGAGTCGGAGCAGCCCGTGATGAGGGCGAGCGTCAGTGCGCTCACGGCGGCCGTGGCGCCCAGTCGCGCGCCCGATGATCTCTTCATGGGCGGACTATGAACGGTTTGTCAAAGGAACGTCAAGTCAGTTCAAAAACCAGGACGTTTCCGTCAGAAACCCAGACGTTCCCGGCGTACCGAGTACGCGACGAAGCCGGCGCCCAGCGTGAGGAAGGCGGTCCCGCCGATGACGTACGGGGTGCTGTCGAAGCTGCCCGTGTCGGCGAGCCGGGCCTCGGCGGCGGAGCTCTCCTGGGTCGTGGACGCGGCCCGCGCCTGCGTGGTGACCTGCGGAGACGGGCTCGCCGCAGGCGCCGTTCTGGCCGGGTGCTCCGCCGTCGCGTTCGCGGACGGAACGAACCACAGGGCGCCCAGCAGGGTCCCCGCGGCGGTGGCGGTCAGCAACGGACGGCGAGCGGATGACACGGAATATCGATCCCCTTGTGGCGCTGGCGAATTGGCCGTGTGGGGCGATGTTAGTGAACGGCGCGGGTCACGGGAAAGTCACGGGCGCGCGGCACCGTACCCTCCGGGCATGAACACTCCAGAGAGATCACGTTTTGTCCGGCTCCGCGTGGAACTCGTCCTCGAAATCGACGACGAGGACGCGGTCACCGCGGCGGCGCTGCGCCGGATCGCCGGCGACCGTGACATGCCGGACGCGGAACGGGTACCCGCACAGGCGGCTGTGACGGAGGACACCGCGGAGGCCCTCGCCCAGCTCGTCGATCCGTTCGACCTGGTGAGCGAGGTGCCCGGGGTGGAGCTGCACCAGGCCTCCTGGAGCAGCGAGCGCATCACGTACGACCCCGATGCGCCGGACTGGGACCTCGACGAGGATGATGATGACGGTGACGAGGACGCCGGCTGAGGCGCCCTGGGGGAACACGTGACCCCGGGCGGCAACCGCTGCCCGGGGTCACGGCGTCTCAAGCGGCGCACTGACCGGCAGCGGCCCCGTCCGCCCCACGCAGGGTGCGCGCGGACGGGAGCACGGCGGACGTGGTGATGCCCACACACGCGGACGATGTGGAACGGGACGCACCGGTCGTAGCGTTGAAGGTTCGTGCGAGGACTCTCGGTCGCAACGGGGGACTCACGGGGTTTTTGGGGAAATCGGCAACGATGGAGAAGCGTGTGATGACGGACAGTAAGCGGCGCAGGGGCCTGACGGTCGCGTCCGCACTGCTCGGCGGAGTGCTGGTGCTCTCTGCCTGTTCCTCAGGCGGCGACGACACCGACGGGGACGGCAGCGGCAACGGCACCTCGCAGGCCAAGGTCGACGAGGCGGCAGCCGAGAAGACCTCCGAGGCCCAGATCGAGATCACGCCGAAGGACGGCTCGACCAACGCCTCCATCAACAACTCCGCCACCGTCAAGGTGGCCAAGGGCACGCTGACGGACGTGAAGATGACCACCGCCGACGGTACCGCCGTCTCCGGTGAGATATCCGCGGACAAGAAGAGCTGGAAGCCCAGCGTCCAGCTCGAGCGCGCCACGACCTACAAGGTGACGGCGACCGCCAAGGACGCCGAGGGCCGCGCCGCCCACGAGAACGCCTCGTTCACCACGGTCTCGCCCGCCAACAGCTTCATCGGCACCTTCACCCCGGACAACGGCGCCACCGTCGGCGTCGGCATGCCGGTGTCGATCACCTTCGACAAGGCGATCACCAACAAGGCGGCCGTCCAGAAGGGCATCACGGTCTCGACCACCAGCGGCCAGGAGGTCGCCTGCCACTGGTTCAACGCCAACCGCATGGACTGCCGGCCGGAGGAGTACTGGAAGGAAGGCTCCACCGTCACGCTGAAGCTGGCCCTCGACGGCGTCGAGGGCGCCTCCGGGGTGTACGGCGTGCAGCAGAAGACGGTCACCTTCAAGATCGGCCGCAACCAGGTCTCCTACGTCGACGCGAAGACCAAGCAGATGAAGGTCACGCAGGACGGCAAGGTCATCCGCACCATCCCGATCTCGGCCGGCGCGCCCGAGAACAAGACGTACGAGGGTCAGATGGTGGTCTCCGAGAAGTTCAAGGAGACCCGGATGAACGGCGCGACCGTCGGCTTCACCGACGACGACGGCAAGGGCGAGTACGACATCAAGGACGTGCCGCACGCCATGCGCCTGACCACCTCCGGCACCTTCATCCACGGCAACTACTGGGGCGCCCCCTCGGTCTTCGGCAACGTCAACACCAGCCACGGCTGTGTCGGCCTGCAGGACAAGAAGGGCGCGAACGACCCCAACATGCCGGCCGCGTGGTTCTACGACCACACGCTGATCGGTGACGTGGTCGTCGTGAAGAACACCGGCGACAAGACCGTCTCCCCGGACAACGGTCTCAACGGCTGGAACATGAACTGGGCGCAGTGGAAGGCGGGTTCGGCGGTCTGACGCCCCCGCGGCCGAACAGCGTGGCGATGCCGCCGTCCATCCCGGCAAGGGGGTGGGCGGCGGCATCCGTTGTGCGGTGCCCCTGGGGGACGAGTGGTCAACCGGGAAACCTGTAACGGGCTTCCGGCGGTCCCGTAACAGAACATCGACAGATCTCTTACCGTCCTTTCATCTATTGAGCGGCTGATCACCCCTCGGCATACTGCGTATTCCGGGGGGTGTACGGGCATGCGTACGAGACCACCCCCGGCCGGGTGACCCGGGATGTCACCCGGTTCTTCTGCTAGGGGGAAGTTTGCGCAGACAAGTGAAAAGAGCAGGCGCGGCCACGGTCGCCGCGGCGGCAGCCGTGGCACTGGCGGCGGGCATGACCAGCCCCGCGTCGGCGAAGGGGGAACAGACCGCCGACGCGGTCAAGGCCTCGTCGTTCACGGCGAAGCACCGCATCACGCTCATCACCGGTGACCGGGTCGCCGTCGACGCCAAGGGCCGCGTCGTCGGACTGGAGCGGGCCAAGGGCCGCGAGGACATACCCGTCCAGATCCGCCGGATCGACGGCCACACGCTGGTCATCCCGGCGGACGTCGCCCGGCTGATCGCGAGCGGCAAGCTCGACCAGCGGCTGTTCGACGTCACCGAGCTCAACAAGGCCGCCACCCGCAAGGCGCAGAAGCACGGCCTGAAGGTCATCGTCGGCTACCAGGGTTCCGCCGCCGGCGCGAAGGCCGACGTCCGTGACGCGGGCAAGCTCCGGGCGACCCTGAAGTCCCTCAACGCCGACGCGGTGCAGACGCCGCAGGAGGACGCGCCCGAGCTGTGGGACGCGGTCACCAACGGCGACAAGACCGCCGCCGGCATCGCGCACGTCTGGCTCGACGGCGTCCGCAAGGCCAGCCTCGACAAGTCCGTTCCGCAGATCGGCGCCCCCAAGGCGTGGGCGGCCGGCTACGACGGCAAGGGCGTCAAGATCGCCGTCCTGGACACCGGCGTCGACGCCACGCACCCCGACCTCAAGGGCCAGGTCGTGGCGGAGAAGAACTTCTCCACCTCGCCCGGCACCAACGACAAGGTGGGCCACGGCACGCACGTCGCCTCCATCGCGGCCGGCACCGGCGCCAAGTCGGGCGGCAAGTTCAAGGGTGTCGCCCCGGGCGCGAAGATCCTCAACGGCAAGGTGCTCAGCGACGAGGGCTTCGGCAACGACTCCGAGATCCTCGCCGGCATGGAGTGGGCCGCCGCGCAGGGCGCCGACGTCATCAACATGAGCCTCGGCGGCGGGGACACCCCCGAGATCGACCCGCTGGAAGCGGCGGTGAACAAGCTCTCCGCCGACAAGGGCGTGCTGTTCGCCATCGCCGCCGGCAACGAGGGCTTCCTCGGCGAGCAGAGCATCGGCTCCCCGGGCAGCGCGGCAGCCGCCCTGACCGTCGGCGCCGTCGACGACAAGGACAAGCTGGCCGACTTCTCCAGCATCGGCCCGGGCCTGGACGGCGCCCTCAAGCCGGACGTGACCGCGCCCGGCGTGGACATCACCGCGGCCTCCGCCAAGGGCAACGACATCGCCAAGGAGGTCGGCGAGAAGCCGGCCGGCTACATGTCGATCTCCGGTACGTCGATGGCGACCCCGCACGTCGCGGGCGCCGCGGCGATCCTGAAGCAGCAGCACCCGGACTGGAAGTACACCGAGCTCAAGGGCGCCCTCACCGGCTCCACCAAGGGCGGCAAGTACACGCCGTTCCAGCAGGGTTCTGGCCGCATCCAGGTCGACAAGGCCATCAAGCAGACCGTCATCGCCGACCCGGTGTCGGTGTCCTTCGGCGTGCAGCAGTGGCCGCACACCGACGACAAGCCGGTCACCAAGCAGCTGACGTACCGCAACCTGGGGACGAAGGACGTCACGCTGAAGCTGGCGTCGACCGCCACCAACCCCAAGGGCCAGGCCGCCCCGGCCGGCTTCTTCAAGCTGGGCGCCACCAGCGTCACGGTCCCGGCCGGCGGCAAGGCCTCGGTCGCCTTCACCGTCAACACCAAGCTGGGCGGCACCGTGGACGGCGCCTACTCGGCGTACGTCACGGCGACGGGCGGCGGCCAGACCGTCCGCACGGCGGCCGCTGTGCAGCGTGAGGTGGAGTCGTACGACGTCACCGTAAAGCACATCGGCAAGGACGGCAATCCGACCGACGGCTACGTCACCGACCTGATCGGGTACACGGGTCTGGCCAAGAACCGGGGGTACGTGGCGCCGCCGAGTTCCGGCACCGTCACGCTGCGGGTGCCCAGGGGCTCGTACCTGCTGGACGCCTGGCTGGCGAAGAACTTCGAGACGTTCGAGGGCGGCGTCGACTGGCTGGTCCAGCCCAAGCTCGATGTCACCAAGAACCTCACGGTCACGGTGGACGCACGCAAGACCAAGCAAGCGAACATCACGGTTCCGGACGCCCAGGCCAAGCCGTTGTCCGCGACCGCAGGTTACTTCTACGAGCCGGCCATGGCCAGTGTCGGTTTCACCGCGGGATCCTTCGCGGACATCCGCATGGGGCACCTGGGCGCAGAAGTCACCCGCGGGCTGTCCCAGACCTGGAACGGCCAGTGGGCCAAGGGAGCCGGGGCCGAGTACGACGCGGCGACCACTGAGCAGGTCAAGAAGATCAAGGGCGACAAGTCTCGCCACTTCGCGGCCAGCGAGTTCGCCACGGTGAAGAACAACCTCGGTGCTGCGGCGTCGGGCAAGACCGGTGGACTGGTCACCTACGGCCTGCTCCCTGACGAGGCCGTCTTCGGGGTTCCTGTGGAGCAGAAGCTGCCCGGTGGGCGCACGCTGTACCTGTCGACCTCCGACAAGATCCAGTGGACCTTCGACTTCCTGCAGTTCGCGGGCAAGGACGATCAAGGCTTCCTGGTTTCCGATGCCGCCTACTCGCTCGGTGCTCCGCGGACCTTCAAGGCGGGTCAGACGTACACCAAGACCTTCAACACCGCAGTGTTCGGCCCGCATCTGAACGCCGAATTCGGGCTCTTCCGCCAGGGCAACGACATCTACGGCTTGCTGCCGCTGTTCGCCGACGCCAACAAGCACGCGGGTTCGTCGGACTTCACTTCGGTCGCAACGACTCTCTACCGCAACGGCACCAAGGTCGGATCGAACGACGACCCACTGTTCGGCGGAAAGGCGTTCAAGGTCCCGGCCGGGGACGCCGAATACAAGCTGACGACCTCGGTCAAGCGCAGCGTCAAGGTCGCGGCGGCCTCTACTCGCATCGACGCGAGCTGGACGTTCCGCTCCAAGAAGACCGCTGCCGATCTGACGAAGCTGCCCGCCTCCACTGTCCGCTTCAGCGCCAAGACCGGCCTGGACAGCAAGGTCAAGGCCGGCGAGAAGGTCAGCATCCCGGTCGAGGTGCAGGGCGCGGCCAAGGGCAGCAACCTGAAGTCGCTGGCGGTGTACGTGTCGTACGACTACGGCCAGACCTGGAAGAAGGTCACCGTCAAGAACGGGAAGATCACCGTCAAGAACCCGGAGAAGGGGAAGGCCATCTCCTTCCACGCGAAGATCGCCGACAAGAAGGGCAACAAGTCGACGCTCTCGATCTACAACGCATACTACGGTAAGTGACTTTGGCCTGACGCGTGACCAGGTGTGATAACGGCCCGCCGGTGAAGCCGGCGGGCCGTTACCTGTACGGTCTGGCCGCAGCGGACCTCGGTGCGACGTCGAAGTCGACAGGCTCGATCTCTCCCGAGACGCGTGTCTTGCCGGCCGGCCGCCCGGTCAATGCAGGGGATCACAGATCCGCGAAAACCGTTGGTTTCCAGCGGGTAGTGCGTGGTTGAGCAGGTGGCGGCTTTGGGCTGGGCGACAGCCGGAATGGCGACGCCGAGGCCGACTGCTGCGACTGTACAGATGGCTGCAGTTGCGGTGGCTTTGCGAAGTGGCGTTTCGCGCGTTTACCCAAGCCACAGCTCAATAACAGCCGTGGCATTTGGGTGCAGGTCGGCTCCCCCGATCACGTCGACGGTGTCGACGCCCCGGTCCCCGGGTGCCTTGCGTCCGCTCCCCAGCTCGCCAGCAGCCGCAGCGCCTCCGCCGACGCGGAGCCCGGCTCCGCGTGGTAGGTGACCAGGGCCTGCTCCCCGTCGTCGGCCAGGCGGAACGTCTCGAAGGACAGGGTCAGTTCGCCGACCAGCGGGTGCCGCATGCGTTTGACGCCGTAGCTCTTCTCCTTGACGTCGTGCGCCGCCCACAGCCGCCGGAACTCCTCGCTCTTGACCGACAACTCGCCGACCAGGGCGGACAGCCGCGGGTCGTCCGGACGGCAGCCGGCGTCCATGCGCAGGTAGGCGACCATGTCGGCCGCCTTCTTCTCCCAGTCCAGATACAGGTCGCGGTACTCCGGGTTCAGGAACACCAGCCGCGCCCAGTTGCGCTCCTGCGCCGGCAGCCGGGCCCAGTCGCCGAAGAGGGCGGCGGCCATCCGGTTCCACGCGAGGATGTCCGAGCGGCGCCCGACGACGTACGCCGGGACGCCGTCCATCGCGTCCAGCAGGTGCCGCAGCGCCGGCCGCACCTGCTGGGTCCGTGCCACCGGCTTCTTCTTGTGCTGCTTGGGCTTGGCCAGGTGCACCAGATGCGCGTGCTCGGCGTCCGTCAGCCGCAGCGCGCGGGCGATCGAGTCGAGCACCTCCGCCGACACGTTGCGCCCGTTGCCCTGCTCCAGGCGGGTGTAGTACGCCACCGACACCCCGGCGAGCTGCGCCAGCTCCTCGCGGCGCAGCCCGGGCACCCGGCGGTGCCGGGCGAAGTCGGGCAGCCCGACGTCCCCGGGCTTGAGCCGGGCGCGCCGGGTGCGCAGGAACTCGCTGAGCTCGGCTCGGCGGTCCAGTCCTGCGCCGGGCTCCTGCGGGGTGTCGGGCGGTAGGTCCATACGCTCCAGTATTCACGGTCGTACGCCCGCGAACCTGACCCCGCCAGTGGTAGGAACAGCGGTCGTACGCAAAGCCGTGACCTGGGTGAATGCTCCGGGACGGGGCACGCTGGTAGCCGTGCCCGGACGGAAGGCAGCCGGGCACGCACCCTTCGCTAGGAGAACCCCCGGCATGACCACTGTTGCTGCGTACGCCGCCCCCGCCGCCAAGGCTCCGCTGGAGCGCACCACCATCGAGCGGCGTCCGGTCGGCGAGTTCGACGTCCTGATCGACATCAAGTTCGCGGGCATCTGCCACTCCGACATCCACCAGGCCCAGGAGGGCTGGGGCGAGGCGATCTTCCCGATGGTCCCGGGCCACGAGATCGCCGGCGTGGTCGCCGAGGTCGGCGCCGGCGTGACGAAGTTCCAGGTCGGCGACCGGGTGGGCGTCGGCTGCATGGTCGGCTCCTGCCGCGAGTGCGAGAACTGCAAGGCGGGCCGGGAGCAGTACTGCGTCCAGGGCAACGTCCCGACGTACAACGGCATCGGCAAGGACGGCGAGCCGACGTACGGCGGCTACTCGCAGAAGATCGTCGTCGACGAGAACTACGTCGTGCGGATCCCCGACGGCCTGTCCCTGGACGTGGCCGCCCCGCTGCTGTGCGCCGGTATCACGCTCTACTCCCCGCTCAAGCGCTGGCAGGCCGGTCCCGGCAAGAAGGTCGCCATCGTCGGCCTGGGCGGCCTCGGCCACATGGGCGTGAAGATCGCGCACGCGCTGGGCGCCGAGGTGACCGTGCTGTCGCAGTCCCTGCGCAAGAAGGACGACGGCCTCAAGCTGGGCGCCGACCACTACTACGCCACCAGCGACCCGAAGACCTTCGAGGAGCTGCGGGGCACCTTCGACCTGATCGTGTCGACGGTGTCGGCCCCGCTGGACTTCAACGCCTACCTGTCGCTGCTGAAGACGGAGGGCGCCCTGGTGAACGTGGGCGCCCCGGAGGAGCCCGTGTCCCTCAACCTCTTCTCGGTGATCGGCGGCGGCAAGACGCTCGCCGGTTCCATGATCGGCGGCATCGCGGAGACCCAGGAGATGCTGGACTTCTGCGCCGAGCACGGCATCGGCGCGGAGATCGAGCTGATCGCGGCCTCCGAGATCAACACGGCGTACGAGCGGGTCATCGGCAGCGATGTGCGGTACCGGTTCGTGATCGACACCGCGACGATCTGACCGCCGGCATCCTCGGGGCCCCGGCCGTGTGCCGGGGCCCCGGCGTGGTGCCCACGTCCTCGATGGCCCGCCGTATGGTGGTGACGAGGGTCACACCTGGGGGTGCCGTCATGACCGTGCAGCTCAACCACACCATCGTCGCCGCGCACGACCGGCACGCCTCGGCCCGTTTCCTCGCCGACCTCCTCGGCCTCGAGGTCCGCCCGCCCTACGGCCCGTTCGTCCCGGTCGAGGTCCCCAACGGCGTGACCCTCGACTACATGGAGACGCCCGGCGCCATCACGCCGCAGCACTACGCGTTCCTGGTCTCGGAGGACGAGTTCGACCAGATCTTCGCCCGCATCCGGCAAGCGGGCCTGACCTACTGGGCGGACCCCTTCCACACCCGCCCCGGCGAGATCAACCACAACGACGGCGGCCGCGGCGCGTACTTCGACGACCCCAACGGGCACCGCCTGGAGATCCTCACCCGGCCGTACGGCAGCGGAAGCTGACCGGGCGCCTCAGTCCATCGGCCCCGCCTCCGGCGACGGCTCGCTGAGCTGTTCGCGCACGTAGTTCCAGACCACCGCGATCAGCGCGGCGACCGGCACGGCGAGCAGACTGCCCACGATGCCGGCCAGACTGCCGCCCAGCGTCACCGCCAGCAGGACCACGGCCGCGTGGAGGCCGAGCCCACGGCTCTGGATCATGGGCTGGAAGACGTTCCCCTCCAGCTGCTGCACCACCACGATGATCGCCAGCACGATCAGCGCGTCCGTCAGGCCGTTGGAGACCAGCGCGATGAGAACGGCGACGAAACCGGCGAAGAGGGCGCCGACGATGGGCACGAACGCGGAGACGAAGGTCAGCACCGCCAGCGGCAGGACCAGCGGGACACCGAGGATCCACAGGCCCAGGCCGATGAGGACGGCGTCGAGCAGGCCGACCGCCGCCTGGGAGCGTACGAACGCCCCCAGCGTCTCCCAGCCGCGCGCGGCGACGGCCGGGACGTCGGTGGCGAGCCGGCCGGGCAGCTGACGGGCCAGCCAGGGCAGGAACCGTGGTCCGTCCTTGAGGAAGAAGAACATCAGGAACAGGGCTAGGACGGCGGTGACCAGGCCGTTCACCACGGTGCTCACGCCCGTGACGACAGCGCCCACCGCGCTGCCCAGACCGTCCTGGGCGCGCGAGACCGCGCTGTCGAAGGCCTTGTTGATCTGGGCGTCACCGATGTTCAACGGCGGCCCGGCGGCCCACTCGCGCACCTTCTGGATGCCGTCGATGACGCCGTCGGTCAGCTCGCCGGACTGGGACGCCACCGGGACGGCGATCAGCGCCACGACACCCAGGCCGACGAGGAGGAAGGCCACCGTCACGGCCGACGCGGCGAGCGCCGGCCGCCAGCCGCGGCGCCGCAGGAAACGCGTTGGCGGCCAGGTCAGCGTGGTCAGCAGCAGGCCGATCACCAGCGGCCACACGACCGACCACATCCGGCCCAGCAGCCACAGCGCCACCGCAGCCATCAGGCCGACGAGCAGCAACTCCACGCAGACGCGTGCCGAGGTACGCAGCGCGGCGCGGGCTTTCGCGGAACTCAGCGTGGCAGTCACGCAGGCACCTTATGCGGACTCGGACGCCACGGGAATCACGGCCGGGGCAGGCGTTGACCCTGTCCGGCCGTCGTGCGCACAATCTGCGGACCGGCCACACGCCCGCCGGCGACCATGGAGGGGGACCATGTCCGCAGATCGCGAGCGTGGCCGGACGCTCGCCGCCGTCGCGCGCAACCCCGCGGCGCCGGCCGAGGTGCTGACCCGGCTGCTGTGCGAGGAAGCCGTCGCGGCCTGGGACGAGATCGCCTGGCGTCCCCTGCCGGACGAGGTGGTCGACGCCGTGGTCACGCACCCCGACCGCAGGCTGCGGACAGCGTTCGCGGCGAACCCCGCGGTGACGGCGCACCAGCGCGCCCGGCTCGCGGACGATCCCGACCCACGGGTCCGCCATGCCCTGGCCCTCGGACCGGAGTGGTTCCGCGTCCCCGTGACGCCCCTGCCCCTGTCCGTCCAGCGGCGCCTGCTCGCGGATCCGGAACCGCGAGTCCGCCGGAGCGCGGCCCACTGCCGCCACACGGCCGGGAACCTGGTCGCCGAACTCGCCGGTCACCACGACGCGGACCTTCGGCGGGCAGCCTGCCGCCACTGGGCCCTGCTCTCCGAGGACACCCGCCGCCGTCTGCTCCACGACACCGATGACCAGGTACGCCAGGCGGCCATGAGGGAAGCCTGCCGTGAGGACGCGCGCTGCACCGACCTCCTTCTCGACGCGGGAATGGGCCGTTTCGACAGGCAGGAGGTGATCCGGTACGGCGCCATGAACACGGCGACCGCCGAACGGCTCGCAGCGAGCACCGAGGAGGAGGACCGGCGCGAGCTGGCGGCCAATCTCCACGTCCCCATCGACCTCGTCCGGCGGCTGGCCGACGACGAGGCACACAGCGTCCGGCTGGCGGTGTCGGTCAGACCCGAACTGACGGAGACAGAACGCACCGCCATCGACGTCACCGTCCGCCCGTCCGACCGGCTGCCTCCCGTCGAATGGGTGCGCCTGTGCACCGATCCCGACGTCCTGCGCCGGTGCGCCGCGTCGGCCCACACCCTGCTGCGGCGCAGCGCGGCCTGCAGCAGCCACCTGCCGGCCGACGCCATCGACCTGCTCTCCAGGGACGACGACTACGCGGTGCGACTCCTGCTGTGCGAGAACCAGCCGGCCGTCGACGGTGAGGTGGTGCTGCAGACCTACCTGGACTGCCAGGTCATCACCAAGGGGGCGCTGCTGGACCACCCCAACTTCCCCGGAGCGGGCGCCGCGCAGCGCTTCGCCGACGACCCCGATCCGGAGAAACGACGGCTGGTGGGGCTCGACGCCGAAGCGCCCGCGGACGTCGTGGTCCGCTTGCTCGACGACCCCGACGAGGGTGTGCGTGCCATGGCCGCCGCGCACCCCGCGCTGCCCGTCGATCTGATCCTGCGCAGCTGCGCGCACCCGGAGACCTCCTGCCACGCCCTCGGCAACCCGGGCCTTCCCGTGGACGTCATGCACCGCTATCTGGACGAGGCAGGCGTTCCCCGCTGACGCGGGCCCGGCCTACTCCTGCGGGGTCTGGGGCGCCGCGGCGACACCGACCGGGCAGGACACCCCGGTCCCGCCCAGCCCGCAGTACCCCGCCGGGTTCTTGTCCAGGTACTGCTGGTGGTACGCCTCCGCCGGGTAGAAGGGGCGGTCCTTCGCCGGGAGGATCTCGGTGGTGATCGCGCCGTAGCCGGAGGACGTGAGGACCTTCTGGTAGGCCTCGCGGGAGGCGCGGGCGGTGGCTTCCTGCTCGGGGGTGTGGGTGTAGACCGCCGAGCGGTACTGCGTGCCGACGTCGTTGCCCTGCCGGAAGCCCTGCGTGGGGTCGTGGGACTCCCAGAAGGTCTTCAGCAGACGGTCGTACGAGATCACCTCGGGGTCGTAGACCACCCGGACCACCTCGGTGTGGCCGGTCAGGCCCGAGCAGACCTCCTCGTACGTGGGGTTCTCCGTGTAGCCGCCCTGGTAGCCGACCAGGGTCGTCCAGACCCCGGCCGGGAGCTGCCAGAACTTGCGCTCGGCGCCCCAGAAGCAGCCCAGGCCGAAGTCGGCGATCTGCAGGCCCTCGGGGTAGGGGCCGAGCAGCGGGTTGCCGAGGACGGTGTGGCGGTCGGGGACCGGGAACGCCGGCTTCGGGCGGCCGGGCAGCGCCTGCTCGGGGGTCGGCAGCTGGGGCGAACGGCTGTGCAGGAACATGCGGTCTCCAATCGGGGGGACGCCGACCTCGGGGCGACGCTCCTTTCAACGTGCGGGGGGCGGCGGCCATTCCGGCGGTGGCGGGGGGCTCGCTCGCCGGGGCCGGCGGGCGGTGCCGGCGGAGCCTTGTTCGCCGGGGCCGGCGGGCCGTGCCGGCGGGGCCTCGTTCGCCGGTGCCGGGCGGGCCGGGCCGTCCGGAGAGGGTGCGGGCCGGTCTCAGCGCGGCAGGCTCGCCGGGCTGCCGCCGTTCGCCTCGAAGCCGGCCACCGCGAGGGCCCGGTAGACCGCGAACTCCGCCGCCGGGTCGGCCGACAGGGTCCACGGCAGGGCGCCGACGTGGCCGTCGATGTGTATGAGCTGCTGCATGGCCTCCGCCCAGCGCTCGCTGCGCACCAGGAAGAACACCAGCATGTGGCGCACGTGCGCCAGCATCGGGTCGTCGGGGCGGGCCGAGTGCACCGCGTGCAGCGCGCCGTGGATCGCCTTCGTGACGACCTCGCTCTGCCAGAAGCCGCTCACCAGCGTCACCTCGGGCAGGTGCTCGAACACCGCGAACAGCGGCATCGCCGCCAGCAGCGAGCCCTGCGGTGCGCGGGCCGCCGCGGCCTCCGCGAACTGGTACGCCAGCTGCCGCGAGCCGTGCCACTTCTCGCACCAGTAGTGCAGCGCCGCCAGGTGCGCGCCCATGTGGTTCGGGGCGCGGTCCAGGATCTTCAGCCAGAGCTGCTCGAACTCCTTCTGGGAGTAGGCCAGTCCGCGGGCCACCGACAGCTCGACGATGTACGGGATCGGGTCACCGGGGGCCAGCAGCGCCGCCTCGCCGCACGCCGCCTTCGCCTCCTCCATGATGATCCGGAACTCGTCCGTGCCGGGCGTCGCCGTCCGCCACGCCTGCTGCACCAGGAACTCGGCGTGCACCGCGGCGCCGCCCGCGTCCTTGGGCTGCTCGGTGCGCCACACCCGCAGCCACTGCCCGCCCGGCGTCTCGCTCACCCCGCCCGGCCGCTGCGCGAGCTCCAGCGAGGCCGCGCCGGCGAAGGCCTGCACGCGCTGCCAGCGCACCTCGCCCTCCGCCTCCGTACCGGCGAGGAGCTGCTGCGCCGCGCGGTAGTCCTGGGTGCGCTGCACCACGTCCAGGACGTCCAGCAAGTCCTGGTCGGGGCCGGGCATCCGGATGTCCAGCTCCTCCTCGCGGACGAAGCCGTAGTTCGCCGGGTCCGCGGCGTCCGGGTGGTCGGGCGACACCAGCCCGATCGCGCTGCGCCCGCGGCGCAGGAACGGAAGCAGCACGAAGCCCAGCATGACCAGTGCCATCAGGACCCAGAGAATCTCCATGTCCCAAGCGAACCAGACCGCGCCGACACTTGGCCAACCTGGGCGCCGGACCTGTGGAAAACTCCCGCTGAGCCGGTCAGCGGGGACCGCCGGCGGCAGGTCGTCCGTCCGTCCGCACAACGGCCGGGGCCCGCCCCCGGTTCCCGCCGCCCGCCAAATCCTCCACCGGCGCACTACCCTCGGTGCGCATGAGCGACAGGCACATCAGTCAGCACTTCGAGACGCTCGCGATTCACGCGGGCAACACCGCCGACCCCCTGACCGGCGCGGTCGTCCCGCCGATCTACCAGGTCTCGACCTACAAGCAGGACGGCGTCGGCGGCCTGCGCGGCGGTTACGAGTACAGCCGCAGCGCCAACCCGACCCGCTCCGCGCTGGAGGAGAACCTCGCCGCGCTGGAGGGCGGCCGCCGCGGCCTGGCCTTCGCCTCCGGACTGGCGGCCGAGGACTGCCTGTTGCGGACGCTGCTCAGCCCCGGCGACCACGTGGTGATCCCCAACGACGCGTACGGCGGCACGTTCCGCCTCTTCGCCAAGGTCGTCGCCCGCTGGGGCGTGGAGTGGTCGGTCGCCGACACCGGCGATCCCGCCGCGGTACGGGCCGCCCTCACCCCGAAGACCAAGGTCGTGTGGGTGGAGACGCCCTCCAACCCGCTGCTCGGCATCACCGACATCGCCGCCGTCGCTCAGGTCGCCCGGGAGGGGGGCGCCCGCCTCGTCGTCGACAACACCTTCGCCACGCCCTACCTCCAGCAGCCGCTCTCGCTCGGCGCGGACGTCGTCGTGCACTCCCTGACCAAGTACATGGGCGGCCACTCCGACGTGGTCGGCGGCGCGCTGATCACCAGCGACCCCGACCTGGGCGAGGAGCTCGCCTTCCACCAGAACGCGATGGGCGCCGTCGCCGGGCCCTTCGACTCCTGGCTGGTGCTGCGCGGCACCAAGACCCTCGCGGTGCGCATGGACCGGCACAGTGAGAACGCCGCCAAGATCGCCGACATGCTCACCCGGCACGCGCGGGTGACCAGCGTGCTGTACCCGGGGCTGCCCGAGCACCCCGGTCACGAGGTCGCCGCCAAGCAGATGAAGGCGTTCGGCGGCATGGTCTCCTTCCGCGTCGAGGGCGGCGAGGCGGCGGCCGTCGAGGTCTGCAACCGCGCCAAGGTGTTCACCCTCGGCGAGTCCCTGGGCGGCGTCGAGTCGCTGATCGAGCACCCCGGCCGCATGACGCACGCCTCCGCGGCCGGTTCCGCCCTGGAGGTCCCCGGCGACCTGGTGCGCCTGTCCGTGGGCATCGAGAACGTGGACGACCTCCTGGAGGACCTCCGGCAGGCGCTCGGCTAGCACCCGCCTCCGGCGGCCGGCCCAGGGCGAGGGCCGGCCGCCGGCATCGGTCAGTTTCGGAGAAGCGCGCACGCCGGAGCGCGCCTAGCCTGGCCGTCATGGACATCACCATCCACACGACCAGCCTCCCGCACGTCGACCCGGACGAGTCCCTCGCCTTCTACCGCGACGTCCTCGGCTTCGAGGTCCGCAGCGACGTGGGGCAGGGCAAGATGCGCTGGATCACGGTGGGCCCGGCCGGGCAGCCCGACACGTCGATCCTCCTGGCGCCCCCGGCCGCCGACCCCGGCATCACCGAGGACGAGCGCCGCACCGTCCTGGAGATGATGGCCAAGGGCACCTACGGCTGGATCCTGCTGGCCACCCGGGACCTCGACGGCGTCTTCGACAAGGTCCAGGCCCGCAACGCCGAGGTCGTCCAGGAGCCGGCCGAGCAGCCGTACGGCATCCGCGACTGCGCGTTCCGCGACCCCGCGGGCAACCTGATCCGCATCCAGCAGATCCGCTGAACCGGCGGCGAGTGCCGCACGCCCGTATCGCCCCGTCCGGACGGCAAGGAGGTCCCATGTGTCACCCCGCGTGGGCGCGCGCACGCGCCGCGCAGCAGCGGCTGGCCGACCTGGCACGACTGCGCCGCGTGCGCGACCGGATCGAGCGTGAGTACGCGCGTCCGCTGGACGTCGAGGCGCTCGCCCGGGGCGTGGACATGGCCGCCGGGGACCTCAGCCGCCAGTTCCGCCTGGCGTACGGCGAGTCGCCGTACGCGTACGTGACGCGGCGTCGCAGGGAGCGGGCCGCGGCACCGCTGCGGGCGGCCGCCTCGCCGCCCGGCGCGCACGCGGAGCCGCTCCCGAGGTGATCACGGCGGTCCGGAAGGGCTCACCAGCCGGTCAGCGGGGGAGTGGTGTCCGAGGGCGGCTCCACCCAGGGGCGGGCGGTCAGGGCCCAGACCACGAACGCGACGGACGCCGCGAGCATCAGCAGCCACATCAGGCGCCGGGCGAGCGTCCTGCGCCGCAGCATGCGCCCGCCACGGCGGACCGCCTCCGCGTACAGTTCGGGCGGCACGGGCGGCGGCGCCTGCTCCAGCATGTGCCGCACGGTGGCCTCGCGATCGGGTGGCCTCACCTCCGCCTCCCCTCGCCTGCCCGCGCGCGGGCCCCTCGCCCGTACGGCGGCCTCATGACGGCACCGCCTTCGCCACCGGCGCCGCCGCCGGTGCCGGGCCGCGCGGCGGACGCAGCAGCGTCGTCACCGCCCGGTGGCAGACGGCCCGGACGCGGTCCGGGGAGGTGCCGAGCAGCGCCGCCGTCTGCTCCTCGGCGACCCCCTCGTACAGGCGCAGCACCACGATCAGGCGCTCCTGCGGGCTGAGGCGGGCCAGGACGCCCGCGGGGCGGGCGCGGCCCGGGTGGGGGAGGCGGTGGTGCCACGCGCCGCGCGCGAAGCGGACGGCCAGGTACCTGCGGGCCAGGTCGTAGGGATCCTCGCCGCGCATCCGGTCCCAGCACGCGTACGTGTGCGCGAGGGCCAGGGCCAGCAGGTGCCGGGCGCGCGGGTTGTCGTCGGGGGGCTCCGCGGTGAGCAGCGTGGCGGTGTGCAGCAGCCGTCCGCCCGCACCCGCGACGAACACCTCGAACTCCCGGTCGCGGCGGGCGCCCCGGGACGCATGCCGTTGTCGCACCGCGCCTCCCCACTGAGGGCGACCCTGAGGATGCCGGCCCGGCCGCGCGACGCAGCGGGGCCCGGTCTCATATCAGGCCAGTGGGGGCCCTTCGGTCAAGAGCCGGGCACGGACTGGGCCTCCGGCCCCGGGACGCCCTGGGCCGACATCCGGGCCGACAGGGCGCTGTTGAAGCGCGTGAGGAGCGCGCAGAACGCCTCCCGCTCCTCCGGCGCCCAGTCGTGGGTCAGCTCGGCCATCAACTGCCTCCGCGAGGAGCGCACTTCCTCCAGCCGCGTCTGTCCGCGGGGGGAGAGCTGGAGCACCACCGCCCGCCCGTCCTCCGGGTGCGAGGTGCGCTTGACCAGTCCGGTGTCGACGAGCGGAGCGACCTGCCGCGTGACCGTGGAGGAGTCGATCCCCATGCTCGCGGCGAGCGCCTTGACGCCCATCGGGCCTTCCTTGTCGAGGCGGTTGAGCAGCAGGTACGCGGCACGGTCCATGGAGTTGCGCACCTGCCCGACGCCGCCGAGCCGGGTCTGTTCGGCACGGCGGGCGAAGACCGCCACCTCGTGCTGCAGCGTGTCGAGGAGACCGGGGTCACCGACGGTCGTCATGTCCATCGACATGTCGGGGGTTGTGGGCATGGCCGAGGGCTCACTTCGTGGAGGGCTGGCGGAACGGGGACGATGATTGGGGGACAGAGTACGCGTCCCGCGCGCGGGCCGTACCGACGCTGCGCAAAGCGAATCCCGGACGTTGGTCACAACGGCCCGTCCGGTCTGTGAACTGCGATGCTTGAGTCATGAGCTACAGCACGGCCGACTCCTCGCGGCCCGTCACCCTCGACGACGTGCGCGGTGCGCAGAAGATGCTCTCCGGGGTGGCACGGGTGACCGCGATGGAGGGCAGCAGGTACCTGTCCCAGCTGGTCGGTGCGCCGGTGCACCTCAAGTGCGAGAACCTCCAGCGCACCGGGTCGTTCAAGCTGCGCGGCGCGTACGTCCGGATCGCCGGGCTGCTGCCCGAGGAGCGCGCGGCCGGGGTCGTCGCCGCGAGCGCCGGCAACCACGCGCAGGGCGTCGCCCTGGCGTCCGCGCTGCTCGGCGTGCGTGCCACGGTGTTCATGCCGAAGGGCGCCCCGCTGCCGAAGATCAGTGCCACGCGGGACTACGGCGCCGAGGTACGGCTGCACGGCCAGGTGGTCGACGAGACGCTGGCCGCGGCCCAGGAGTACGCGGCGCGGACGGGCGCGGTGTTCATCCACCCCTTCGACCACCCCGACATCATCGCCGGGCAGGGCACGGTGGGCCTGGAGATCCTGGAGCAGTGCCCGGAGGCGCGCACGGTCGTGGTCGGGATCGGCGGCGGCGGGCTCGCCGCCGGGATCGCGGTCGCCGTGAAGGCGCTGCGGCCGGACCTGCGGATCGTGGGCGTGCAGGCGGAGGGCGCGGCGGCGTACCCGCCCTCGCTGGCGGCCGGGCGCCCGGTGTCCCTGCAGAACCCGGCGACGATGGCGGACGGCATCAGGGTCGGCCGCCCCGGGGACGTGCCGTTCGGGATCGTCGGTGACCTGGTGGACGAGGTCCGCACGGTCAGCGAGGACGAGCTGTCCGCCGCCTTGCTGCTGATGCTGGAGCGGGCCAAGCTGGTCGTCGAGCCGGCCGGGGTCAGCCCGGTCGCGGCCCTGCTGAGCGAGCCCGGGGCCTTCGAGGGCCCGGTCGTCGCGGTGCTGTCGGGCGGCAACGTCGACCCGGTGCTGATGCAGCGGGTGCTGCGGCACGGCATGGCCGCGCAGGGCCGCTACCTGGCGGTGCGGCTGCGGCTGACGGACCGGCCGGGCGCCCTCGCGACGCTCCTCGGGGTGTTGTCGGGGGCCGACGCCAACGTCCTGGATGTGAGCCACGTACGGACCGATCCCCGGCTCGGGTTCACGGAGGCGGAGGTCGAACTGCACCTGGAGACGAAGGGCCCGGTCCACTGCGCCGAGGTCAACCAGGCTCTGCGCGACGCCGGTTACACGGTCATCGACTGACGGCCGGCAAGGCGCCGGGACGCTCGTGACCCCTGGCCCGCCACGCCGGGAAAAATCGATTGCGAGACGCGATACATCGCGTTATGGTTCGTTGGTGTCGCAAGACGTGTGTGCATGGCCACCCCATCCCCGACGACGTGGAGACTCATATGCCAGGCGCCATCTATGCCGAAGGTCTGGGGAAGACCTTCGGTGACGTAAGGGCTCTGGACGGCGTCGATCTCGATGTCCCCGAAGGCACGGTGCTGGGTCTGCTCGGGCCGAATGGCGCGGGCAAGACCACCACGGTCCGCTGCCTGACCACTCTGCTGCGGCCCGACAGCGGCAGGGCGGTCGTCGCGGGCATCGACGTGCTGAAGCACCCCGACGCCGTGCGCCGCTCCATCGGCCTGTCCGGCCAGTTCGCGGCGGTCGACGAGTATCTGACCGGCCGCGAGAACCTCCAGATGGTCGGGCAGCTGTACCAGATGAGGGCCAGGGCGGCGAAGGCGCGCGCGGCCGAACTGCTCGAGCAGTTCCACCTCACCGAAGCCGCCGACCGCCCCACCAAGACCTACTCGGGCGGCATGCGCCGCCGGCTCGACCTCGCCGCCGCCCTGGTCGTCTCGCCGCCCGTGATGTTCATGGACGAGCCGACCACCGGCCTGGACCCGCGCAACCGCCAGCAGCTGTGGGAGGTCATCAAGCAGCTCGTCTCGGGCGGTACGACGCTGCTGCTGACCACCCAGTACCTGGAGGAGGCCGACCACCTGGCACACGACATCGCGGTCGTCGACCAGGGCCGGGTCATCGCCAAGGGCACCTCCGACCAGCTCAAGGCCCGCACCGGCGGCGAGCGGGTCGAGGTCGTGGTGCACGAGCGCGAGCACATCCAGCCCGCCTCCGAGGTCCTGCGCGGCTTCGGCAAGGGCGAGACCACGGTCGAGGAGCACATGCGCAAACTCACCGTGCCCGTGACGGGCGGCGCCAAGCTGCTCGCCGAGGTCATCCGCGAGCTGGACGCCCGCGGTATCGAGATCGACGACATCGGCCTGCGCCGGCCGACGCTCGATGACGTCTTCCTGTCCCTCACCGGACACCTGGCCGAGATCAAGGACGAGGAGGCCGCCAAGTGAGCGCCGTCACCGACACCGTGCCGGGCACGCGGCCCGGCAACCCGGTCAGCCAGTCCGTCCGTGACTCGCTGGTGGTCGCCAAGCGCAATCTGATCCGGATGTCCCGCATCCCGGAAATGGTCATCTTCGGGCTGATCCAGCCCATCATGTTCGTGGTGCTGTTCAGCTACGTGTTCGGCGGGTCCATGAACATCGGCGGCAGCACGCAGCCCTCGGTCTACCGCGAGTTCCTGATGGCCGGCATCTTCGCGCAGACCGTCACCTTCGCCACCGCCGGAGCGGGCGCGGGCATCGCCGACGACATGCACAAGGGGCTGATCGACCGCTTCCGCTCCCTGCCGATGGCCCGCGGCGCCGTGCTCACCGGCCGCACCCTGGCCGACCTGGTGCAGACCGCGCTCACGCTGTTCGTGCTGGCCCTGGTGGCCCTGCTGGTCGGCTGGCGCACCCACACCACCATCGGCGAGGTGCTCGGCGCCTTCGGCCTGCTGCTCCTGACCGGC
The DNA here is from genome assembly GCF_040678435.1 of Streptomyces sp. NPDC052682. Lineage (NCBI taxonomy): Bacteria > Bacillati > Actinomycetota > Actinomycetes > Kitasatosporales > Streptomycetaceae > Streptomyces > Streptomyces sp. NPDC052682. The sequence goes on along the minus strand of NZ_JBFATS010000003.1, from coordinate 333,692 downwards.
TACGCGTTCACCTGGATCGGCGCGGTGATCGGCCTGTCCGTCCGCACCCCCGAGGCGGCCACCTCGGGCGGACTGATCTGGCTGTTCCCCGTCACCTTCATCTCCAACGCGTTCGTGGACTCGCAGCGCATGACGCCCTGGCTACGGCACATCGCCGAGTGGAACCCGTTCAGCGCCACGGTGCAGGCCTGCCGGGAGCTGTTCGGGAACCCCGGGGTCTCACCCTCCGACGCCTGGCCCATGCAGCACCCGGTGTGGGCGTCACTGATCTACTCGGTGCTGATCATCGCCGTGTTCCGGACCCTCGCGGTACGCAAGTACCGCTCGGCCACCGCATGACGAGACCCCCGGCGCCGTACCGGGCGCCGGGGGCCGTCAAGGGCGTGGGGGCCGGGGTCAGCCGTTGTAGGGCTCGGCCTTGAGGATCCGCACGGAGGCCTTCTTGCCGTTCGGCAGCTCGTACTCGGCGTCCTCGCCGACCTTGTGGCCGATCACGCCGGAACCCAGCGGGGACTGCGGCGAGTAGGTCTCGATGTCGGCGCTGGCGTACTCGCGGGAGGCGAGCAGGAAGGTCAGCGTGTCGTCCTCGTCGCCGTCGAAGGCGATGGTCACGACCATGCCGGGGGCCACCGCGCCGTCGGCGGCCGGCGGCTCACCGACCTTGGCGGTCTCGAGGAGCTGGGTCAGCTGGCGCACACGGAGCTCCTGCTTGCCCTGCTCCTCCTTGGCCGCGTGGTACCCGCCGTTCTCACGCAGGTCGCCCTCCTCGCGCGCGGCGGCGATCTTCGCGGAGATCTCCGCGCGCGCGGGACCAGTAAGGTACTCAAGCTCAGCCTTGAGCTTGTTGTACGCCTCCTGGGTCAGCCAGGTGACGTTCTCGCTGGTCTGGGTCACAGGTGCTCCTCGTAGGTACTGGGAAGACAAAGCATCGCCCTACCCAGAAGCATGTTCCTTCATGGATGGGCGAAACCACGAGCCTAACAATTCAGGGGCGCAAGGGGGAGGACATAAGCCATAAGAATCACGTCAACGCAGGTCAGCGGATACGTATTCCCGGTGATGTCCGGATCGCGTCAGTCGGCGTGACAGCCCAGCAGCTCGGCCGTGGTGCCCGGCGCGGTGGTGCGCAGGGTGACCACCTTGTCGACGCGGGTGGCGTCCTCGTCGAAGCGGAAGTCCGCCCGGCCCACCTCGTCGCCGTCCTCGGCCTGGGACCGCACAGTGCAGTAGCCCCGGGCGCCGGCGTCCTTGCGGACCTCCAGACGGACTTTCACCGCGTCCTTGGAGGCGTCGAAACTGATCACCTCGCCGCTGATCTTGCTCTGGCCGACGTAGTGATAGCCGAACCAGCCGATCACCGCGAGCAGGACCACCGCCAGGACGCCGCCGACGACCTTGAGCGTCCGGTCGGCACGCTCGTCCGAGGAACGGCCGTAGCGGCCCTCGGGCGGCCGCGTGCTCACCGTACTCATGATCGTCCTCTCCACCAGGGCGGGACGGGAGTCCCGGAAGGGGCGCCGAAGCCGGGCTCCGGAATTATTCCGCCCCCGATTCGGTCACTATAGAAGCCGCCGATTGCGCCGAGGCACACAGGGCGCCGACCGACTTGAGGATTGAGTCTTGACTGACCAGTTGCGACTGATGGCCGTCCACGCCCACCCCGACGACGAGTCGAGCAAGGGCGCGGCCACCATGGCGAAGTACGTGTCCGAGGGGGTGGACGTGCTGGTGGTGACCTGCACGGGCGGGGAACGCGGCTCCATCCTCAACCCCAAGCTCCAGGGGGACAAGTACATCGAGGAGCACATCCACGAGGTACGCAAGAAGGAGATGGACGAGGCCCGGGAGATCCTCGGCGTCAAGCAGGAGTGGCTCGGCTTCGTCGACTCCGGCCTGCCCGAGGGCGACCCGCTGCCGCCGCTGCCGGAGGGCTGCTTCGCCCTCGAGGACGTCGACACCGCGGCCGGCGAGCTGGTGAAGAAGATCCGCGCCTTCCGTCCCCAGGTGATCACCACCTACGACGAGAACGGCGGCTACCCGCACCCCGACCACATCATGACCCACAAGATCTCGATGGTGGCGTTCGAGGGCGCGGCGGACACCGAGAAGTACCCGGAGGACGAGTTCGGCCCGGCGTACCAGCCGCTGAAGCTGTACTACAACCAGGGCTTCAACCGCCCCCGCACCGAGGCGCTGCACAAGGCGCTGGTGGAGCGCGGCCTGGAGTCGCCGTACGGGGAGTGGCTCAAGCGCTGGGACGAGTCCGGCCACAAGGACCGCACGCTCACCACGCACATCCCGTGCGCCGACTTCTTCGAGATCCGCGACAAGGCACTGATCGCACACGCCACCCAGATCGACCCCGACGGGGGCTGGTTCCGTGTGCCGATGGAGATCCAGAAGGAGGTCTGGCCGACGGAGGAGTACGAGCTGGCGAAGTCGCTGGTGGACACCTCCCTGCCGGAGGACGACCTCTTCGCGGGCATCCGGTAGGCCCTGCCGGACAAAGCCGGACAGCCCTGGGGGACAATGCCTGACATGAGCGCAAGCGCGAGCCTGGCACTGACACACCTCGTCACCCTCGCCGAGGTCGACGAGGACAAGGTCACCCCCGGCGTCCTCGGCTTCATCGTCTTCGCGGCGATGGCCCTGGCGGTGTGGGGCCTGATGAAGTCCATGAACCGGCACATGAGCCGGGTTGACTTCACCCAGGTCCCGGACCCGAAGGAGGCACCGGCGGAGCCCGAGACGGCCGAGGTGCCCGGCCGGGACAAGCCGCAGCAGGGCTGACACCACCACGGGCGGCGCGCCGCAACGGTGAGCCGACGGCGCGCGCCCCCTGGACCCGCGCCGCCACGCGTGGTCCTCGGCGTGTGCCACTACGCGCGGACCCTGCGTGGGTCGGCACGCGCGGTTCCCGGTGCGTGCCGCTCCGCGCGGTTTCCGGCGTTTGCCGCGACGGGTGGCGTCCAGCGTGCGCCCGCCACGCGCGGCGACGCCACTCCGCCCGGTCCTCGGCGTCGGCCGTCATGCGCGGTCCTCGCGCGTACCGCTCCGCGCGGTTCTCGGCGTTTGCCGCTACACGCGGCGCTCTGTGCCATCCCGGGGGCTCTCGGCGCGTGCCACCACGCATGGCGCTCAGCGTGCGCCACCCCGCCCGGTCCTCGGCGTGTGCCGCCACGCGTGGTTCTCGGCGTCGGCCGTCATGCGCGGTTCTCGGCTCTTGCCACTCCGCGGGGCGCCCAGCGTGTGCCACTACGCCGGACCCGGCGTGTGCCACTGCGCGCGGACCCGTGCGTCGGGTGGGCACGCGTGGTTCTCGGCGGGTGCCGCTGCGCGCGGCGCTCAGCGTAAGCCTCGGCCTCAGTGCTGCGGCGTCACCGGTACGCCCATGACCTCCCTTGCATGACGGTCCGGCACCATTCGCAGGCGCCACGCCTGCCAGCCGTCCTCCAGTCGCACCCCCCGCTCCAGCAGCAGCTGGTACGCCTCGAGGTAGTCGTCGAGCTTCTCGTCGCGCAGCGGATGCCCGGTGCGGGCCAGCTCGGCCAGCTCCTGCTGTGCCACCGCCGTACCGACCTCGACACCGCCGGCGGCCGCGTACGGCAGCAGGGTGCAGCGCAGGAAACGGGCCCAGTCCTCGCCTCGGCGGTCACCGTAGGAGGTGAACAGGCCGATCGCCTCGTCGCACAGGGTCAGTGCCTGGGCCGTGCGGGCGTTGCCCGCGTCGACGACCGCGAGCTCCAGGCACGTCCACGCCTCCCCGTGGGCCACCCCGATGCGCTGGAAGTCGGCGCGGGCGTCGACCAGGAGCTGGCGGGCGAAGCCGGAGTTGCGCAGCGAGCCGGTCTGGGCGGCGCGCTGGTCGCGCGTGGCCCGGGCCGAGTGGTGGCGGGCGCAGGCCAGGCCGTACACGTCGCGCATGCGGGAGAACATCGTGCGGGCGCGCTCCAGCTCGCGGACCGCCTGGTCCAGGTCGCCCGTCTCCTCCAGGGCCTGGCCCAGGTAGTACAGCGTCCAGGCCTCGCCGCGGGCGTCCTCGTTCTCGCGGTGCCGGGCCGCGGCCCGGCGCAGCTGCTCCACCGCCGGGGAGGCGTCCCCGGCGACCAGCCGGGCCCGGGCCAGCTGGGTCAGCGCCCACGCCTCGCCACGGGCGTCCCGGGTACGGCCGTACAGGTCCAGGGCCGCGCGCAGCTCCGACTCGGCGCGCGGCACGTCGCCCATGCGCAGGCCCAGCTGGCCGAGCTGGAAGTGCGCCCAGGCCTGGCCGTGCAGGGACTCGCCCGCCCGGTGCAGGACCAGGGACTCGGTGAGCAGCTGAAGCGCCTCGGCCACATGGGCCCGGTCCCGCTCGACGGCCGCCAGGGCGTGCAGGGTCCAGGCGCGGTCCGTGGCCAGCTCGGGCCCGGCCTGCAGGGCCAGGGCCTCGCGGAGTCTGGCCGCCGCCTCGGTGAGGTTGCCCTGGTGGTGCAGGGTGATGCCCAGCGAGCACAGCGCCCGGGCCGCGCCCGCGTCGTGCTGGGCCTCGCGGTACAGGTCGACCACCGAGGTCAGCGTCGTACGGGCCTTGTCCAGCTCGCCGAGCTGCCGGGCCGCGATGCCCGTGCGCCACTGCACGGAGCGGATCAGCAGGCCCTGGTCCACCGACTGGGCCAGTTCGCTGATCTCTCCCAGCCGGTACAGGTCGCCGCGCAGCAGGCAGTAGTCGCACAGCGCGCCCAGCAGGTTCAGCACGGCCGCCTGGTCGACGCCCTCGGCGTGCCGCAGGGTCGCGGTGATGAAGCTCGACTCGTCGTCCAGCCAGCGCAGCGCCTCGTCCAGGGAGGTGAAGCCGTGCGGGCTGAAGCGGTCCGAGCGGGTCGAGACGTGCCCGTCGACCAGGCGCAGCACCGAGTCGGCGAGCTCGGCGTAGGCCATGATCAGCCGTTCCTGCGCCGCCGTGCGCTCCGCCGGGTCCTCCTCGTCGTGCAGCCGGGCCAGGGCGAAGCCGCGCACCAGGTCGTGGAGGCGGTAGCGGTCACCGCGGACATGGTCGATCAGGCCGGCGCGGGACAGGGTCACCAGGTGGCGGGTGGCCTCCGCCTCGTCGGTGGCCAGCAGGGCCGCCGCCGCTGCCGCGCCCAGCGAGGCCCGGCCGGCCAGCGCGAGGCGGCGCAGCAGCCGCCGTACGGGCTCCGGCTGGTCGGTGTAGCGCAGCCACAGGGCGCGTTCGACCGGGTCGACGGGGCCGTACGCGCCCAGGTCGGTGGCCAGGGCGCGCGGCGAGCGCGGGCCCAGCGACGAGCCCGCGACGCGCAGCGCCAGCGGCAGCCCGCCGCACAACTCCCGGATGCGCTCGGCGGACTCGGCGTCGTACGGCTCCGAGGAGTCCTGCGAGGCCGCGGCCAGCAGCTCTTCCGCGCCCGCCGCGTCCAGCGGGGCGACCGGCAGCCGGTGCACCCGGGCGGGCAGGTCCGCGCCGAGCTCCAGCGGCTCCCGGGCGGTCACCAGGACCAGGCTGTCGGACCGCTCCGGGATCAGGGCCCGGACCTGCGCGGGGTCCGAGGCGTCGTCCAGGACGATCGTCACCGGCAGGCCGGCCAAGTGCTGGTGGTACAGCTCGCTGAGCCGTTTGACCTGCTGGTCGGGGGAGGAACGCTCGCGGAACAGCAGCTGTTCGCGGGGCGCGCCGAGCCGGTTGAGCAGGTGCAGCAGGGCCTCGCGGGTGGACAGCGGAGCCTCGCCCGGGCTGTCGCCGCGCAGGTCGACCACGCAGGCACCGCGGAAGTAGTCCTTCAGGTCGTGGGCGGCGCGCACCGCCAGGGTGGTACGGCCGCTGCCGGGCGCCCCGTGCAGCACGACCACCGTCGGCCGGGTCTGCGTACCGGCGCGGGCCGCCTGCACCCACTGCCGGATGCGGGCCATCTCCTGCCGCCGTCCGGCGAACGGACCCGCCGCCTGCGGCAGCTGCCCGAACGACTGCTCCAGCACACTGCGCCCCCGGGCCGCCGCGCTCTTGTCCACGCCCTTCAGCCGCGGCCCGGGCTTCTTCGGCCCGGTGGACGCGGCCAGCACCCGCTGCTGGTCGAGGAACGGGCGGATGCCCCGGACCTCCAGGGCCGTCAGCCACTGGAGTCTGAGCTGCTCGGGCCCGCCGGGCTGGCTGACCGCACCGGCCCGGTGGTGGGCCGCGGGCAGGTGCGAGCCGACGACCTTCACCACCGTCGCGGCGGCGGCCACGACCCCCACCGTCACACCGGCCCCCAGCGCCGTGCCCACGCCCGTGCCGAGTGCCACGTCGGCCACCGTCGCGGCGACCGCCGCGACCCCGGCCACCAGCAGCGGCGTCCCGGCGCCCTCCCGGGCGTAGCGCTGGCGGAAGGTGAGCTGCCCGGCCTCCGCCTCGTCCAGGGCCCGGACGTAGGTGTCGTACTCCTCCGCGGCCGTCGCCGCGATCGCCTCCAGTGCCCCGCGCGCCCGGGCCAGCAGCACGTTGCCGTCGGTGCGCCCGCCCGTGCGGCGCACCTCCTCCTCCACGGCGCGCGCCAGCAGCCGCTCCGCCTCCGCCCGATGACTGTCCCGCATGTCACGTCCCCCTCCGCGGCAACGGCCTTGCCCGCTCGTCTCCTTGGTCATCAGTGTGCTGCCGTCGCGGCGCGGTGGGGAGAGGGCCGGGGTGCGGGGTGTGTGCTGTCCGGCGTCTCAAGGGGTACTGCGGCAGGATGGACACCATGCCGAACCGACTGGCGCACGAGACGTCCCCGTATCTCCTCCAGCACGCCGACAACCCCGTCGACTGGTGGCCCTGGTCGCCGGAGGCCTTCGAGGAGGCGCGGAAGCGGAACGTGCCCGTGCTGCTCAGCGTCGGTTACTCGAGTTGTCACTGGTGCCATGTGATGGCGCACGAGTCGTTCGAGGACCGGGAGACGGCCGACTACCTCAACGCGCACTTCGTGAGCGTCAAGGTCGACCGCGAGGAGCGGCCCGACGTGGACGCCGTGTACATGGAGGCCGTGCAGGCGGCGACCGGGCACGGCGGCTGGCCCATGACCGTGTTCCTCACCCCGGACGCCGAGCCGTTCTACTTCGGTACGTACTTCCCGCCCGCGCCCCGGCACGGCATGCCCTCCTTCCGGCAGGTGCTCCAGGGCGTGCACGCGGCCTGGACGGACCGGCGCGAGGAGGTCACCGAGGTCGCCGGGAAGATCGTGCGGGACCTGGCCGGGCGGGAGATCTCCTACGGGGACACCAAGGTCCCCGGCGAGCAGGAGCTGGCGCAGGCGCTGCTCGGGCTGACCCGGGAGTACGACCCGCAGCGCGGCGGGTTCGGCGGGGCGCCGAAGTTCCCGCCGTCCATGGTGATCGAGTTCCTGCTGCGCCACCACGCCCGCACCGGGGCCGAGGGCGCGCTGCAGATGGCCCAGGACACCTGCGAGCGGATGGCCCGGGGCGGGATCTACGACCAGCTCGGCGGCGGGTTCGCCCGCTACTCCGTCGACCGCGACTGGGTCGTGCCGCACTTCGAGAAGATGCTGTACGACAACGCCCTGCTGTGCCGCGTGTACGCCCACCTGTGGCGGTCCACCGGCTCCGAGCTCGCCCGGCGCGTGGCGCTGGAGACCGCCGACTTCATGGTGCGCGAACTGCGCACCGAGCAGGGCGGGTTCGCCTCCGCGCTGGACGCCGACAGCGACGACGGGACCGGCAGGCACGTCGAGGGCGCCTTCTACGTGTGGACCCCCGAGCAGCTGCGCGAGGTGCTCGGCGACGCCGACGCCGAGCTCGCCGCCCGCTACTTCGGCGTCACCGAGGAGGGCACCTTCGAACACGGCTCCTCCGTCCTGCAACTGCCGCAGCGGGAGGAGGTCTTCGACGCCGAGCGGATCGAGTCCGTCAAAGCCCGCCTGTTCGAGGCCCGTTCCCGGCGTCCCGCGCCCGGCCGGGACGACAAGGTCGTCGCCGCCTGGAACGGGCTGGCGATCGCCGCGCTCGCCGAGACCGGCGCCTACTTCGACCGGCCCGACCTCGTGGAGGCCGCCCGCGCCGCCGCCGACCTGCTCGTACGGCTGCACCTGGACGAGCACGCCCGGCTCGCGCGCACCAGCAAGGACGGCCGGGCCGGGGCGCATGCGGGGGTGCTGGAGGACTACGCCGACGTGGCGGAGGGCTTCCTGGCGCTGGCGTCCGTCACCGGGGAGGGCGTGTGGCTGGACTTCGCCGGGCTGCTCCTCGACCACGTCCTCGAACGCTTCGCCGACCCGGACTCCGGCGCGCTGTACGACACCGCCGCCGACGCCGAGACGCTGATCCGCCGCCCGCAGGACCCGACCGACAACGCCACCCCGTCCGGCTGGAGCGCCGCCGCCGGAGCGCTGCTGAGCTATGCCGCCCACACCGGCTCCGAGCCGCACCGCACCGCCGCCGAGAAGGCCCTCGGCGTCGTCAGGGCGCTCGGTCCGCGGGTGCCCCGCTTCACCGGCTGGGGGCTCGCGGTCGCCGAGGCGCTGCTGGACGGCCCCCGTGAGGTGGCGGTGGTCGGGCCGTCGCCGGCGGACGAGAGCACCCGGCTGCTGCACCGTACGGCCCTTCTGGCCACGGCCCCGGGTGCGGTCGTGGCGGTCGGCGTGCCGGACGGCGACGAGTTCCCGCTGCTCGCGGACCGCCCGCTGGTGGGCGGTGAACCGGCCGCGTACGTCTGCCGGAACTTCACCTGTGACGCGCCGGCGACCGCGCCCGACCGGCTGCGCGCGGCGCTGACGAGGTAGGAGGCGTCAGCCGCGCTGCGCGTACCCGGCGAGGGCGCGCTCCACGATGGCCACCAGCTGCTCGTGGTGCGCGCCCTTCCAGTAGGCCCGCCCGCACGCCCGGCACTGCGCGAACACGTCGTACGTGCGGTGTGTGCCCTGTTCGAGCTGGTCGGCGACCTCCTCCTTGGTGGCCTGCCGCAGCAGTCCGTTGCAGGCGGTGCAGCGGGTCCACGGGCGCAGCTCGGGCTGGAACCGGTCCAGGACGTCGCGCAGCTGCTCCTCGGGCCGGGTGCTGTAGACGAACCCGCCCGCCCACAGCTCACGGCGGCGCAGCAGGCCCCGGTCGCGGCTGAGCATCACCCGCTTCTCGGCCGCGGAGCGGGCGGCCAGCGCCGGGTCGCCGATGTCGGTCGACTCGTACGACGTGTCCACGCCGAGCAGGCGCAGCCGGCGGGCGAGGGTGCCCAGGTGGACGTCGAGCAGGAACCGCAGGGGAGCGCCGGGCACCCGCTGGGGCCGTGTGACGGCTCGTACGGTCACCGACTCGCCGGCCGCCGGCACGTGCGAGGCCGGTACCTCGCGGCCGTCCACGAGCAGCGTGCCGACCTCGGTCAGCGGGACGCCGAGCGACTCGATGACGTGACCGAGGGTGGAGACACCGTCGGTGGCGGCCCGGACGGTGCCGGCCCGGCGGGCCTGGGGGACGAACAGGTGCAGCTCGGGGGCGAACTCGACGTGGATCTCGGGACCGTTGCTCACCCGGTCAGGATGTCACGGGGCAGGGCCGGGGCATCAGGCGTTTCTCGCGGGGAGTCCGTGTTCGATGACGTCCAGGGCACGGTCGACCAGGTCGGCCAGGTCACCCTCGTGGCCGTGCTCGGCCCAGTACAGACAGGCTTCCAGCAGACCGCCCATGAGCGACATGGCGAGCACCCGCACCTCCAGGCTGTCCGGGGATCGTCCGCTGCGTTCCGCGACGGCGCGGCCCAGCAGCCGGCCGGTGACCGACATGCTCTCCATCATCCGGGAGCGCACGGCCGGAACCTCGGCCATCAGCCGCCACCGCAGCCGGGTGATCTCGGGTTCCTCGTCGGTGGCGTACCCGACGGCCCTGCGCAGCACATACCGCAGCGAGTCCGTCCAGGGCTCGTCGGCGGGCCGGTCGCGCAGCTCCTGGAGCATGAGTTCGTCGTACTCGTCCGTGAGGACGATGTCCTCCTTGGTGGGGAAGTAGCGGAAGACGGTGGACGGCGACACCTCGGCGCGCTCGGCGATCTGCTCGATCGTCGTGGCGTCGTACCCCTGCTCCCGCACCAGCGCGTAGGTGGCGGCGCGGATCGCCTCACGCGTCTTGATCTTCTTGCGCTCGCGCAGGCCCAGCTGGGGACGGCCGGTGGGGGGAGAGGTACGTGCCGGGGTCATGGAGGTCATTGTCGGGCATCGGTCCTGGCGGTCGCCACGGCCGGTGCGGGGGCGGCGGCGCGCCGCCGCCGGGTCGGCGTGCCCGGCAGGAACGCCACGGCGAGCAGCGCGGAGAGCAGCGCGGCGACGCCGCACACCAGCAGGACCAGGACCATGCCGTGCACGTACGCGGCGTTCGCGGAGGCGGCGAGGCGGGCGGAGCCCGCCTGCTCGGCGACCAGGTGCGCCGCGACGACGGACTCCCCGGCGGTGCCGGCCGCCGGTTCGGGCAGCCCGGTGACGTCGAGGCGGGCGCGGAAGGCACCCGCCAGCAGGCTGCCCAGCAGGGCGATGCCGAGCGCGCCGCCGACCTGGCGCAGGGTCATCAGCAGCCCCGAACCGCTGCCGGCCCGGTCGCGGGGGAGGGCGGCGATCGCGCCGTCCATCGCCGGTACGACCGCGAAGCCGAAGCCCGCCCCGGCGACCGTCAGCCACAGCGCGGTGAAGCCGTAACCGGAGTCCACCGTCGTACGGCTGCCCAGGAACGCGGCGAAGGCCAGCACCACCAGGCCCGCGGTCACCACCGCGCGGGCCCCGAGCCGGGCGACGACCGGCTGGGCGGCCTTCGCCGCGACGACCAGACCGGCCATCATCGGCAGCAGCCGCAGCCCGGTGCCGAGGGCGTCGTGGCCGAGGACGGCCTGGAGGTAGGGCGGCAGCACGAACAGCAGGCCGGACAGGACGAACATCACCAGGGTCGCGGCGAGCGTGCTGACCAGGAAGCCGCGGTGGGCGAGCAGCGCCATGTCCAGCATGGGCCGCACCGCCCGGCGTTCCCGCAGCACCAGCGCGGTCATCAGGCACAGGGAGCCGCCGAGCATCCCGAGGATCAGCGGGTCGGCCCAGCCGCGGCCGGGCGCCTCGATGACCGCGTAGATGAGGGCGCTGAAGCCGGCGGCCGTGAGGGTGGTGGAGACGGCGTCGACCCTGGGTGAGGCCGGGTCCCTGGTCTCGGGCAGCAGCAGGAGGCAGGCGGCGATGCCGAGGACGGCCATGGGCACGTTGACGAGGAAGACCGAGCCCCACCAGAAGTGGTCCAGCAGCCAGCCTCCGATGATCGGCCCGAGCGGCATGCCGAGCGCCGAGGCGGCCGCGATGACGCCGACGGCCTTGGTGCGCTCCTCGGCGCCGAAGAGCGAGGGCAGCACGGACAGCGAGAGCGGGGTGACCAGGGCGCCGCCGACGCCCATCACGGTCCGGGCGGCCACGACCCAGGTCACGCCCCCGGCCAGGGCACCGAGGAGTGACCCGGCGAGGAACACCGCGAGCCCGGCCACCAGCATCAGCCGCCGTCCGAACCGGTCGCCGAGCAGCCCGGCCGGGAGCATGAGCGCCGCGAACACGACCACGTACGCGTCCGCCATCCACTGCTGCTCCCCGGTGCTCGCACCGAGCTGCTCCGCCATCGTCGGCAGGGCCACGTTGAGGATCGTCATGTCGAAACCGAGCACCAGCATGCTCGCGACCAGGGCGGAGAGGGCCCACCAGCGGCGCGGGTCGCGGTGTTCACCGGTCGACGGAGTGAGAGTAACCATGAAAAGAGAGTAGCTCTCAAAAACAACTCACTGTCAACGTAGGGGATTCCGGGCGCACGAAAAAGGCCACGGCGGACAAGCCGTGGCCTTTTCGGGAGGGGGGGATCAGCCGTGCTGGTACGCCACCAGCGAGATCCCCACGTAGTGGGCGATGAACGCGGCCAGGGTGAACGAGTGGAACACCTCGTGGAAGCCGAACCAGCGCGGTGACGGGTTGGGGCGCTTCAGGCCGTACACCACCCCGCCGGCGCTGTAGAGGAGCCCGCCGACGATCACCAGGACCAGTACCGCGACGCCGCCGGCGTGCAGGAAGTCGGGCAGGAAGAACACGGCGGCCCAGCCCATCGCGATGTAGCAGGGCGTGTAGAGCCAGCGCGGGGCGCCGACCCAGAAGACGCGGAAGACGATGCCGGCCGCCGCCGCGGCCCAGATGCCCCACAGCAGCCAGCGGCCCTTCTCGCCCGGCAGGAGCAGCATGGTCAGCGGCGTGTAGGTGCCCGCGATGATCAGGAAGATGTTCGAGTGGTCGAGACGGCGCAGGATGCCGTCCATGCGCGGGCTCCAGTTGCCGCGGTGGTACAGCGCGCTCACGCCGAACAGCAGGCACGCGGTCAGCGCGTAGACGCCGCAGGCGATCCGCCCTCTGGTCGAGTCGGCGAGGGCGGTGAGCACCAGGCCCGCGACGAGGGCGGCCGGGAACATGCCGAGGTGCAGCCAGCCACGGAGCTTGGGCTTGACCGGATGCGGCAGGTGGAGCGTCTTCGGACCGCGGCCGTCGGCCGGCGAGTCCGAAGGCGCGTCGGGGGCGAACGCAGTCATGTGCCGATGGTAGCTACGGAACCGTAAGTCACGGATCAATGCGGCGAATTGACCTCGGGAAGTGTGGCCCACGTCTCACCACCTTTCGGCGTGTCGTCACGCAAAGAGACAGTCTGGTGAACACAACGTGCACGCAAAGCACCTCGTGAAACCGTGGCCATCATCACGTCGCTCACTTGTGCGGTCCACTGGACAGATGGGCGCGAACGTCGGATGATCAAATGAGTGCGGTCGGCACCGGATGAGCGCCGAAGATCGAACCGTGAAGCATCCGGGTCGCAGCCCCCACGGGGCCTCCAAACCAAAAAATCCCTCATCTAGGAGCAATCGTGGCGCGCGACATCGCGGCTCCCACCGTCGTCCCCACCCACCACCAGGGGCTGATCTCGTGGGTGAACGAGATCGCAGAACTGACGCAGCCGGACCGGGTGGTCTGGTGCGACGGATCCGAAGCCGAGTACGAGCGACTGTGTGAGGAACTCGTCCAGAAGGGCACCTTCCGGAAACTCGACCCGATCAAGCGCCCCCACTCCTACTACGCCGCCTCCGACCCCACCGACGTCGCCCGCGTCGAGGACCGCACCTTCATCTGCTCCGAGAAGGAGGAGGACGCCGGCCCCACCAACCACTGGAAGGACCCCGCCGAGATGCGGGAGATCTTCACCGGTGAGCAGGGCCTGTTCCGCGGCTCGATGCGCGGCCGGACCATGTACGTGGTGCCGTTCTGCATGGGCCCGCTCGGCTCGCCGCTGTCCGCGATCGGCGTCGAGATCACCGACTCCGCCTACGTCGCCGTCTCCATGCGCACCATGACCCGCATGGGACAGGCGGTCCTGGACGAGCTCGGCTCCGAGGGCTTCTTCGTCAAGGCCGTGCACTCTCTCGGGGCCCCGCTGGAGCCCGGCCAGGAGGACGTCCCCTGGCCCTGCAACCAGACCAAGTACATCTCGCACTTCCCGGAGTCCCGGGAGATCTGGTCGTACGGCTCCGGCTACGGCGGCAACGCGCTGCTCGGCAAGAAGTGCTACGCCCTGCGCATCGCCTCCGTGATGGCCCGCGACGAGGGCTGGCTCGCCGAGCACATGCTCGTGCTGAAGCTCACCCCGCCGCGCGGCGAGGCCAAGTACGTCGCCGCCGCCTTCCCGAGCGCCTGCGGCAAGACCAACCTGGCCATGCTGGAGCCGACCATCCCCGGCTGGACGGTGGAGACCATCGGCGACGACATCGCCTGGATGCGCTTCGGCGAGGACGGCCGGCTGTACGCCATCAACCCCGAGGCCGGCTTCTTCGGTGTCGCGCCGGGCACCGGCGAGCACACCAACGCCAACGCGATGAAGACGCTGTGGGGCAACGCCGTCTTCACCAACGTCGCCCTCACCGACGACAACGACGTGTGGTGGGAGGGCATGACCGAACAGCCCCCGGCCCACCTGACGGACTGGAAGGGCCGGGACTGGACGCCGGACTCCGACGAGCCCGCCGCCCACCCCAACGCCCGCTTCACCGTGCCCGCCTCGCAGTGCCCGATCATCGCGCCGGAGTGGGAGGACCCCAAGGGCGTGCCGATCTCGGCGATCCTGTTCGGCGGCCGCCGCGCCACCGCCGTACCGCTCGTCACCGAGTCCTTCGACTGGAACCACGGCGTCTTCCTCGGCGCCAACGTGGCCTCCGAGAAGACCGCCGCCGCCGAGGGCAAGGTCGGCGAGCTGCGCCGCGACCCGTTCGCGATGCTGCCGTTCTGCGGCTACAACATGGGCGACTACATGGCCCACTGGATCGAGGTCGCCCAGGGCAAGGACGCCTCCAAGCTGCCGAAGATCTACTACGTCAACTGGTTCCGCAAGGACGACGAGGGCAGGTTCGTCTGGCCCGGCTTCGGCGAGAACTCCCGCGTCCTGAAGTGGATCGTGGAGCGCCTGGAGGGCAGGGCCGAGGGCGTCGAGACCCCCATCGGCATCCTGCCGACCAAGGACGCTTTGGACACCGACGGCCTGGACCTGTCCGAGGAGGAGCTGGAGTTCCTGCTCACCGTCGACAAGGACGTCTGGCGCGAGGAGGCCGCGCTGGTCCCCGGGCACCTGGAGACCTTCGGCGACCACACGCCCAAGGAGCTGTGGGACGAGTACCACGCCCTGGTGCGCCGCCTGGGCTGACGCCCCTCCGTGAAAAAAGACTCCGCGGCCGGTCCACCGACAGTGCCCTGACCAGTACATCGTCACGGCCGGCCGCGGTGACCCCGAAGAAGTCCGGGCCCCGCACAACGGCGTGCGGGGCCCGGACTCGTGCCGGAGCGGCCGGCGCGGTGTGGGGCACCCGGTCCGCGCGTCGCTGCGGTGCACGCGGACCGGGGCCGTTCGGGGAGCCCTTCCGGGCTCGACGCAGGAGGCTCAGTGGGAGGCGAGTTCGCGGCCGTCCAGGGCCGCGGTGTGGGCGTCCATGCGCTCGGCGGCGAGGATCGCGGCGGCCGTGTCGGCGCGGGAGGCGGCGACGACCAGGGCGCGGCCGGCCAGCGTGTGGGCACGCCGGTGCAGGGCCGTGACGCCCGGATCGCGCCGGGTGGTCGCCGCGGCGCGGGCCGGCGTACGTCCGCCCCGGAGCCTGGCCACCTGTGCGGCGAGGCGTTCGGCGGCCGTGTCCAGGTCCTGCGACGGCTCCAGGGCCCGCAGTTCGTCCGTCACCGCGAGCAGTGCGGCCAGATGGCCCGCGAGCTGGATGTCCAGCTCCTCCTCACGCGAACGGTGCGGAATGCCGGAGGGCGTGCCGGCCATCGTGTGGACCGACTTGTTGCGGATCGGCTCGTACATGGATGGCCTCCTGAGTGCGGTCAGGAAGCCATCCTAGCTTAGAACTCGTCTAAAGTTGAGCTGTTCACAAAACCGGACGCCATGCGTACGCAGTGTGAGCGAGATCGCGTTTACGCCTGCCCGTAGCCGTCCAGGAAGCGCGCGATACGGCCCACCGCGTCCCGCAGGTCCGTGACCGTCGGCAGAGTCACCACCCGGAAGTGGTCCGGCTCGGGCCAGTTGAAGCCGGTGCCCTGCACGACCATGATCTTCTCGCGGCGCAGCAGGTCCAGGACCATCCGGCGGTCGTCCTTGATCGTGAAGACCTTGGGGTCCAGGCGCGGGAAGAGGTACAGCGCCCCCTTGGGCTTCACGCAGCTCACGCCCGGGATCTGGGTCAGCAGCTCGTACGCCACGTCCCGCTGCTCGCGCAGCCGGCCGCCCGGCAGGACCAGGTCGTTGATCGACTGCCGGCCGGTGAGGGCGGCCACCACGCCGTGCTGGCCCGGCATGTTCGCGCACAGGCGCATGTTCGCCAGGATCGTCAGGCCCTCGATGTAGGAGTCGGCGTGCGCGCGCGGGCCGGAGATCGACATCCAGCCGACCCGGTAGCCGGCCGCCCGGTACGCCTTCGACATGCCGTTGAAGGTCAGGGTCAGCAGGTCGGGCGCCACCGCCGCGGTCGGGGTGTGCGTGACACCGTCGTAGAGGATCTTGTCGTAGATCTCGTCCGAGCAGACCAGCAGGTTGTGGCGGCGGGCGATGTCGGTGAGGCCCTTTATCACCGCCTCGTCGTAGACCGCGCCCGTCGGGTTGTTCGGGTTGATGATCACCAGCGCCTTGGTGCGGTCGGTGACCTTGCGCTCCACGTCCGCCAGGTCCGGCATCCAGTCGGACTGCTCGTCGCAGCGGTAGTGCACCGCCGTACCGCCGGACAGGGACACGGCCGCCGTCCACAGGGGGTAGTCCGGGGCCGGTACGAGGACCTCGTCGCCGTCGTCCAGCAGGCCCTGCATCGCCATCACGATCAGCTCGGAGACGCCGTTGCCGATGAAGACGTGCTCGACGTCCGTCTCGATGCCGAGGGTCTGGTTGTGCATGACGACCGCCCGGCGCGCGGCCAGCAGGCCCTTGGCGTCGCCGTAGCCGTGTGCCGAGGAGACGTTGCGGAGGATGTCCTCCAGGATCTCGGGCGGGCACTCGAAACCGAACGCCGCCGGGTTGCCGGTGTTCAGCTTGAGGATGCGGTGACCGGCCGCTTCCAGCCGCATCGCCTCCTCGAGCACCGGGCCCCGGATCTCGTAACAGACGTTGGCGAGCTTGGTCGACTGGATCACCTGCATGACTGGGAGCTTACGGGTGTGTAACGCGCCATGGGTCGTGTTTTCCGCCACGTGAGGTGCGTCGGTTTGGGGCGGTATGGGTGACCGCTGTCCCCTGAGCCCCCGCGGTCTCTACAATGCGCCGCCATGTCCAGGCCACCTGAGTACGACAACGGGGCGTACGGCGCTGATGCCGCGGAGGGCGCGACCGGGGAGTACGGCGGCCGTCAGGTTCCGCCGAACGTGTACCTCCCGCAGTCCGCGCCACCCCCGGCGTACGACGCGTACGCCGATCCGGCGGCGGCGCACGGCTGGGAGAACGCCTACGACGAGACGGCCGAGCTGCCCCGCATCCCGGAGGACGGCGGCGGTCGCGAGGCCGGTCCGGGCCGCGGCCGGCACGGTTCCCGGCGGCGCGCCCGCCGCAGGTCCCCGGCGTGGCGTCCGGGGCGGGCGGCGGTGGCCGCCGGAGCCGTGGGGGCCGTGTCGGTGGCCGCGCTCATCGCGGGGTTCTCCTTCTCGGACCCGTCGTCCGGCGGGGCCCGGGGCGGGCAGGACGCCCGTACCGGGCCGACGGCTCCCGACCCGTCGACGTCCACGTCGCCGGACCCGGAGCCCTCCTCCCGCCCGGTGGTGGCCGACCGGTCCGCGGACGGCGGGGGGCCGTCCGGTTCGGCGCCGGCGAGTCCGTCCGCCCCGGCCGGCGGCGCGGCGTCCGGGCCCGGCACGCAGGACCCCGGCCGGACCGCGACCCCCACGTCCGGCACCACGACCTCCGCGCCCGCCCCGGCCGACCCCACCCCGACCACCGCGGCCCCGGGCAACTCCGACCGCAAACCGGGGCACGGCCCGGGCGGTACGAAGGGGCCCAAGTAGCGGCACCCAAGGGCCGGCGTAAAGGAACCGAGGGGTCCCCGTAAAGGAGGTGCACCGGTCCGGGCTGCTCACCTCCCTGGCCGGTACGACTCCTTGTCTCGCGCCACCCACCCCTTGAGAATGCGCATGACAAACCGGCGATCTTCCGACGAGCGCCGGTCACTCACGTCGCATGAGGGGACCCCCACATGAGAAAACCTCTCGCCGCCGCACTCCTCGCCCTGGCCCTGGCCGGGGCCGGTGCGGCTCCCGCGGTCGCGGCCGGGCCCGCCGCCACGGGCCCGGAACCGGTCGCGGACCCGGACACGATCACGTCGGTGGTCCACGACGCGGTCACGTCCACCACGGCGAACCTGTCCCAGGGCGGCAGCGTCCAGGCGGTGAACTTCGCCGGCACCGTCTCGCTCAGCAACTGCTCCGGCTCCGTCGTGCGCATGCCCGGCTCGCAGGACGACGACCCGGCGCTCGTGCTCACCAACGGCCACTGCCTGGAAAGCGGCTTCCCCAGCCCCGGCCAGGTCATCGTCGACCGCGCCTCGACCCGCTCCTTCGGCCTGCTCAACTCGGCCGGCACCCGCGTGGCCACCCTGCGCGCCAGCAAGATCGCGTATGCCACGATGACCGACACCGACGCGGCCGTCTACCAGCTCACCCGCACCTACGCGCAGATCAAGAGCTCCTACGGCATCGACGCGCTGACCCTGCAGGACACCCGCCCGGCCGCCGGCACCGCCATCAGCGTCGTCTCCGGCTACTGGAAGCGGATCTACACCTGCTCGGTCGACGGGTTCGTGTACCGCCTGAAGGAGGGCGACTGGACCTGGAAGGACTCGGTCCGCTACACCTCCGCCTGCAACACCATCGGCGGCACCTCCGGCTCGCCCGTCGTCGACCGGGCCACCGGCAAGGTCGTCGCCGTCAACAACACCGGCAACGAGGACGGCGAGCGCTGCACGGTGAACAACCCCTGCGAGGTCGACGCGAGCGGCACCGTCACGGTCCGCCAGGGCATCAACTACGCCCAGCAGACCTACCTGTTCCCGGCCTGCTTCGGCGTCGGCAACAAGCTCGACCTGAGCGCGAGCGGCTGCGCCCTGCCCAAGCCGTGATCCACCGGGGCGGGCGGTCAGACCGGAGTCCGGCGCACCGCCCGCCCCGCCAGTACGCCGGTGCGCCGCCCGTCCTCGACGACGAACCGCCCGTCGACCAGGACGTGGGGAATGCCGGCCGGCAGGGCGCGCGGGTCGTCGAACGTGGCGCCCGCGGCCACCGTCGCCGGGTCGAAGAGCACCAGGTCGGCCCGGTACCCCTCGCGCACCAGCCCCCGGTCCGGCAGCCGCAGCCGGGCCGCCGGGCGGGAGGTCAGGTGCGCGACGCACTCCGGGAGCGACAGCACACCCAGCTCCCGCACGTACCGGCCCAGGTAGTGCGGGAAGGTGCCGTAGGCGCGCGGATGCGGCTTGGCGCCCCGCAGGATGCCGTCGGAGCCGCCGGTGTGGGCGCGGTGCCGCATGAGCGCCCGGACGTTCTCCTCGTGGCCGACGTGGTGCAGGACCGCCGGAGCCAGCCGGTCCTGCAGCAGCAGCCGGCGGGCGACCGCCCAGGGCGTCTCGCCGCGCCGGTCCGCCGACTCCTGGACCGTCCGGCCCACGTACGGGGCGAGGACGGGGTCGCAAACGCCCGAGATCTCGACCGTGCCCCAGTCGACGGGCACCCCGTGGCAGCCGTCGGACCCGGTGACCTCCAGGGCGTGGCGGATCCGCTCGGCGCTCTCCTCGTCCGCCAGCCGGCGCAGCAGCCGCTCCGGGCCGCCCTCGCTCGCCCAGCTCGGCAGCAGCGCGGCGAGCGTGGTGCAGCCCGGGGTGTAGGGATAGGTGTCGAAGGTGAGGTCGACGCCGGAGTCCAGCGCCTCGTCCAGCAGCGCCAGCAGGTCGCCGGCCCGGCCCTCGTTGACGCCGAAGTTCATGGTGGCGTGGGCGAGATGGAGCGCGCAGCCCGCCTTGCGGGCGATCCGGACCATCTCCTCGTACGCCTGGAGCGCCCCGGCCCCGTAGGACCGGTGGTGCGGGCAGTAGTAGCCGCCGTAGGCGGCCACCACGCGGCACAGCTCGGTGAGTTCGGCCTCTGTGGCGTACATGCCCGGCGGGTAGGTCAGCCCCGAGGACATCCCCACCGCGCCCTGCTCCAGGCCCTCCGCGACCAGCTGCCGCATCCGGTCGAGCTCCCGCGGGGTCGCCGCCCGGTCCTCCCAGCCGACCACGAGGGCGCGGACGGTGCCCTGCGGGACGAGGTAGGCCGCGTTCACGGCGATCCCGGCGTCGAGCCGGTCCAGGTACGCGCCGACCGATTGCCAGTCGAGGTCCAGGTCGTCGCCGTACCCGTGCCACCCGGCGATGGCCCGCCGCACCTCGTCGCGCGTACGGTCGTCGACGGGCGCGTACGACAGCCCGTCCTGGCCGAGCACCTCCAGGGTGACGCCCTGCGCGGCCTTCGCGCTGTGGTCGGGGTCGCGCAGCAGGGCCAGGTCGCTGTGGGCGTGCATGTCGATGAAGCCGGGGGACAGCACGAGGCCCTCCGCGTCCAGTTCCCGGGTGGCACTGGGGCGCTGGCAGCCCGCCGCCGCGGCCTCCTTGACGATCGCGACGATCCGGCCGCCGTCCACCACCACGTCGGCGCGGTAGGAGTCCGCCCCGCTGCCGTCCACCACGTCCGCGTCACGGATGACCAGATCCTCCACCGCGGTCCCTCCCGGAAGCGACCTAGAAGAACGTACGGATGTAGTCGACCACCGTGCCGTCCGCCTCCGCCACCGGGATCAGCGGCCACTTGTCGAACGACGTGCACGGGTGGGACAGCCCCAGACCGACCCAGTCACCGACCTGGAGGTCCGCCTCCGGGCCGGTGTGCAGCCAGGCGTGCTGGTCGGACAGGGCGGTGACGGTGATGCCGGTGGCCGGCCGCTCGGCGCCCTCCCGGCGGACGACCCGGGCGACCGGCAGGTCCAGGTCGTGGGCCGCGTCCCGCTTGCCCGCGTTGACGAAGGCCTGCTCGGGCGAGGGCCGGGAGACGACCTGCGTCCACAGCCGGAACGCCGGCTCCAGCGCGCCCTCCTGCGGCACCCGGTTGAACGGGGTCAGCCTGCGGTAGTGGACGTCGTCGTGCGAGACGTACGCGCCGGAGCGCAGCAGCTTCAGCACCGGGCGGGACAGGCCCGGGATCTCGGCGAACACGTCGGCGACCGCGTCGAACCACTCGCTGCCGCCCGCGCTGACCACGATCTCGTCCGTCTCCGCGAACCGCCCGGCCCCGTCGAAGCCGACGGCCAGGGCCACCAGCCGCCGCAGCCAGGCCCGCACGGTCTGCGGGGACGCCCCGGGCACCTGCGCCTCGTACCCCGCCACCCCCACCAGCCGCAGGGACCGCGCCCGCGCCACCGCGTCCGCGACCACCGCGCACTCCGCGTCCGTACGGACCCCCGTGCGGGCGCCCTCCCCGGCGGCCAGCTCGACGACGACCTCCAGCGGCCGGCCGGCCCCCTCCAGGGCCGCGTCCATCAGCTCCACGCCGCGCACCGAGTCGACGTAGCAGACCAGACGGAAGTCCGGGTCGGCGTCGAGCCGCCCCGAGATCCAGCGCAGGGCCGCCGGGTCCACGACCTGGTTGGCGAGGAACACGCGCCGGATCCCGAACGCCCGCGCCACCCGCACCTGGTGCGGCACTGCGAGCGTGATGCCCCAGGCGCCGTGCCGGATCTGACGGTGGAACAACTGGGGGGCCATGGAGGTCTTGCCGTGCGGGGCGAAGGCCAGGCCGTGGCGGGCCGCGTACGTCTCCATGAGCGCGAGGTTGTGCTCCAGACGCTCGGCGGACAGGGTCAGCACCGGGGTGGTGAACCCGCCGGTGAACAGGTTGCGGCGCTGCGCGGCCAGCTCGCCGACGGTCAGCCCCTCGGCGTCCGGCGGGAGACCCTTGAAGCGGTGGTCGACGCGTTCCCCGGCGAGTCGGGCGAGGGCGTCGGTGCCGGGCTCTGCAGCCATCGGGCCTCCCTGGTCTGGCGTGTTGCGCGGGCCGCCACGCCCACGGCGTGCTTCGTCCACCGCTGTCTAACATCCCCGCCGGGCGCGGCGCAGCCCGGCTGTCGGAGAAGATCGGCCCATGACGAAGAAGACCGCCCTCACCCCGCCCACCCACACCACCCCGCCCGCGGCGTTCTCCCACGGTGTGAAGAAGGGCAACATCCTCCAGGTCGCCGGACAGGTCGGCTTCCGCCCCGCCGAGGCGGGCAGGCCCCCGGCGCCCGCCGGGCCGACCCTGCGCGAACAGATGCTCCAGACCCTCGCCAACGTCAAGGCGGTCCTGGCGGAGGGCGGCGCCGGCTGGGACGACGTGGTGATGATCCGCGTCTACCTCACGGACGTGGCCCACTTCGCCGAGATGAACGAGGTCTACGACGCCTACTTCGCGGAGCAGGGTCTCACCCAGCCGCCCGCCGCCCGGACCACCGTCTACGTCGGCCTGCCCGCCGGCCTCCTGATCGAGATCGACGCCCTGGCCGTCCTGGGCTGACAGCGCCGGGCCGGGCGTCGGCACGTAACGATGCAGGGGCTGGCTGTGTGCGGCACAGGATCGTGGACCATACTGCTCCGCTGTGGAGCAGCGCATAGGTTCGAGCAGCCAGCCCCTGGAGGGCGAGCCCCTGAAGCCCCTCGTCAAGGGCGCCGGATTCGACCCGGCCTTCGTGCCCGGGCTCACCTCACCCGCGTCCGGGCGGACCGGGGAGACGGCCGAGCCCGAGGAGCCCGAGGCGGCGGCCGAGCCGGAGCCGCAGGACGCCGTGGACGCGGCGGACGCCGAGGACGAAGCGGACACCGTCGAGCAGGACGAGACCGCCGGGGACGAGGCGTCCGAGGAGGAGGTGCCGGACGGCCCCGTCTTCGAGGCGTCCGACCGCCGCGCGCGGATCGTCGCCGACCACAGGGGCGTACGCCTGTCCCTGGACGACCAGGAGTGCGAGTTCCGCTGGGACGAGATCGGCGCGGTGGAGACCGAGGCCGCCCGCTTCGGCAAGCGGTACACGGTCACCGTGCACACTCCTGACCGGCGCTGGTACCCGATCGAGATCGAGGCACCGGCCAGGAGCCGCTTCAAGCAGTGGGACGAGCAGCTGGACGCGGTACTGGACGCCTACTTCCAGGACGACGCCGAGTAACTAGCCGCAGTACTGCGCCGCCTTGCCGATGGAGCGGTACATGCAGTCGGCGTTCTCCAGCAGTTGCAGCACCGCGTCCCGGTTCCGGGAGGTCTCCCGCTCGATGACCTCGTCGGGCGGGTAGAACCCGCCCCCGGAGCTCGACGACGGATACATCTCGAAGGTGTACCCGAAGATCTTCTGGTTGCCCCACAGCCAGTCGTCGATCGACCCGTCGGTGATGTACAGGTCACTGGACTGCTGCGCGGTGTACCCGTTGCTCGCGGCCATC
Organism: Streptomyces sp. NPDC052682; assembly: GCF_040678435.1. Classification (NCBI taxonomy): domain Bacteria; kingdom Bacillati; phylum Actinomycetota; class Actinomycetes; order Kitasatosporales; family Streptomycetaceae; genus Streptomyces; species Streptomyces sp. NPDC052682. The sequence goes on along the minus strand of NZ_JBFATS010000003.1, from coordinate 310,690 downwards.
TTCTGCCCGACCGTCCTGAAGGCGTTGTAGTCGTCCGCCGTCATCCCGGTCGTCGTGTCCGAGTAGGTGTACCCGAACGGCCACAGCACCAGCTCGCTGTACGTGTGGAAGTCGATGCCCGCCTTGATTTGCTGCTTGCCGCCGACAACCCGGCTGCGCACGAAGTCGGCGACCACCTTCACCTCGGGCGCCGACTCGGCGGCCGGGCCCCGGTAGGTCTCCGAGGACGTCGAACCGGAGGAGCCGCCGCAGCAGCCCCAGCGGTGGTTCCAGTTGCGGTTCAGGTCGGTGCCGACGTAGGACGAACCGGAGTTGGGCTGGCGGTTCTTGCGCCAGGAGCGGTAGGAGCCGGAGGCGATGTCGTACTCGCCGCCGTCCGGGTTGAGGTCCGGCAGGATCCAGATCTCCCGGTTGTTCACCAGGTTCGTGATCCGCGAGTCGCTGCCGTACCCGGCGCCCAGCTCGCGGATCAGGTACAGCGCCATCTCCACGGTCAGGTGCTCGCGGGCGTGCTGGTGGTGGGTGAACAGCACCTCGGGCTCGTTCTCGTCGGCCGTCACGTTGTCGCTGATCTTGATGGCGACGATGTCCCGGCCCTGGTACGACTTGCCGATCACCCGCTTGCTCATGAGCGACGGGTAGGCCTGGAGGCGCTGGTCGATCTCCGCGTTCATCTCGGCGTAGTTGTGGTAGCGGGAGTCGGCCGAGGGGAAGTCGAAGAGCCGTACGCCGTCCTCGCCCGAGGAGCGGTCGGGTGCCGAGCCGAGCGCCCGGACCTCGTAGCCCAGGCGGCGCAGCGCGCGGATCTGGTCCGCGCGGCCGGAGACCACCACGGTCTCCTCGTCGGCCTCGTCGACGGTGACCCCCGTGCGCTGGATCGCCGTACGGGTCACGGGAGTCGAGTGCTGGTGGATCTCGTACTGCCGGATGTCGTCGGCCGAGGGGGCCGGCCTGTGGGCGCTGCCGGCGCTCGCGTCGGTCGTCGTCGCGGAGAGGGGAGCGGCGAGGGCGACGGCGAGCAGGGCCGCCAGGGCGGCGGTGCGTCTGCCGCCGCGCACGCCGGAACCTCGTAGGCGAAGTCGCATGAAATCTCCTTGTGGGAGGTGGGGTTGTGTATGCGACGTACGTGGTGCGGGTCGGCGCTCATCGTCTGCGCATGGCATGAGCAGGTCAATAGCGCAGCCGGAAATCGACGGCGCGGAGTGGGCGGAAAACGGCCGTGCAGTGTACGCGGGCGCACCGGGCCGGACGCCTCACCGAGGCAAGTCCACCCACGGGTGTGACGTGGGCGTGCATATAGGTACATCTCGGGAGAGAGTAGGAGCCCGAACCACACTCCCAGAGGACTGGCTGATCATGGGCGGATCAGCGCCACGACGGGACCATCAACTGCCGGTCGAGACGACCAGCTTCATCGACCGGCGGGGCGAACTGGCCGAGGCGCGTGAGCTGTTGGCGCGGACGCGCCTGGTGACCCTGACCGGGCCGGGCGGCGTCGGCAAGACCCGGCTCGCCGCCCGGGTCGCGGCGCGGGTCGCCCGCGCCTTCCCGGACGGCGTGCGCTTCGTGCACCTCTCCGGCCTGCGCGACCCGGCGCTCGTGCCGCTCGCCGCCGCCGACGCGCTCGGGCTGCACGACCACTCCGCGCAGCCGCCCCTGGACATGCTCGTCGAGCACGTACGCGACCGGCGGCTGCTGCTCGTCATCGACAACTGCGAGCACCTGCTGGGCGCCTGCGCCGAGCTGGCGGCGGCGCTGCTGCGCGGCACGGCCGGGGTCCGGATCCTGACCACCAGCCGGCACCGGCTCGGCCTGACCGAGGAACACCTCATGGAGGTACGGCCCCTGCCGGTGCCCGACCCCGACGGCGACCTCTCCGCCGCCGAGGGCTACCCGGCCCTCACCCTGTTCGCCGACCGGGCCGCCGCGGTGGTCCCCGGCTTCCGCCTCACCCCCGGGAACCGGGCCGCCGTGGCCCGCCTGTGCCACCGCCTCGACGGCCTGCCCCTGGCCATCGAACTCGCCGCGGTCCGCATGCGCGTGCTCGGCGTCGACCAGCTCCTGGCCCGCCTCGACGACCGCTACCGCCTGCTGACCGGTGGCAGCCCCGCGGTCCTGCCCCGCCACCAGACGCTGCGCGCGGCGGTGGCCTGGAGCCACGACCTGTGCACACCGGAGGAACAGCTGGTGTGGGCCCGGCTGTCGGTGCTGGCGGGGAGCTTCGATCTGGAGACGGCGGAGGAGGTGTGCGCGGGGGGACGGCTGGGGGGTGGCGTCGCGGGGCGTGGTCGTCCCACCGGTGGGGTGCCCGGCGGTCCGCGGCCCGGCGGCGCGGCCGGTGAACGCCTGGGGGAGGGCGTGCTGCCGGCCGGTGGTGCGGCCGAGGGCTCGGGGAGCGGGGTCGCACCGGCCGGTGGCGGGGCGGCTGCCGCCCGGCCCTGTCTGCCCGGCGGCTCCGCGGAGCCCTTACAGGTGCCGCGTATCGACCCCCAGGACGTGCTGGAAGCCGTGACCGGGCTGGTCGACAAGTCCGTGCTGTGCCGGGAGCCGGGGCCCGACGGGGTGCGGTACCGGCTGCTCGGCACCCTGCGGCACTACGGGCTGGAGCGGCTGCGGCGGCTGCCGGGGGAGGAGGCCGTCGCGCGACGCCGGCAGCAGGAGGGCATGCTGCGGCGGGCCGCCGCCTGCGAGCGCGCCTGGTTCGGCCCGGGACAGCCGGAGATCGTCGCCCGGCTGCGGGCCGACCAGGACAACCTGCGCGCCGCCCTCGACCACAGCCTGACCACCCCGGGCGAGTCCCTCACCGGGCTGCGCCTCGCGGGCACCCTGTGGTTCTACTGGCACGCCTGCGGAGCACCCCGCGAGGGCCTGTACTGGGTCGACCGCGCCCTGGAGGCCAACCCCGGGCCCACCCGGGAACGGGCCCGCGGCCTGTGGGTCTCCGGGCTGCTCAAGGCCGTCACCCAGGACCTCCCCGAGGGCCGCCGGCGGGCCGAGGAGGCGCGGGCCCTCGCCCACCGCCTGGGCGACGCGGCCGAGGCGGCCCACGCCGAGTACGTCATCGGCGTCATCGGACTGTTCGGCGACGACCTGCCCGGCGCGCTCGAGCACTTCGAGGCCGCCGTCGCCCGGGGCCGCGTCCCCGGCCAGCACCTCGGCCTCGTCGGCCTGGACCAGGTCGAACTCGCCTGCGTGCTCGGCTTCCTGGGCGAGGCCGACCGGGCCGTCGCCGTGTGCGAGAAGACCCTGCGGCTGTGCGAGGCGCACGGCGAGCAGTGGGTGCGGTCCTACGTCCTGCGCATGCTGGCCCTCGCACACGCCGTGCGGGAGGACTGGCCCCGGGCCGAACGGCACGTCCGCGAGGCGCTGCGGCTGAAGCTCGCCCTCCACGACGTCCTCGGCATCGCCCTCACCCTCGACCTGGTCGCGTCGATCGCGACCCACCGCGACGGCCACGAACGCGCGGCCGTGCTGCTCGGCGGCGCCGACCGGGTGTGGGCCGACATCGACGCCGGCCGCTGGGGCGCCCACACCCTCAACTCCGAGCGCCGCGCCGCCGAACAGCGCGCGTGCCGGGCCCTCGGGCGGGAGGCGTACGAGCGGGCGTACGGGCGCGGCGGCGCCCTCGGACTCGAGGAGCTCGTCGGGTACGCGCTCCAGGAGCACACCCGCCCCCCGGCCGGCCGCCCCCCGGCCGGCGAACCCGGTGTCCGCCTCACCCGGCGTGAGACCGAGGTCGCCCGGCTCGTCGCCGAGGGCCTGGCCAACCAGCAGATCGCCGACCGCCTGGTGATCGCCCGCCGCACCGCCGAAGGCCATGTGGAACGCATCCTGCGCAAGCTCGGCTTCAGCAACCGCAGCCAGATCGCCGCCTGGGTGTCGGCCCAGCGCTGACAGCCCCGGCCCGCCCCACCCACACCACCACCACCGAGGGGATCATGTGAGTACCCGACCCTCCACCGCATCCGGACCGTTCGACCACCGCATGGCCGTCTACGGCACCGACGACGAGTTCCTCGCCGCCGCGCTGCCCTTCCTCGCCGAGGGACTCGCCGCCGAGGACGAACCCCCGCCCGTGGCCATCAGCGCCCCCGCCAACCTCGACCTGCTGCGGGACGCGCTCGGCGGCGACGCCAAGCGCGTCGGCTTCGTCCCGCACACCGACTGGTACACCGGCTCCGCCGCCAACGCCGTGGCCCAGGCGGCCGGTTACGTCGCCGGGCACGCCGGCCCCGGGGGCCGTGTCCACCTCCTCATGGAGCCCGTGTGGAGCGGCCGCGCCGGGCGCTCGGGCCGCGAGACCACCGAGTGGATCCGCTACGAGGCCCTCGCCAACCTCCTCTTCGCCCCCTCGGCCACCACCGCCCTGTGCGCCTACGACACCCGCACCGCCGGCCCCGCCGTCATCGCCGCGGCCCGCCGCGCCCACCCGGACACCGAGGTGTACGAGGACCCGCTGGTGCTCGCGGCCGAACTGGACGCCGTACCGCTGCCCCTGCCCCCGGCCGGCGCCCGGCCGCTGCCCGAGCCGCACGCCGACGCCGTCCAGGCCTGGGCCGTCGCCCGGGGCCTGCCCGCCGCGGACGCGGAGCTGTTCGCCACGGCCGTGGCCGAGGCCGGGGCGGCCCTCGCCCCGCTCAGCGGCCCCACCCTGCTGTGGGGCGAACCACCCGCCTGCGTCTGCGAACTGCGCTCCGCACGCCGCGTCGACGACCCGCTCGCCGGATTCGTCCCGCCGCCTGCCACCGGCCTGGAGCCCGGCCAGGGCCTGTGGTACGCCCGTCAGGTCTGCGCGTACGTCGACATCCGCGACGACAGCGGGGGAGCCACCGTCCGCCTCCAGTACGCGTGAGCGGCGCCTGACGCGTGAGCAGGTACGGAATCAGGTAGTCCTCCCCCTGCGCGCCCCCGCCCCGGCACGTCAGCCTGGCCCCATGCTGCGACTCTCCGGGGCAGGCCTGACCGATCCCGACGCCTGGTACGGCCCGTTCCCCCAGCCACCACTGGGGGCCGGCCACCTCAGCGTCGAGTACGACCCCCGCCCCCGCGTGGTCCGCGAGGCCCGCGCGGAGGTGCGCCGGCAGCTGGAGGCGTGGGGGATCGCGGAGCGGGGCGAGGTGGCGGACACCGCCGAACTGCTCGTCGGCGAACTGGTCACCAACGCCCTGCGCCACGCCGCCGCCCGTTTCCGGCTCACCCTGTTCGCCGCGCACGGCGTCCTGCGCTGCGAGGTCTCCGACCCGGACGGCCGCCTCCCGCGGGTGCTGGACGCGGCCACCGGGGAGAGCGGCCGCGGGATGTTCCTGGTGCAGGCGCTCGCCCAGCGCTGGGGCTGCCACCGGGACGGGCCGGGCAAGACCGTGTGGTTCGAGCTCGGCACGTGCGGGGCGGGCGGCTGCGGTCGGCGCCAGCCGTGACACCCCGCCGCAGGGCGCGTCCCCTCAGGCCCTCTTGTCGGCCCGGCCTCTTTGCGGTTTGTTGACCTGCATGGCGGACACCACAGGGAACACCAAGGGCACCGGGACCTCGCACCCCCACCAGCCCCGTAAGGCCAGTTGGACATACATCGGGCCCGGGATCGTCGTGGCCGCGACCGGCGTCGGGGCCGGGGACCTGGTGGCCACGCTCATCGCGGGGAGCAACTTCGGATACACCCTGCTGTGGGCGGCGATCGTCGGCTGTCTGGTGAAGATCTCCCTCGCCGAGGCGGCGGGCCGCTGGCATCTGTCCACCGGCCGCACCCTGTTCGACGGCTGGGCGAGCCTGGGCCGCTGGACCACGTACTTCTTCGCGGTCTACGTGGTGGTCTGGGGCTTCGTGTACGGCGCGGCCGCGATGTCGTCGAGCGGGCTGCCGCTCCAGGCGCTGTTCCCGGGCGTGATGGACCTGAAGGGGTGGGCCGTCGCCTGCGGGCTGGTCGGCCTGGTGTTCGTCTGGTTCAACAAGTACGCGGTGTTCGAGAAGGTCATGACGGTCCTGGTCGGCGTCATGTTCGTGGTCACCGTGTACCTGGCCGTCCGGGTCACGCCGAACCTCCCCGACGTGGTCGCGGGCCTGCTGCCGGTCCTGCCCGACGAGAAGGACTCCGTCCTCAACACCCTGGGACTCATCGGCGGCGTCGGCGGCACCATCACGCTGGCCGCGTACGGCTACTGGGTCAACGCCAAGGGCTGGACCGACACCGGCTGGATGAAGGTGATGCGCCTGGACAACCGGGTCGCCTACGCGACGACGGGCGTCTTCGTCGTGGCGATGCTGTTCGTCGGCGCCGAACTGCTGCACTCGGCGAACGTCGCGATCGCCAGTGGTGACAAGGGCCTGGTCCAGCTGAGCGACATCCTGGAGCGCGAGTACGGCACGGCGACGGCGAAGTTCTTCCTGATCGGCTTCTTCGCCACGTCGTTCACCTCGCTGATCGGCGTCTGGCACGGCGTGAGCCTGATGGTCGCCGACTTCGTGGCCCGGCAGCGGAGCCGGGGGGAGGCCCGGGCCGAGGAGGTCGCCTCGGGCGCGCGGGAACGCTCCTGGCCGTTCCGCGCCTACCTGCTGTGGCTGACCTTCCCCCCGATGATCCTGCTCTTCGAGGGCCAGCCGTTCCGGCTGATCATCCTCTACGGCGTGCTCGGCGCCGCCTTCCTCCCCTTCCTGGCCGGCACCCTCATCTGGCTCCTCAACTCCGCCCGCACCCCGCGCGAATGGCGCAACGGCCCGCTGAGCAACGCGATGCTCGTGATCGCGGGCCTGCTGTTCCTGGTGCTGTGCCTGAAGCAGATCTGGGACCAGCCCTGGTCGGAGTTCTTCTAGACGGGCTGGTTAGATCTTCGGGTACACGCACGATTCCCGGTATCCGAGAGGGCCGAGGACGATGACCCACCAGCCACCGCCGTACGGCGGCCCTCCGTCGCCGTACGGTCAGCAGCTCCCGCCTGTGCCCCCGGCGCCGGGCCCGCAGGGCTTCGGTCCGCCACCGCCGCAGTACGCGCCGGCTCCGCCCCCGCCGCCGGCCGCCCCCCAGGCGGCGGGCCCGGACTTCCTGGCGGTCGACCGCCGCAACTCCGTCGTGGTGGACGCGGCGGGGGTGGCCTTCGAGAACGACGGCGTCTCCCTGGAGTTCGCCTGGCAGGAGATCCGCAGCATCCACTACCGGACCAGCCCCTCGGGCAAGCACCTCATGATGGCGGTCGTCCACCTGGACGGCAGGTTCTACGAGTGCGTGGTCGAGGCGAAGCCGCGCTCCCGCCTGGGGGAGTGGTGCGCCCAACTGGCCCCGGTGCTCGGGTACTACCGCCCGATGGGCTGGTAGCACCCGGGTCCGGGGCAGTCCGGCCGCGGCCTACGGCAGCGCGTGCACGTGCGGCCCGACCGCGTTCGACCAGGCGTTGCCGGCCGCCGCGTCCCAGTTCGTCGACCAGGTCATCGCGCCCCGCAGCGCGGGATACGTGCGGGCCGGCTTGAAGGTGCCGCAGCCGGTGCCCTTGGTCAGGCAGTCCAGGGCGTTGTTCACCACGGACGGCGAGACGTAACCGCTGCCCGCGGCGCGGGGTGAGGCGGGCAGTCCGAGGCCCACCTGGGACGGGGCCAGGCCGCCCTCCAGCTGGATGCAGGCCAGGGCGGTCAGGAAGTCCACCGTGCCCTGGCTGTAGACCTTGCCGTCGCAGCCGAGCATCGAACCGCTGTTGTAGTACTGCGTGTTGACGACCGTGAGGATGTCCTTCACGTTCAGCGCGGTCTGGAAGTAGGCGTTCGACGTGGACTGCATGTCGATGGTCTGCGGCGCCATGGTGAGGATCATCGACGGGCCGGCCTTGGCCGACAGGGCGCGCAGCGCCTGCGTCATGTACGTCGCGTTCAGGCCGTTCTCCAGGTCGATGTCGACGCCGTCGAAGCCGTATGTCTGCATCAGGGAGTGGACGCTGCCGGCGAAGTTCGTCGCCGACGCCGCGTCGTCGACCGTCACCGTGCCGCGCTCGCCGCCCACGGAGATGACGACCTTCTTGCCCGCTGCCTGCTTGGCCCGGATGTCCGCCTTGAACTGGTCGACGGTGTAGCCGCCGAGCCCGGCCGAGTCCAGGGTGAAGGTGACCGCGCCCGGCGCCGGGGCCGCGTCCGCGAAGGCGACGGCGATGATGTCGTACTGCGCCGGCACGTCCGACAGCTTCTGCACCGTCGCGCCGTTGTCGAAGTTCTGCCAGTAGCCCGTCACGGCGTGCCGCGGCACAGGGCTGCCGCCGCCGGTGTCCGGGGCGGCCGTGCGGCCCGTCACCGTCGCCGACCTGGCCGACTCGCCCGCCGCGTTCGTCGCCGTGACCTGGAAGCCGTACGCGGTGGCGGCCGCCAGGCCGGTGACCGTGGCCGAGGTGCCGGAGACCGCCGTGGCCTTCGTCCCGTCCCGGTAGACGGTGTAGCCGGTGGCGCCGGACACCGCGTTCCACGCCAGGGACACCGACGAGGACGTCGTGCCGGTGACCCGCAGTCCGCTCGGGGCCGTCGGCACGGTCGGGGCCGGGTCGCCGCCGCCCCCGTCCGGGCCGTACACCGACACGTCGTCCGCGTAGTAGGCCGCCTGGCCGTACCAGCCGTGCGTGTACACCGTCACCGAGGTCGTCGCGGAGCCGGTGGTGAAGCGCGTCGTCAGCTGCTTCCAGCTCGTCGAGTCCGGCGTCCAGGTCGCCACGTCCGTGCTGCCGGTGCCCGTGACCCCCAGGTAGGCGTATCCGCCCCGCACCCAGGCGCTCAGTGAGTACGTCGCGTTCGGCTGCACCGCGACCGTCTGGGAGCAGCGGGCGTTGTCCTGGCCGGACGGGGTCGCCTTCAGCGCGGCGGCGCCGGCGTGCACCGGCGAGGTGACGGCCGTTCCGCTGTTCGCCGTACAGGTCCAGTCGCTCAGGCCGGACTCGAAGCCGGCGTTGCGGACGTTCTCGACGTCCGCGGCCGCCGCCGGGCCGGTGCTCGTCACGCACAGCGCCAGCGCTGCGGTGACCGCTGCCGACCACGACCGTATCCGTCTGCGTGCGCGGTCCACTGGGGCCTCCGGTGGGGGAGTGGGGATGGGGACGGTGGCCACCGCTGGACCTACAAGTTGGTCCAGACCAATCCTCCTGTCAATGGTCCGGACCGAACCGGCCGTCGAGCCCCCGCGTCAAGCCGATGCGCAGGACCTCCACCGGCACGACGCGAAAACCGACCGGCGAGATGCTCAACCTGCCCCGTTTTGGCGCACCTTGTGCAGCGAGAGTTGTTCCCCAGCTACCCAAACGCTGTTCTCCGGTCACAGAGCCGTGGATACAGTGCTGAGGTAGTCACGCAGTGAAGTCATCAGGGTGCGCCGGAGTAACGCCCGGTGGGCCGACGGGCATGGGGAAACGGGGAGCTGCGCGTGCCAACTGCCATTGCCGTGACCAGCGCCGACCTGGCGCTGCCGCCGCTGGACGAGAGAACCGTGCCGGCCGTGGTGCTGCGCGACATCGACCGCCGGCCCCTCGACCAGGCCCTCACCGACGTGCAGGTGCTCCTCGAGCAGTACGGGCATCTCGTCGTGGTCTGCTCCCAGGCCGCGCCCCTCGCGGTGCGGCGCCGCCTGCACACCCTGCGCTCCCTGCTGGAGAGCGACCGGATCGCCCTGTTCCACCCTCAGCTGCCGCCGCTCGGACTGGCCGTACTGGCCCGCCAGTTGCGGCAGCTGGCCTCCTGCGACCTCAGCCCCGGCGTGCTCGCCTCGGCCGGCCGGCTGCTCGTCCACTACCTCCACTGCGGCGCGCTGCTGGGCTCCGTCGCCCGGCTGGACCACGTCCCCGTGGGCCTGAAGTCGCACGCCAGGTCCTGGGTGCCGGGCAGTCAGTTCGCCGTCCTGGCCCATCCGGAACCGCAGCTCGTCAGACTCGGCCCCGAGGCGGCCCTGACCGGCCCCGAGTTCGGCACCTGGATGCTGGTCGCCCGGGGCCGGCTCCAGTCCGACTGGGTCACCACCGCCCTGGCGCCCGCCTGGAAGGTGCTCGGGCTGCGCGAGACCGAGCTGCCCGCCGAGTCGGCCGACTGGTGGGGGACCGGCAAGCTGATCGAGTTCTGCTCCTACCTGCCCGACCTGTCGGTCCTCTACCAGCTCGTCACGTCGGTGCGGCGCGGCACGTGTCACTGGTGCGGCATCGACGTCATCGGCGACCGGTGCGTGTTCTGCTCGGCCGGGCCACCGGCCCAGGACGGCCCCCGCGAGACCCGGGCGATCACCGGATGAGCCACGACCCGCCGGGCGCGCGGCGGGACCCGCCCGCCGTGTCCCGCCTGTCCACCGACCCCGCTCGACCGACATCCCCAACGAGGTTCCACGGTCCATGAACTCCCGTCAGCGCCGCGGCGTGATACTCCTGCTCCTGTCGGTCCTGTGCGCCCTGGGCGCGTTCGCCGGCGTGCTGTCCGTCATCAGCGACGTGAAGTCGAAGGTCGGCCCCGAGGTCACCGCGTACCGGCTGAAGTCGGAGGTCAAGCCGTACACGGCCCTGGACCGCGGCCAGTTCGAGAAGGTCAGGATGCCTCGGCGGTGGCTGTCGCCGACCGCGGTCACCGACCTCGACGCCATCGAGGGCAAGATCGCCGTGACCACCCTGAAGGCGGGCTCCCTGCTGCAGAGCGACATGATCGTGCATCAGCCCGCCCTGCAGCCCGGGCAGCAGGAGGTCGCCATCATGATCGATGCGGCGACCGGCGTGGCGGGCAAGATCACGCCCGGTTCCACGGTCAACGTCTACGCCACCTTCGACGGAGAGCGTGAGGGTGACCCCGCTCAGTCCAAGATCATCGTAACAAACGCCAAAGTCCTGGACGTCGGGGAGCTGACCCCGCTCGAGCCCGACGAGAACGACCGCGGCCGGCAGCCCACCGACGCCGTCCCCATCACCTTCGCCCTGTCCACCCTCGACGCCCAGCGCATCACCTACGCCGAGTCGTTCGCCCAGCGGGTCCGGCTCGCGCTGGTCGCGCCCGGCGGCGACCCGACCGTCCCCGAGCGGGAGCGGACGTACGAACTCGCGAAGGACAAGTGAGGCCGCATGCCCACCAGGATCCTCCCGGCCGTCGGCGACCCGGACGCGGCCCGGTCCGTCACCACCCTGCTCAGCCAGCTCCCGGACGCCGAACCGGTCCCCCCGGTCGTCGACTCCACGCAGCTCGTCGACACCCTCGCGCGCCTGGCCGCAGAGTCGGTCGACGACCTGCCCGAGGTCGTCGTGGTGCACGAGCGGATCGGCCCGGTGCCCGCCCTGGAGCTGATCCGCGAGGTCGCCCTGCGCTTCCCGGCCGTCGGCGTCATCCTGGTCACCTCCGACGCGAGCCCCGGCCTGTTCCAGGCCGCCATGGACTACGGCGCCCGCGGTCTGGTCGCCCTGCCGCTGAGCTACGAGGAACTGGCCAGCCGCGTGCAGGCCGTCGCCCAGTGGTCGGCCGGCGTACGACGCCACCTCGGCTCCGGCGGCGACGTGTTCACCGGCGTCGGCGGCACGGTCGTCACCGTCAGCGGAGCCAAGGGAGGCGTCGGCACCACCCTGACCGCCATTCAGCTGGCCCTCGCCGCCCAGGCCTCCGGCCGCGCCACCGCCCTGGTCGACATGGACCTCCAGACCGGCGACGTCGCCTCCTACCTGGACGTCCAGTTCCGCCGGTCCGTGGCCGACCTGGCCGCCATCACCGACATCTCCCCGCGCGTCCTGGCCGACGCCGTCTTCCGCCACGACACCGGCGTGGCCCTGCTGCTCGCCCCGGCCGAGGGAGAACGCGGCGAGGACGTCACCGACCGCGCCGCCCGGCAGATCGTCAGCGCCCTGCGCTCCCGCTACGAGGTCGTCGTCCTGGACTGCGGCGCCCAGCTGAGCGGGGCGGGCGCCGCGGCCGTGGAGATGGCCGACACGGCCCTGCTGGTCACCACGCCGGACGTGGTCGCCGTACGCGGCGCGAAACGGGCGGTGCGGATGTGGGACCGGCTGCAGATCCGCAAGGCGGAGGAGACGACGGTGGTCGTCAACCGCCACACACGCGCCGCGGAGATCCAGCCGCCGCTCATCCAGAAGATCACCGGCACGGCCGTCGCGGCCACCACGGTCCCCGCCCACTTCAAGGAGCTGCAGAGCGTGGTGGACGCGGGCCGGGTCCACGAACTGGAGAGCCGGAGCACGGTGAAGCAGGCCCTGTGGGGTCTGGCCGGCGAACTGGGCCTGGTGAAGCCGGCCGAGGCCACCCACAGGGCGGGCCGGGCGCCGGCGGGTTTTCGGCGGCGGAGGGAGGGGGGATGAGGGCGGTGTTCTTATCCCGGGAGAGCGGTGGGGACGGCGGCCGGGGTCGCGATCGGGGCTGCGGTCGGGACCGGGGCCGGATGCGCGGCCCGGGCAGTGGCAGGGCCCGAGTTCGCGGCCGGCTTCGCGGCCGGCACGGGGACGCGGGGCAGGTGGCCATCGAGTTCCTCGGTATGACACCGACCATCCTCGTGACACTCGTCGTGCTGTGGCAGCTCGTGCTCGTGGGATACACGTACACCCTCGCCGGGAACGCCGCCGACGAGGCGGTCCGGGCGGGCACGGCGGTGGCACCGGGCGAGCGGGCCGGCGCCTGCCGGGCGGCCGGACTCGCGCACCTGTCGGACGCCTGGCAGGGCGGCGCCGAGGTGACCTGCGGCGGCACCGGCTTCGTCACGGCCGACGTCAGCATCGAGGTGCCGATCCTCTTCCCCGGCACGGTCTCCTTCCCGTTCACGGTCACGGGCCACGCGGGCGCGGTCGAGGAGGAGAAGGACTGACATGGCGGACGAGCGGAAGCGGGCGAGCAGGAAGGCGGCGGCGGGCAGGCGGCGCGATCGCGGCCAGGTCGCGATCGAGTACCTCGGGTTCCTGCCGATCCTGCTGATCGTCGCCCTGGCGGCCGTCCAGCTGGGCCTGATCGCCTACACCGCCCAGCAGGCGGGCACGGCCGCCCGGGCCGGGGCACGCAGCGCCTCCCTGCGGGAGAGCGCCCAGCAGGCGTGCAGCACCGCGGTCAGCGGCTGGCTCGCCGACGGCACCCGCTGCGCGGAGGCGCTGGGCGGCGAGGAGGTCACCGTCACGGCGACGGTGCGCATCCCGTCCCTCGTCCCCGGCTGGGAGTTCGACCCGGCCCGCAAGACCGCGACCATGCCGCTCGACCACTGACAGCGCCAAGCGAGGAGTACGGACCCATGAGCCTGCGGGCACGCATCAACTCCCCCGAGGAGCACGGCAGCCGGGGCGAGGACGGCCACCTGGTCGCCTCCTACCGGGCCAAGCTCCTGGAGGAGATCGACCTCGCGGAGATGGGCTCGCTGGCCGCCGCCGAGCGCAGGGCCCGGCTGGAACGGGTGCTCGGGCACATCATCAGCCGGGAAGGCCCCGTCCTGTCGACGGTGGAGCGCTCCCAGCTGATCCGCCGGGTGGTCGACGAGGCCCTCGGCCTGGGCATCCTCGAACCGCTGCTGGAGGACGCGTCGATCACCGAGATCATGGTCAACGGGCCCGACGCGATCTTCGTGGAGCGGGGCGGGCGGGTGGAGCAGCTGCCGCTGCGCTTCGCCTCCCACGAGCAGCTGATGCAGACCATCGAGCGGATCGTCTCCACCGTCAACCGCCGCGTCGACGAGTCCAACCCGATGGTCGACGCCCGCCTGCCCTCCGGGGAGCGCGTCAACGTCATCATCCCGCCGCTGTCCCTGACCGGCGCCATCCTGACGATCCGCCGCTTCCCGCGCTCCTTCACCCTCCAGGAGCTGATCGGCCTCGGCTCGCTCGACGAGCACATGCTGTACCTGCTGGCGGGCCTGGTGCAGGCCAAGTACAACATCATCGTCTCGGGCGCCACCGGCACTGGAAAGACCACCCTGCTCAACGCCCTGTCCGGCCTGATCCCCGAGGGCGAACGCATCATCACCATCGAGGACTCGGCCGAACTCCAGCTCCAGCAGGCCCATGTGATCCGGCTGGAGTCCCGCCCGCCCAACGTCGAGGGCAAGGGCCGTATCACCATCCGCGACCTGGTGCGCAACTCCCTGCGCATGCGCCCGGACCGGATCGTCGTCGGCGAGGTCCGCGGCGGCGAGTCGCTCGACATGCTCCAGGCGATGTCCACCGGCCACGACGGCTCCCTCGCCACCGTGCACGCCAACAGCGCCGAGGACGCGCTGACCAGGCTGCAGACCCTGGCCTCCATGTCGGACGTGGAGATCCCCTTCCTGGCGCTGCACGACCAGATCAACAGCGCGGTCGACGTCATCGTCCAGCTCACCCGGTTCGCCGACGGCGCCCGCCGCATCACCGAGATCGCCCTGCTCGACAGCCAGGGCGGCGAGCCGTACCGGCTGGTCACCGTCGCCCGCTTCCACGCCCGGCCGATGGCGGCGGACGGCCGGATCCACGGATCCTTCGAGTACTTCCCGCTCCCGCGCCGCACCGCCGACCGCCTCTACATGGCCAGCCAGCCCATCCCGCAGGCCTTCGGCGTCGCCCGGTCCGCGGACCAGCTCGCCACCCGAGAAGCCCGATAGGTGTCGCCGCCATGGAACTGCACTCGCTGATCACGCTCACCACCGGCATCACCCTGCTGACCTGCGTCCTGGCCGTCGTGGGCGTGCACTCCTACGCCGCGGGCCGGGCCCAGCGGCAGGCCCTGGTCGACCGCCTGGCCTCCACCGGCCCCAGTGCCGCCTCCGGCCGCCCCCGCCACTTCCGCGGCCTGGACCGCCGCCTGCGCCGCACCAAGCTCGGCAGCAAGCTGGAACTGCGCCTGGCGGCCACCGGCCTGGACATCACCCCCGGCGAGTTCTTCGCCGCCATGCTCGCCACCGTCGCCGGGCTGTGGCTCGTCGGCCAGGCCGCGCTGGCCCCGTTCTTCGGCCCGCTGGCCGGGCTGCTGGGCGTGTGGGTGGCGGTGCAGTTCCTCAACTGGCAGCGGCACAAACGCATCGAGAAATTCATCAACCAGCTCCCCGAGATGGCCCGCCTCCTCGCCAACGCCACCCACGCGGGCCTCGCCCTGCGCACCGCCATCGGCATGGCGGCCGAGGAACTGGAGGCCCCGGCGGGCGAGGAACTCGCCAAGGTCGCCAACCAGCTGGCGCTCGGCGCGTCCATGGACGACGCCCTGAACGAACTCGCCGACCGCCTGCCCTCCCGCGAACTGGTCGTCCTGGTCACCACGCTGGTGCTGTCCAACCGGGCAGGCGGCCAGGTGGTCAGCGCCCTGCGGAACCTGACCGAGACCCTGGAGGAACGCAAGGAGACCCGCCGCGAGGTCCGCACCCAGCTGTCCCAGGTCAACATGACCTCGTACGCGGTGCCCGTGATGGGCGTCGGCTCCCTGCTGCTGATGAACGGCGTCAAGGACGGTGCCCTGGAACGCATGACCGGCTCACCGGTGGGCCAGGCGGCCGTCCTCGTCGCGTTCGCCCTCTACGCCGTCGGCTTCCTGCTCATCCGCCGCCTGTCCCGCATCGACGTCTGAGCAGACCGGGGAGGACACGATGGAACTACTGCTCGCCCTGCTCATGGGCCTCGGCGTCTTCGGCGTCTTCGCCGGCCTGCGCATGTACCGCGCGGAGGCCAGACTGCCCGGCGACCTCGCCGTGGCCCTGGAGATCGGCGCCAGCCGCACCGGCGCGGTCGACTCGCTGGTCGACCGCCTCGGCATGCGCTACGCCCCCGCCGTGCTGCGTCTGATGGGCCCCAAACAGGTCGCCAAGTACCGCCGCAAGATCGACCTGGCGGGCAACCCCGGCGGCCTGACCCTCGACCGCTACGCGGCCCGCCGCGCGGTGTACGGCTTCCTGGGCGGCCTGGGCTTCCTGGTCTTCCTGCTGCGCGGCCAGTACCTGGTGGCCCTGCTCCTGCTGGCCTTCGGCGCGTTCTGGACGGAGGTCGGCATCTGGTCGGCGATCCGCATCCGCAAGGACGAGATCGAACGCACCCTGCCGGACTTCCTGGACGTCCTCGCGGTCGTGGTCAGCGCGGGCCTCGGCTTCCGCCAGGCCCTGGAGCGGGTGGCCTCCAAGTACGAAGGCCCCTGGGCGGACGAACTGCGCATCACCCTGCGCCAGATGGACCTCGGCATGAGCCGCCGCCAGGCCTTCGCCGAACTGCGCCGCCGCAACGACTCCGAGCAGGTCGCCATGTTCGTGACGGCGTTGCAGCAGGGGGAGGAACTCGGCGCGCCGATCGTCGACACCCTGGTCGCCCTGGCCAAGGACATGCGCCGTACGGACGCCCAGAACGCCCGCCGCAAGGCGGCCCGGGCGGTCCCCAAGGCCACCATGATGATCACCACGTTCATGGTCCCGGCCACGATGATCCTCCTCGGCGCCGGCCTGATCCTGGGCTCCGGCACCGACTTCGGCTCGCTCACCGGCGAGTAGGGAGAAGGTGAAGGCCATGGCGATGACCAGCGAGCGGGCGGTGCCGCCGCGGGAACGCCCCGGGACGTCCGACGCGAGGACACCGCCCCACCGGCGGCCACCGCGACAACCGGAGCCTCTCCCGCCGCTCGTGGGGGACGACGAGGCCGCGGGCGCCCCCGCCGGGGCCGCCCGGAAGGAACCACCGGTGCCGGTCCTGCCGCTCGCGGGGGACGGCGAGGCGGGCATCCACGGTGGGGCCGCCCGGAAGGAACCACTGGTGCCGGTCCTGCCGCGCGTGGGGGGCGGCGACGCGGCGGGCGCCTCCGCCGGGGCCGCCCGGAAGGAACCACCGGTGCCGGTCCTGCCGCTCGTGGGGGACGACGAGGCGGGCACTCCCGCCGGGGCCGCCCGGAAGGAATCATCGGAGCCTCTCCCGCCGCTCGCGGGGGACGGCGACGCCGCAGGCACCTCCGCCGGAGCCGCCCGGAAAGCACCACCACAGCCGGCCCTGAAGCTCCAGGTGAACGCCGTGCAAGCCATGTGCCGCCAGGTCTTCGGCTTCCGCCTGGCCATGATCGCCCTGGCCGCCCCCGCCGCGCTCCTCAACGCCAACCCGGGCTGGGGCGTCCGCCTGGTCGGCAGCGCGGTGGTGGTCACCTTCATGGCCTCCTACGCCCTGTTCCGGGACTGGGAGCGCTTCGGCCCCCTCCTCCTGCGCCACCCCTCGCTGCTCGCGGCGGACACCCTCTTCGGCTCGCTGCTGCTGATCTCGGCGGGCCCGGACAGCACCCTCGCCTACGTCAGCGTGTGCACCCCCCTGCTGGCCGGCATCGTCTACGGCTGGCGAGGCGCCGCCTGCTTCGCCTCGTTGCAGTCGCTGATCCTCGTCCTGGTCTACGCGAGCCGGCACGACATGACCGCGACCGTGGCCGAGGCCTTCCTCCTGCCCGGCCTGTGTGTCATCACCGGCGCCGTGGGCTCCAGCCTGCGCACCCTGCTGCTCCGCTTCGGCGCGGCCACCCAGGCCCTGACCGAGGTCCAGGCCCGTCTCGCCGTCACGGAGGCGGTGCACGCCGAACGGGCCCGCGTGGCCCGGGAGATGCACGACTCTGTCGCCAAGACCCTGCACGGCGTGGCCCTGGCAGCCGACGGCCTGGCGGCCTCGGCGAGCGCGGACCACCCGGACTCGGCGCTGGTACGGCGGCAGGCGGAACTGGTGGCCCGCTCGGCCCGCAGGGCCGCCGCCGAGTCCCGCGAACTCCTGGCCGACCTGCGCCGCGAACCGGACCCGGCCGCGGGTACCGACGTCCTGGCCGAACTGCGGGCCCGTACCCGCGACTTCGCCGCCCGCACCGGCCTGCCGGCGCACTACCACCCGACGGGCGACCAGCCGCTCCCCCCGATCCCGCCGGCCGTGGCCCGCCACCTCCTCACGATCACCACGGAAGCGATGGACAACGCCCACCGCCACGCGTCCCCCACCCGCGTGGAGGTCCGGGCCGGCGTCCACGGCGACCTGCTCCGCATCACCGTCCACGACGACGGCCGCGGCCTGCCGCCCGGCACCAGCCTCGACCACCTGCGCCGGGCGGGCCACTTCGGGCTGCTCGGCATGGTCGAGCGGGCCGCCTCGGTGGGCGCGCGCATCCGTATCGGCCGGGGCAGCCACCCGACCGGCACCGAAGTCCGCCTGGAACTCCCCGTGGCCGCCCTCACCCACCCCACCGCCTGACCGACCGCCCGAGAGGAGGCCGCCGATGCCCACCACACCGCCGCCCCACGACCGGCCCGAGGAGGGCCCACCCCAGGGCCTCCTGCGGGTCGTGGTCGCGGACGACAACCCGGTCGTGCGGGCCGGCCTCACCGCGCTGCTGTCGGGCCGCGCGGACATCACGGTGGTCGCGCAGGCCGCGGACGGCCACCAGGCCTGCCAGGCGGCCCACGAGCACCGTCCCGACGTCATCCTCCTCGACGTCCGCATGCCGGGCCTGGACGGCATCGCGGCCCTGCCCTACCTGGTCCGCATCGCCCCGGTGCTGATGCTGACGTACAGCGGCGAGCCGGAGACGGTCCAGGAGGCGCTGCGCGCGGGAGCGGACGGCTACCTGGTCCACGGCGAGTTCACCGCGGACCAACTGGTGGCGGCGGTACGGGACGTCGGACAGGGCAAGCCCCACTTCACGCCCACGGCGGCGGCGACGCTGCTGACCCAACTCCGCGAAAATGCAACTGCACACGACAACGGGCCTCTGGTGACCTGGCGGCAACCCCGCGCAACACCGCCCAACTGTTCGGAATTACCCCTTCCGTCAGCCCCGCCACCTCCCACTTTCCGCAAAGCGCTTTCGCAACTGCAACCAGCTGTGGGACAGTCGTCCTCACGGTTCCGGCTGAGCATGAGGGAGGCGGAGATCATGGACCTCATCGCGTCCGGCATGACCAACCAGCAGATCGCCGCCGCCTGCTTCATCAGCGAGAAGACGGTCAAGAACCACATCAACCGCATCTTCGCCAAACTCCACAGCACCAGCCGCGCCGAGGCCACGGCGAAGTGGCTGGGCACGGCGCCGGATGCGAACCGGAGGGACGGATGAAGCGCCGTGTTTGGGCCCGGCTTTGGGTCCCGGGGCCCTGTGGGGAACGGGGTGTCGCGCCGTACGGTGCTCGCATCGAAGCCGAGCCTGGAGGGAAACACCATGAACTACTGGGTCAGCACCACCGTCGCACACCTCAAGGCCCGCGCCGCCCGCGACGACAAGGGGCAGACGGCGGTGGAGTACCTGGGGATCATCGCGGTGGTGGTGGCGATCGTGCTGGCGATCACCGGGACGGACATCGGGCAGTCGATCTACGACGCGATCACGCAGAAGATCGCCGAGGTCACCGGTGGCTGATGCGGCCTCGTAGGTTCGGCGACGCAGGGCAGGCCTTCCCCATCTACATCACGGTGGTGGGGGGCCTGCTCTTTCTCGCGCTCGCGTATCTGGCGGTCGGCCAGGCAGGGGCGAACCGGAGCGGAGCTCAGACGGCTGCCGACGCGGCGGCGCTCGCGGCTGCCCAGGACAGGCGGGACCAATTGGCGGGCCAGTGGGTGAAGGACGTCCTCGATCCGAAGAAGTGGCTGGATATCTTCCACGGTTCCGTGGAGGGGCTCACTCCGTCGTGTGGGCGGGCCACTCAGCTCGCGGCGCAGAACGACGCCTCGCTACTGGACTGCGTGCCGCAGGGACTCCTCGGCTACACGGTCGAGGTCGAGACGAACAAACCGGTAGGGGATTCCATCGTCCCCGGCACGGAGAACCAGAAGTCGCGAGCCTCCGCCACAGCCGTGATCGAATCCCGTTGCACGTTCAAGCCTCCGGCCGAGGACGCGGAGGACGGCGTACTGCCACGCCTCACTTGCGGGGACGAGTTCTGGGACCTGGATCCGAAGAAGCTGACAGACCTTCCGGAACCCCAGGACCTGTTCGACGTCCACCTGGCCGACTGACTGACAAGCGAACGACGAAGGAAGCAGAGGCATGAGCATGCGGTTCACTACGACGACCCGCAGGGGGATGGTCGCGTTGACCGTAGCGGCCGGTCTGGCACTCGGTCTGGCCGGGTGTGCCGGCGGAGGGGGCGACGACAAGAAGCCGCAGGCTTCGGCTTCCGCACCCAAGGACCGCGGCTCCCAGCCGAGCACACAGGAGGGGCAGGCGGACGAGCCGCTGGCCGAACTCCAGGGTGCAGACGGGCTGTTCCTGCAGATCACCTCCGCTCAGCGTGACTCTGGCGGTTTCGTCACCGTCAACGGCAACCTGAAGAACGACGGAGCGAAGAGTGTGGTGGTGCCGGCCGCACTCAGCGGCAACGAGACGGAGATCGTCAGGAACGGAAGGTCGCTCGGCGGAGCCACGCTGGTCGACTCCAAGGGCAAGAAGCGGTACTACGTGCTGCGCGACACCGACGGCCGTCCTCTGACGACGACAGGGTTCTCCACCATCAAGTCGGGTGAGAACCTGCCCGTCTTCACGCAGTTCCCGGCCCCGCCCACGGACACGACAGAGGTCACCTTCCAACTGCCGACCTTCCCCACCGCGACCTTCGCCATCTCCGGGTGAGGCCCCCCATGACCGCCACCCCCCGACTCGCCCTGAACTTCACCACGGCCACGGTCATGGTCGCCACCACCCTCCTCGGCGCCACAACCGTCCACGCCGACGAAGGCCCCAGCGTGCCGCCCGGCACCGAGGCGAGCGCCACCGCACCGGTGAAGGTCGACCCCAACGACCCGGACCTGAAGCTCCCGGACGGCGCCACCCTCGCCGCCCCCAAAGTCCTCGACATCAAACAGGTCGTCGAAGACCAGAGCGGCGACGAACGCCGCGAGGACACCAACGCCGACGTCAAGTTCGCCCTCCAGGCCGAGGTCCTGTTCAGCAAGGACAGCGCGAAACTCGGCGCCCGGTCGAAAGCCCGCATCGCCGCCATCGCCGAGGAGATCAAGGCCCAGAACGCCACGAAGGTCCGCGTCTTCGGCTTCACGGACAACCTCGGCTCCTCCGCCCACGGCGACGTCCTCTCCCGCCGCCGCGCCACCGCCGTACAGAACTACCTGGACGACGAGTTGGCGGACGCGAACATCACGTACGAGGTGCGCGGCTACGGCGAGCAGTACCCGATCGCCGACAACTCCACGGAAGCGGGCCGCAAGAAGAACCGCCGCGTCGAGGTCTCCTTCCCGCGCACGGAGAGCTGAGCCACCAACGACCCACCACCCGACCCACCGGTGCCCGTGGCACGTTCTCCCGCGGGTCGACCCGCTCGTCCTCGGTGAGCCGTCGCTAGTCGATGATCTGGTTGAAGAACACGACGGCCATGGCGCCCGCGCCGCTGCCCACGCTGACCGCGAGGGGCCAGACCTGGCCGGCCAGGGCCGCCAGGACGGCGGCGCCGATGCCGACCAGGGCCGCCAGCAGGAACACCACGGCGGCGCGCTGGCTGAGCAGCGCCGCCTTGCCGTCGTCGCTCGTGCGGTTCTCGTGTTCCACCTCGGTGCTCCTGGCAGGGACGGTCAGCGATGTACCAGGCCACCGGGCCGGGACACGGGCAGGGGCCGGCCGTCGGGGGCCGTCAGCTCGTACGGATCCTGGGCGGGGCGGACGAGACGGAAGACGACCTCGCCGTCCTCGCCCACCCGGACCCCGTACACGGCCGGTTCCGGCAGGCTGTTGTAGTGGAACGGCGTCGAGAAGTAGTACGCACCGGTGTCGGGGAGCAGGACGAGGTCGCCCGGCTCCAGCGGTGGCAGCGCGCGGTCGCGGGCCAGCAGGTCACCGCCGAAGCAGGCGGGGCCGGCGATGTCCTGCCGGACGGGGCCGCCGCGCTTCGCCCTGCCCTGCGCGTCGTGCGCGGTGATCCGCAGCGGCCACGCGTCGGGGGCGAACACCGTCCGGGTGGCCACCTGGACACCGGCGTGCGTGACGGCGATCGGCCGGCCGCCCGCGGTCTTGGTGTACTCGACGTACGCGGCGGTGAAGCCGTTCTTCGCCAGCACCGAGCGGCCGAACTCGGTGACGATCTCGTACCTGCCGGAGAACAGCTCGGGCGCGTGGGCGCGCAGCAGTGCGACGTACGTGCCGAAGTCGGGGGTGACCTCGTCGCCGGCGAAGTTGACGGGCAGTCCGCCGCCGATGTCGATGCCGGTCACCTGGCGCCGGCCGAGGGCACGGTTCACCTCGTCCGCGAAGGCGACCGCCTCGGCGACGCCCCGGGCCATGAGGTCCAGCGGGCAGCCCTGGGAGCCGGCGTGGGTGTGCACCCTGGTGAGCCAGGGACGGTCCCGGAACGCCCGGAGCAGCTCCCGGCGGCTGCCCGGGTCCGACAGGGGGATGCCGAACTTAGAGGTCTGTGTGGCCGTACTCATCGCGGCGATCGTCCCCGTGCCCACCTGGGAGTTGACACGTACACCGATCTTCGAGGCGGGCACGCGGCCGGTCACGAGCGCGTCGATCCGGGTGAGCTCCTGGAAATTGTCCGCGTTGACCGCCACCCCCAGGCCGAGCGCCCACTCCAGTTCCGCGCGGGTCTTGGCCGGCGAGTCGAACACGATACGGTCCGCATCGAAACCCGCCGCGAGCGCACGGGCCAGTTCGCCGCCGGTCGCCACCTCGCAGCCCATACCCAGCTGCTCCAGCTCGGCGAGCACGGGCACCAGGCAGTTGGCCTTCGCGGCGAAGGCGTGCAGGACGCAGAGCGAGCCGGGGAAGGCGTCGCGGAGCGTGCGCACCGTCCGGGCGACGCCGTCGAGGTCGACGAAGCCGGCCAGCAGGGCTCGCTCGGGGTCCAGCAGGCCCTGCCGGACGGCGGCTCGCAGGATGTGTTCCCGCCGTGCGGCGGCGTCGGTGAGGTCGGTCATGAGGTGCCCTCCACGGTCGGCGTGCCGGACGCCCGGTCGGGCCCGGGCGGACACCCAGGCTGCCCGCCACCCGCCCGGCTCGTCTTCGTGGCGATCGCACAGGTGCGGTGGCCGGCACTGCGGTGCCGGTCAGTGTCCCGGGGGCGCGGCCGTGCCGTGGTGCGGGGCCACGAAGAACGGGCCGTGCCGTGGTGCGGACGGCCAAAGGGCCGTGCCGCTCACGGCGCGGCAGTGCCGGCCTCCCCGCCGCGCATCAGCATCCGCAGCTGGAGCTGGGCGAGCAGCCGGGCGTCGGGACTGTCCAGGTCGATCCGCGAGACCTCGACGATACGGCGGATCCGGTACCGCAGGCTGTTGGGGTGCAGGCACAGCGCACGGGACGCCGCGGGCACGTCCCCGAAGTGGTCGAGATACACGCGCAGTGTCTCCAGCAGGCAACTCCCGCTGTGCTCCGCGTCGAACGCCGCGAGCCGTGCCACCGGCGTCCCCGTCGGGAGCGGCACCTCGCGCAGCGCGTCCATGACCTGCCTGACGCCGATGGTCTCCGCCACGTCCTCGGTACGGGCGACGCGGCGCTCCCCGCCGGCCGTCCTCAGCGCGTCGAGGACCGACTCGGCCGACCGGCGCGACTCGGGCAGTTCGGCCAGCCCGGGGACGACATCCCCCAGACCGACCCGCACCGTCGTCCCCACCGTCGCCGACAACTGCTCCGCCAGGGACGTCCCCAGCTCCGCCACCTGACGGCCGGCCCGGGCCCGGTCGCACGCCAGCGCGCCCAGCACGACCAGCACCGTGCCGCCGACCCGTACGACGACGGCCGGGTGACCGTAGGCCGAGCAGTGCAACGCGAGCAGGTCGTGCAGCCGGGGCGCCCCGTCACCACCGTCCGCCCCCCGCCCGTCGGCGTGCACGGCGAGCACGGCGCAGTAGCCGGTCTCCGGTAGCGCGGCGCGCTCGGCCAGCACCTCGACGGACCCCCGCCCTTCCAGGACCGCCCGGGCCGCGTCCGTCACGAGACGGGTGTCCGCTCCCCGCGTCGCGTGGTGCAGCAGATGCGGGGCGGCCGCCCGGACGGCCGCGCGCAGGGCCTCGGTGGCGTTCGGGGCGAGGGGCCGGCCCGCGACCGCCGCCACCCAGATGGACCCCAGCGCCTCGCCGCCCGCGCGGACGGCCGCCACCAGGCGCTCCGGGTCCGCCCCGCGAGCCGGCCGGTACAGCACGTCGCCCGTGCCCCAGAGCGCCCGGAAGAACCCGGCCTCCCGCATCGCGGCGACCCGCCACGGCGGGACGCGGCGGCCGAGGATGGTCAGCCGGCGCAGTTCGTCCACGTCTTCCCCGGTGTCACTGGAGGAGTAGGCCAGCACCCGGGACTCCAGGTCCTCGATGGTCACGGCGCCCCCGACCAGGGCGGCCACCGCGTCGGCCAGTCCGTCGAGATCGCCGAGGGCGACGGTGTGGGTGGCCAGCCCCTGCGGAAGACCCGCCGAGGCCAGCCCCGCCCGCAGGACGCCGGCCAACTGGTCCCAGGAGCACCAGGACGTACGGGACAGCACCGCCGTACCGGCCTCCTCGGCCGCCCTGCGCAGCGCGGGAGCCGGCCGGCCCACCGTGCCCGGCCCGAACACCACACCCGTGGCGCCCTCCTCACCGGCTCGGCGCAGGACGTCCACGGCGTGCGCCGACCGCGCGTCCACCCCGACCGCCAGCAGCAGGTCCCGCGGCCGGACACCGGGATCCAGCGGGTCCAGCACGGTGACCCCGGTGACGGGCGCCCCGAGTCCGCCGGGCGCCATGTGCAGTTCCAGCGAGCCCGCACCCACCACCGACAGCAGCCGCTCCAACGTCACCTGCGACGCGGCGGCGGCCTCCCACTCCGCTGATCCGTTCCCCTCCACCGGCGCCCCCTCCCGCCCCGAACCGAAGAACGTACGACACCACACGCACACCCCGCGCTCAACGGCGCACGGACGCACGGTCGTGCGCTCCTCAGTGGAGCGGGAGGCTGCCGGCGTCAGAGCCGTGCCGGACACGCCCGACGCGCGGCATCACTCGCCCGCCGCCACCTCCACCCGCACCCCGGCCCGCAGCCCCCACCCCACCATCGCCCCGGCCTCCGCCTCCAGCACATGCCGTGCCCGGAGCCGAGGCAGACCCAGCCGCCCCGGGGCCATGGTGCGAACGGCGATGACGGCGAGGCGCCGGTCCAGGTAGGCGACATCGATCGGCATGCGCATACGGAAGGTGTGGACGCTGTTGGCAGGGGTCAGCAGCAGCGCTCCGTCGAGCGAGTCCCGGCCCAACAGCCCCTTGGTGCGCGCCCGGTAGGACCGCGCGATCTCCAGCGGAACACGCACGGCCGCGGCACCCCCGTCCCGGTGCACGACCAGCGTCCCCCGCCCGTCCCCCCACCGCTCACCCACGCGGAACCCCACCTTCCCGGTGTCGTCGGCTTGTTCCCCCGAACGTAGCTGCACACAGGCGCACCTGACGATTGCCGTGTTATGCAACCGTTATGGGCCAAGTCGCGCCGCAGCAGGCCGATTTGATCCCATAACACCCCGTGAGTCGACACGGCTCACCCTGGTGTCACCTCCGGCCGCTGGATAGCGTGGCTTCGCTCAAGAGAAGCCTCGCCCCACCGGGAGCCGACCGTGAACCGCCGCCCCACCCTGCGCGCAGCGCTCACCCTGACGGCCGCTGCGGCCCTGACGCTGTCTGCCTGCGGCAGCGGGGACAGCCCAAAGGACAAGGGCAACGACAAGATCGCGGGTGCCGATACCGGGAGTGAGACATCGGCCTCTCCCAGTCCGTCCAGCGCGACGGCGAACGACCGGCCGGCCATCTCCTTGCCCTCCGACCTCTCCTACACCTTCGACTGGCCGAAGACGGGTGACAAGGAGAAGGACGCGATCCTGGCCGACAGCGAGCAGTCCATCAAGGCAGTAGACCTGGCGATCGTCCACCAGAACGCCCTCGACAAGGCGTACCTCTACTACTACGACGGCGAGGCGGCCGCCACGACCCAGAAGTTCATCCA
Source organism: Streptomyces sp. NPDC052682 (assembly GCF_040678435.1). NCBI lineage: Bacteria > Bacillati > Actinomycetota > Actinomycetes > Kitasatosporales > Streptomycetaceae > Streptomyces > Streptomyces sp. NPDC052682. Next base: position 284,878 of record NZ_JBFATS010000003.1, on the reverse strand, counting down.
GGCATACGTCAAGGCCAAGGCTCGCGTGACGGGCGCCTACCGCTTCTACGCCCCCGTTGTCGATGTCAGCGGCAAGGAGAGCGGGTCGCTCGTGTACTGCGAGGACCAGAGCAAGGCCTACGACATGTATTTGGAGACCAAGAAGGTCAACAAGACACCGGCCACGAAGAACAGCTACGTGCTTTACGTCACCCAGCTGCGCAAGAACGACAAGGGCGTGTGGGTCATCGAGAAGATTTCATCGCAGAGGGGGAGCGACAGGTGCCAGCCCTGAGTGCAGCTCAGCGGGCCCTGGTGATGCCCGTGGCGATTGCTTCTGTCCTGCTCAGCGGAGGCTCGGCACTCGCCGACAATGAGATCGGTGGTGGCGCTCAGGCGCCCACTCCCAGCACCGGGGCGGCTGTCGACGGCAGCACGGTTTCCGTGACGGCCGGCGGCGTCGTCTTTGACCGCTCCAAGAATGGCCGTGGCAATTCCGTGGGTGCGTTGACGTCGAGCACATCGTGGACGCCGCCGCCGTGCTGGTATGCGCCGAAATACACGCCGGAACAGTTGAAGAAGTATCTGGAGCCCATCTGGGAGGCGGAGTCCACGGGCTACCAGTGGGACGCCGAGCAGCGAGACCGGTTCGTCAACGGGCACCCGTACAAGGACTTCAACAAGGACAAGGCCGGCGAGGGTTACTTCTGGGACGCGTACGTCAATGAGGACTTCCCGCCGGGGTGGGACTCCTGCAAGGAGCCGATCTTCTGGGTGGACAAGGGCGATCCCCCACCCGCCACCATCCCGAACGCCGTCACCCCCGAGATCCTCGCCGAACTCGCCTACGCCCAGATCCGTGTGCCCGGCACCAGGGTGTCGCTCGCCCCGGCCCAGGCGACCAAGGTGAACCTGCCGACCTGGGCCTGGCTCGACAACGCCGAGTTCAAGCCGGTCTCCGTCACCGCGTCGGTGCCCGTCATCGGCATTCAGGCCACGGCGACGGCGGAGCCGGTCGCACTGAAGCTGGAGCCGGGTACGGCGGATGCCGTCACCTACCCTGCCTCCGGCGTCTGCGAGATCCGCAACGGCCGTATCGGCGAGCCGTACGCCAAGGGCAAGGCCGATCAGACTCCGCCGTGCGGTGTGAAGTACCTCCGCGCGTCGGAAGCGGGCGGTTCGTTCCCGTTGCGGGCCACCGTCACCTGGAAGATCCACTGGACCGGCACCGGCGGTGCCGGCGGCAATCTCCCGGACGGCACCTTCGGCGCCACCCAGAACGTCGTCGTACAGGAGGTCCAGGCCGTCAACCGCTGAGCATCCCATGCGATGCCCGGCCCAAAGAGAACCCCGCCCCACCAGGAGCCGACAGCGCCTGGTCCCCCGTGCGTGTCAAGGCGGCGTGTGTGGCCGCCGTCACCCGTCGGGGGGACGGGGTGGCACACGTGGGAACGAGTCACGACGTACGCCGAATCCTCCGGATCCCACCCCATGTCGCCCGGTTGCCCTGGGAATCCACCGTGTTCCGACCGTTAATCCGCAGGAACGGGGGGTTCCGCGGTCATCGCCGTGTCGCCGGGTGACTTCGGAGAGTAGTTGTGGGCCGCCGATGCACGCAGCATCACTTACGAAGGGTTATGGTGGAAGCCCCCCCTCGGGCCGGTCCGTCTCCCCCCCACGGACCGGCCCGTTTTTCTTTCCCGCCGTCGGCACCTCTCCAGGGCCCGCACCGATCGCTTGCCGCCCTGGTGGGTAGGCCAGGGGCGCCGCCCCGTACATCCAGGGCAGCCCGTCCGGCCGTCCAGCAGCCGCCGGTCGTCCAGGGCAACCCGTAGGCCGTCCAGGGCAACCCGTCGGCCGTCACCCCCGCACCCACCGCCCGCCCAATCCCCGCCCCTCGCCCCTGCGCCCGGCACCCGCTCACCGGCCCCCGCCCCGGCAGGGGTAGGCTTCGCCCTCGGGGACTGCCATCCGGACAGGGACCGCGCGCGGCCGAGACCGGGTCGCACGACGCGGCCTGTCCGATCCGTACGGAGGGGCTGACAATCACGTGAACCTGCGCGACAAGCTGCGCGGCCTGCTGGTCAGGCTGTACGCACGCCGGGTGGAAGGCCACCTGGACCACGCTCAGGTGCCCAAGCACATCGGCGTCATCATGGACGGCAACCGGCGCTGGGCGAAGGCCGCGGGTTCCACCACCGCCCAGGGCCACCGGGCCGGCGCGGACAAGATCGAGGAGTTCCTCGGCTGGTGCACCGAGACGGACGTCGAGGTCGTCACCCTGTGGCTGCTGTCGACGGACAACTTCGACCGGCCGCAGGAGGAGCTCGTCCCGCTGCTCGGCATCATCGAGGACGTGGTGCGCAGCCTGGCCGCCGACGGGCGCTGGCGCGTCCACCACGTCGGCACGCTCGACCTGCTGCCCGCCGGGATGCAGCGCACCCTGAAGGAGGCCGAGGAGGCCACCGCGCACGTCGACGGGATACTGGTCAACGTCGCCATCGGCTACGGCGGGCGCCAGGAGATCGCCGACGCGGTGCGCTCCATGCTGCTCGACGCCCACGAGAAGGGCACCACCCTGGAGCAGCTCGCCGAGCGGGTCGACATCGACATGATCGGCCGTCACCTCTACACCGGCGACCAGCCCGACCCCGACCTCGTCATCCGCACCAGCGGTGAGCAGCGGCTGTCCGGATTCATGCTGTGGCAGACCGCCCATTCGGAGTACTACTTCTGCGAGGTCTTCTGGCCGGCCTTCCGCAAGGTCGACTTCCTGCGCGCGCTGCGTGACTACGCCGCACGTCACCGGCGGTACGGCGGCTGAACCGCGCCCCGGGGCAGCCCGGGCGGAAGCGGACGTCACGAGGAGTTCACCGGGGCGCCGTCATATGCCCTGGCATGGCGGCGCGTGTTCGAGGGCATAACCCAGTCAGGTCGACACCCGAACCACGGGTGTCGGATCTCAGCGGACGGCTCGGGGCCGTCCGCCCGGGAGGCCCTTTGCACCAGCCCGACCGTGCGGTGACAGCACGGAAGACATGGCGGAGGGCCGGTTCCCGGCCCGTGCGAAGCGGCCGAGAACCGGTCGGGATTCTTCCCGCCCAGCCTCACCCGGCACTCCACTCCGTCGCTCCCCGACCTCATCCGAGGGGGTACGTCCTTCCGTGGTGACCAGCACAAAGCGCCACAAGCCAGACCGGCGCACCTATGTCCTCGACACCAGCGTCCTGCTGGCCGACCCGAACGCTCTGAGCCGCTTCGACGAGCACGAGGTCGTGCTCCCCGTCGTCGTGGTGACGGAACTGGAGGCCAAGCGGCACCATCCCGAGCTCGGCTACTTCGCCCGGCAGGCCCTGCGCCTCCTCGACGACCTGCGGGTGCGGTACGGCCGTCTGGACGCCCCCATTCCGACCGGAGACCTCGGCGGCACGGTCCGTGTCGAGCTCAACCACTCGGACCCCAGCCTGCTGCCCAGCGGCTACCGCCTGGGGGACAACGACTCCCGCATCCTCGCGGTCGCCCGCAACCTGCAGGCCGAGGGGTTCGACGTCACCGTCGTGTCGAAGGACCTGCCGCTGAGGATCAAGGCGTCCTCCGTCGGGCTCCTCGCCGAGGAGTACCGCGCCGAACTCGCCATCACGGACGCCTCCGGCTGGACCGGCATGGCCGAACTGACCCTCTCGGGCGAGCAGGTGGACACCCTCTTCGAGGCGGGGCACATCCACGTCCCCGAGGCCGCCGACCTGCCCGTGCACACCGGCCTGACCATCCAGTCCGAGCGCGGCAAGGCGCTCGGCCGGGTCACCCCGGAGGGCGATGTCCGCCTGGTGCGCGGCGACCGGGAGGCGTTCGGCATCAAGGGGCGCAGCGCCGAGCAGCGCATCGCGCTCGACCTGCTCCTCGACCCCGACATCGGGATCGTGTCGATGGGCGGCCGGGCCGGCACCGGCAAGTCGGCGCTGGCGCTGTGCGCGGGCCTGGAAGCGGTGCTGGAGCGCCGTCAGCACGAGAAGATCATGGTCTTCCGTCCGCTGTACGCGGTGGGCGGGCAGGAGCTCGGCTACCTGCCCGGCACCGAAGCGGAGAAGATGAGCCCCTGGGCGCAGGCGGTCTTCGACACGCTGTCGGCCGTCACCAGCCGCGAGGTCATCGAGGAGGTCACCGCGCGCGGGATGCTGGAGGTGCTCCCGCTCACCCACATCCGCGGACGCTCGCTGCACGACGCGTTCGTGATCGTGGACGAGGCCCAGTCGCTGGAGAGGAACGTTCTTCTTACCGTTCTGTCCCGGATCGGCGCGAACTCACGGGTGGTTCTCACCCACGACGTGGCGCAGCGGGACAACCTGCGGGTCGGGCGGTACGACGGAGTCGTCGCCGTCGTGGAGAAACTGAAGGGTCATCCGCTCTTCGCGCATGTGACCCTGAACCGGTCCGAGCGGTCCCAGATCGCCGCGCTTGTGACCGAAATGCTCGAAGACGGACAGATCTGACCGCAACGCCCTAAGTGGGGCCGGTCACGTAGCAGTTGGCGCCGTCCGGAAAGGCGTAGAGCCTAGCCGGGCGGCGCCTTCGCGTCTGCCCGTTTCCTGAAATCGCCGGGGAGAAACGGCATGTGAGCTTTCACACGCAGCACAGAATTGCCTTGCGGCGTCCGGTTACGGCAGAGTCTCACTCCTGTCAGGCCCCGCATACGACACACCTGTACCCCCAGCGGTACGGCACCACGAAGAGAAAACAGTCAACTCCATAGCGTTGTCGTATGCCGCCCGAGCACCACGCGGCGCTCCCCTCGCGGGAGTTGCCCACCGGGCCCGCGCCTCCCGTGACCCCGCAGTTGGGGAGGCCAGTGCCAGGGGCACGATTGCGTCCGCCAGGGTCACCGAAGCGGGCGATGCTGGAAGGAAACCGTGTGAGCCGGATCTCGGTCCGGGGATTCGCAGTGGCCTCGGCCACGGCGGTCACCGCTGTCGGAAGCGTCGTCGGCGTTGCCTCGGGCAGCACCGCGCAGAACCACGACGCCGAAGCGACGGCAGCCGGCACCACGCTGCTGGCGGACATACCCGCAGGGCAGCAGGCCCAGGTCCAGACCGCGTCCCTGACGCAGCAGGCCGACGCGCAGGCCATCGCCGCCGACGCGAGCGCGAAGAAGGACGCCGAGGAAGCCGCCCGCAAGGCCGCTGCCGAGACCGCCATCGCGAAGAAGGAAGCCGCCGAGAAGGCGGCGAAGGCTGCCAAGGAACGTGCCGAGGCGAAGGCCGCGGCCAGCCGCGACGACGTGCGCAGTGCGCTCAACGTCGACGTTCCCGTCAAGGGCTCCTACACCATCGCCGAGATCCAGGCGATGGCCCGTCAGGTGGTGCCCAGCGGCCAGTTCCAGTGCTTCAGCAACATCGTGGACCACGAGTCCAGCTGGAACTACCGGGCCGTCAACGCCTCCTCCGGGGCCTACGGCCTCTTCCAGGCGCTGCCGGGCTCCAAGATGTCGTCGGTCGGCGCCGACTGGCAGACCAACCCCATGACGCAGATCAAGTGGGGCCTGAACTACATGAACGACCGCTACGGCAGCCCGTGCGAGGCCTGGTCGTTCTGGCAGGCCAACCACTGGTACTGAGCCCACCGGCTCCGGCCGCGCCTCTCAACCTCCGACAGCCCCTCCCCGTCCTACGGGGAGGGGCTGTCGCCCTGTACGGTCGGACGGACGACTCCAGGGGGGAGTGGTGGGCACGGACGGGGGAAGAGGACGGATCATGTCGCGAGTGCCGGGGTGGCTCGGCCGGGTCGGGGCCCGGCTGACCGAGATGAGTGAGCGGCTGGACGAGCGCCGCGCCGCGATGGAGCGGGAGCGCGTCGAAGCCGAACCGTCACTTCAGCCGGAGCCCGTCCCTGAGCCGCCCTCAGACGACCGCGTCCCGCCGCCCCCCGACTACGCGCCCGCGATGGCCCCGCGTCCCGATCCGGCACTGGCCGTGCCGTGGGGGATGCGGGTCGCCGCCGAGGCCGGCTGGCGGTTGCTGGTGCTGGCGGGCACCGTCTGGGTGCTGATGCGGATCATCAGCGCCGTACAGCTGCTGGTGCTGGCGTTCGTGGCCGCGTTGCTCATCACCGCGTTGCTCCAGCCGACCGTGGGACGGTTGCGGCGCCACGGGGTGCCGCGCGGGCCGGCCACCGCGCTGACGGCGATCCTCGGGTTCGTCGTGATCGGGCTGATGGGCTGGTTCGTGACCTGGCAGGTCATGGAGAACATCGACAACCTCTCCGACCAGATCCAGGACGGCATCGACGAACTGCGCAACTGGCTGCTGAACAGCCCGTTCCACGTCACCGACAAGCAGATCAACGAGATCGCCAAGAACCTGCGGGAGGCGGTCGGGGCCAACACCGACCAGATCACCTCGGCGGGGCTGGAGGGCGTCACGGTCGTGGTGGAGGCCCTGACGGGCATTCTGCTGACGGTCTTCTCGACGCTGTTCCTGCTCTACGACGGCCGGCGCATCTGGGAGTGGACGCTGAAGCTGGTGCCCGCGGCGGCGCGGCCGGGGGTGGCCGGGGCCGGGCCGCGGGCGTGGCGGACGCTGACGGCGTATGTGCGGGGCACGGTGATCGTCGCGCTGATCGACGCGATCTTCATCGGGCTCGGCATCTACTTCCTCGACGTGCCGATGGCCGTGCCGCTGGCGGTGTTCATCTTCCTGTTCTCCTTCATCCCGCTGGTGGGCGCGGTGGCGTCGGGAGCGCTGGCGGTGCTGGTCGCGCTGGTCACGCAGGGCGTCTTCACGGCGGTGATGACGCTGGTGGTCGTCCTGGCCGTGCAGCAGATCGAGGGGCACATCCTCCAGCCGTTCATCCTCGGCCGGGCCGTGCGGGTGCATCCGCTGGCGGTGGTGCTGTCGGTGGCCGCGGGCGGGATGGTGGCCGGGATCGGGGGCGCGGTGGTCGCCGTGCCGTTGGTCGCGGTGACGAACACGGTGGCCGGGTACCTGCGGGCGTACTCCCACGAGGCGGCGCTACGGCACGCGCCGCGGCCACGGGGAGCCACGGCATCGGACGCAGCGCCGGCGGACCCACCCACCCCGCCCGAACAACCGTGAGCCAGCGACAAGGCCCGGCCACCGCTCAGGTGGCCGGGCCTTGTGTTGAGGAGGTGTCGGGGCGTTACTCCGCCAGTGCCGCCTCGGCGTCCAGGGTGACGGCCACCGCCTGGATGACGGAGGCGATCTTGAAGGACTCCTGGATGGTCTCGCGTTCGACGCCGGCCTTGCGCAGGACCTGCTCGTGGGAGTCGAGGCACATGCCGCAGCCGTTGATGGCGGAGACCGCGAAGGACCACAGCTCGAAGTCGACCTTGTCGACGCCGGGGTTGCCGATGACGTTCATCCGCAGGCCCGCGCGCAGGCTGCCGTACTCGTGGTCCGACAGCAGGTGGCGGGTGCGGTAGAAGACGTTGTTCATCGCCATGATCGCCGCGGCGGACTTGGCCGCCGTGTACGCCTCCGGCGACAGGTTCGCCTTCGCCTCCGGCTCCAGCTCGCGCAGGACGATGGGGGAGCGGGACGCGATCGCGGTCGCCAGGACGGTACCCCACAGCTGCTGCGCCGGCAGGTCGGAGTTGCCGATGACCGAGCCGAGGTTGAGCTTCAGGTCCTTGGCGTAGTCCGGTATGCGGGACTTGAGGGAGTCGAGGGACATCTCGTTACTCACCAGCCAGCAGCTTGACCGGGTCCAGGGTCTCGTCGCCCTTGGTCCAGTTGCACGGGCACAGCTCGTCCGTCTGGAGGGCGTCCAGGACCCGGAGGACCTCCTTCGGGTTACGGCCGACCGAACCCGCGGTCACCATCGAGAACTGGATCTCGTTGTTCTGGTCGACGATGAAGACCGCGCGCTTGGCGAAGCCCTCCTCGTCCTCGATGCCCAGCGCCCGCATGAGCTCGTGCTTGGAGTCCGCCATCATCGGGAACGGCAGGTCACGCAGGTCGTCGTGGTCCTTGCGCCAGGCGTGGTGGACGAACTCGGAGTCGCCGGAGAAGCCGAGCACCTGGGCGTCGCGGTCGGCGAACTCCTCGTTCAGCTTGCCGAAGGCAGCGATCTCGGTGGGGCACACGAAGGTGAAGTCCTTGGGCCAGGCGAAGATCACCTTCCACTTGCCTTCGTAGGTCTTGTGGTTGATCTTCTCGAACTCCTTGCCCTTCTCCAGCGAGACGCAGGCGGTCAGTTCGAACTCGGGGAACTTGTCACCGACAGTGAGCACACGCTCTCCTTGCAGCGAAGAAGCACCCGTTTTACGGGTGTTTCCCATGGGTTGGACCTTGTTGATGTTGGCACAGGGTGCATTGATACGGGAAATAGCTACACTCGGTCGAGTTGATCGGAGGGAGCTATCAGTGACCGTCGGTAGCAGCAAGGCCCAAGGGTGGCGGCCATGACCATGAGCAGTGGCAAGCGGAGACAGCCCAGTCTCGCCCAGCTGCGCGCCTTCGCCGCCGTCGCCGAGCACCTGCACTTCCGGGACGCCGCCGCCGCGATCGGCATGAGCCAACCCGCCCTGTCCGGCGCCGTCTCCGCACTGGAGGAGACACTCGGTGTCACCCTCCTGGAGCGTACGACCCGCAAGGTGCTGCTCTCACCCGCCGGTGAGCGGCTCGCCGTACGGGCGAAGGCGGTGCTGGAGGAGGTCGGGGCGCTGCTGGAGGAGGCCGAGGCGGTCCGGGCGCCCTTCACGGGCGCGCTGCGCCTCGGGGTCATCCCGACCGTCGCGCCGTATCTGCTGCCCACCGTGCTGCGGCTGGTCCATGAGCGGTATCCGCAGCTGGACCTCCAGGTGCACGAGGAGCAGACCGCCAACCTCGTGGAGGGACTGACCAGCGGGCGGCTGGACCTGCTGCTGCTCGCCGTGCCGCTCGGGGTGCCCGGCGTGGTCGAACTGCCGCTGTTCGACGAGGACTTCGTGCTCGTCACGCCGCCGGGTCACGGGCTCGGCGGGCGGCAGGGGATACCGCGCGAGGCGCTGAAGGAGCTCAACCTGCTGCTGCTCGACGAAGGGCACTGCCTGCGGGACCAGGCGCTCGACATCTGCCGGGAGGCCGGGCGCGAGGATGCCCCGGTCACGACGACCGCGGCCGGGCTGTCCACCCTCGTCCAGCTCGTCGCCGGCGGCCTCGGCTGCACCCTGCTGCCGCGTACCGCGCTGCGGCTCGAGACGTCCCGCAGCGACCAGCTGCTCACCGGGTCCTTCGCCGACCCGGCCCCCACCCGCCGGATCGCCCTGGCGATGCGGGCCGGGGCCGCGCGCGGCGCCGAGTACGAGGAGCTGGCGGCCGCCCTGCGCGAGGCGCTGCGGCCGCTGCCCGTCCGGGTCCTCGACACCGGCGCCTGAGGGCGCGCCTACTCCGTGCGCAGCCCGTCCGGCCGCATCATCCGCAGCAACGGCGGCAGACTCAGCAGCGTCACCGCCAGGACCACGCCGGCGCCGATGCCGGTCATGGTCAGCACGCTCGGCCAGTCGACACGGACCGCGGTGTCGGTCATGCGCAGCAGGACCGCGCCCAGCGTCACGCCGACCGTGGAGGCCAGCAGCAGGCCCAGGCCGATCGGGATCGCCGACTGCCACAGCACCGATAGGCTCAGCGTGCGGCGGCGGGTGCCGAAGGCGACCAGGGACGACAGCAGTTTGCGCCGGTCGCGCAACTGCTCCAGCTGGGAGACCAGCAGGCTCGCCCCGATCAGCGCCAGCACACAGGCGGCTCCGGCGAACAGGCCGGTGCGCAGGGACGCGTACCGGTCGAGGGTGTCGGTGGCCGACCAGGTCATGGGCTCCGACAGCGGGTCGATCCGGGCGGCCGTGTTGCGTACGTGCTCCGCCGCGTCGGCCACCGAGCGGTCCAGGCTCAGATAGAGCTGGCCGGAGGTGAACGCCGCGAGGTTCCCGGGCAGGGCGGCGGGCGTGACCAGGATGCCGCCGCGCCGGGTCCCGGTGGGGTCCTCGCGGGACTGGGCCTGCCGGATCTTTCGCGGCAGGGTCCAGGAGACCCAGTCGTCGTCGGTCCGGTCGGTGCTCTCCGGGTCGGCCCACAGGGTGCTGCCGGGCCGGACCGCCCTGGCGGTCTCGCTGTCGGTCTCGTTCTCCCCGCCCCGCAGGGCGAAGACGTCGCCGTCGCGGCAGGACGGCAGGGTGGCCACCTCGCGCAGCGCGGCGCAGTCGCCGACGGTCATCTGCGGCATGGCGGTGGCCTCGCCCCGCCGGTCACCGAGGTAGCCCTGGGTCAGTGCGGTGACCTTGCGTACGCCCCTGGTGTCGCGGAACTTCTCGGCCGTGGCGGCGAGTTCGGCGCCGTCGGGCACCCCCACCTGCATCTGGGCCCGCGAGACGTCGTACCCCGTCGCCTTGGTGTAGTTGGCCTCCACGCCGCTGAACAGCATCTGCAGCGCGATCGCACCGGCCACCGCCACCGCGATGCCGTTGACCATCCGGGCCGCGCTGCCGCCGCTCAACTGGAGCCTCCGTACGGCCAGTTGCCAGGCCACCCCGCCCGAGCCGAGCCGCGCCACGACCGTCTCGACGACCCAGGGCAGCAGTGCCGTGACTCCGATGAGCAGGCACATGACACCCCCGGTGACCAGGTACTCGTTGAAACCGCCCTGCTCACTGCCCTGCCCGACCATGGGGTACAGCATCGCGAGCCCGGCCAGCGGCAGCAGCAGCCGCCACCACAGCCGGCGCCGCGCGGGCTTGGCCGTACGGACCACGCCGAGCGGCTCGATGACCACACCGCGCAGCGCCAGGAGGGTCACCAGGACGGCGCAGGCCGGGACCGCGAGGGCGACGAGCGCGGCCAGGGACGGGGAGGGGTTGAGATAGCTCGGGAAGACGCTGACGCCGAACACCTCGAAGGTACTGGCGATCTCACGCCCCGCCAGGAAGAAGCCGACGCCGAAGACCAGTCCGAGGACGGACCCCGCCAGCGCCTCTCCGGCGGCGATGCGCCGGGTCATCCGGCTGTCGGAGCCGACCAGCCGCAGCGCCGCGAGCCGGCGGTCGCGCCGCTCGCCGCCGAACCGCACGGCCGCGGCGATGAACACGGCGACCGGCATCAGCAGCACCACGAAGACGACCAGCACCATCAGCAGCAGCACCGGATCCCAGCTGTCGCCGCCCGCCATCTCCTGCTCGCCGAAGTGGTCGATCCGGGCCCCGCTGTGGCCGTCGAGCAGGTCCGCGAGCCCCTTGCCGCCCGCGTAGTAGGCCAGTTCCCGGGAGCCGACCAGCCCCTGCTCGCCGATGGTTCCGGCGATCCGGTAGGGCAGCCGCTCCTTCAGCAGCCCGCCCTCACCGGAGGTGAGCAGTTCCTTCAGCGCGGGGGAGACGACCATCTCGCCCGCCGCCGGGAACCTCGCCACACCCGGCGGCAGCGGCGAGCGTGGGCCCTCCGCCTCCAGCAGGCGCCCGCGGATCTCCTTGTCGCGGAACGTGGTGTCCGCGTCCATGACGACCAGCGTGTCGTCGGCCCTGGGGATCTTCTGCTGGCTCCAGGTGTGGTCGGCACGCCCCTCCTCGCGCCGGTGCCGCTCGTCCAGCGCGTTCGGGATGGCGGTGGTCAGCAGCAGCAGCGCCACTCCCAGCCCGACGCCGACGGCCGTCAGCACGGCCCGGATCCAGCCCTCGCGTCCGCCGGCGAAGGCGAACCGGGTCCCCATGGCCAGATCCCCGGCCCAGCGGCGCACGCTCATATGACGCGCTCCATGTCCCGGGACCGGCCGTCGCGGACGACGATCTCGCGGTCGGAGTAGGCGGCCACCCGGGCCTCGTGCGTGACAAGGACGACGGCGGCGTTGGTGGACCGGGCGGCGTCGGTGAGCAGCTCCATCACGCGCTCGCCGTTGAGCGAGTCGAGCGCGCCGGTCGGCTCGTCGGCGAAGACCACCCGCGGGCTGGTCACCAGGGCCCGGGCGACGGCCACCCGCTGCCCCTGGCCACCGGAGACCTCCCCGGGCCGCTTCTTGCGGACGTCGTCGACCTCCAGCCGCCGCAGCCATTCCAGGGCGGCCTGCTCCGCCTTCTTGCGGGGTGTGCCGTTCAGCCGCAGCGGCAGGGCGACGTTCTCCACGCACGTCAGCTCGGGGACGAGCTGCCCGAACTGGAAGACGAACCCGAACTCGGAGCGCCGCAGCGCACTGCGCTCGGCGTCGCTCATGGCGGACATCTCCCGCCCGGCGTAGGTGATGGTGCCCTCGTCGGGCGTGACGATCCCGGCGAGGCAGTGCAGCAGCGTGGACTTGCCCGACCCGGAGGGCCCCATGACGGCGACCACCTCGCCGGGGTGGATGGAGAACGCGGCGCCGTCGAGCGCCGTGGTCGGGCCGTAGGACTTGCGCAGCCCCTGGGCGGTGAGGAGCGAGCCGGCGGGGGTCATGCGGTCACCGCCTCTCGCAGTTTCTCCAGCCGCGCGGCGGTCAGCTCCAGCCAGCGCAGGTCCGCCTCGAGGTGGAACAGGGCGTGGTCGCAGATCAGCTGGTCGGCCAGATCGCCCTTGCGCTTGCGGTCGGTGAGGATGCGCATGCTGCGCAGGTGCTCGGAGCGCTGGGTGTCGAGGATGTCGGCGGCGTCGCGGTGCGTGAGCAGGGCGAGGACGACCTTGGTGTACAGGGTCGACTGGAGGTACGGCTCGGGCTTCTCCGGCGTGCCGAGCCAGCGCTCGACGTCGGTGATGCCGGCCTCGGTGATCGCGTACCGCTTGCGCTCGGGGCCGCCGCCGGGCTCGATGCCCTCGACCTCGACCAGCCCGTTCTTCAGCAGGCGGGACATCGTCGAGTAGACCTGGCCGTAGTGCAGCGGCCGGTCGTGACCGAACTTCTCGTCGAAGGCCCGCTTCAGGTCGTAACCGTGACGCGGGCCGGACTCCAGGAGTCCCAGGAGAGTGTGACCGATGGACATGCCGAGGACTGTACACGGCGTGTATACGCGAGATGTATACGCCGAGTGTGGAGTGCGCGCTGAGGGGGGTGACACCGCAGGTGGGGGCCGATTGTCACGGTTCTGCCACACGCCGCGCCGCGCGCGTGTCCCGGGCTGGTGTGCCAGGCCGTTCAGGCCGACGGGGGCCTGGGGCCCGAGCCGCCGGGCGGGCGGCCCCGACGGGGCAGGGGGCCGGTGTCGCCCGGCAGCCGGCCCGCCTCCGCGAGGGCCCGGCGCAGCAGGAACTCGATCTGCGCGTTCGCCGACCGCAGTTCGTCCGACGCCCACCGGGCGAGCGCCTCGTACACGGCGGGGTCCAGCCGCAGCAGCACCTGCTTGCGCTGCGGCCGGCCCTGGGGCGCTGAACCCCCGGAGGAACCCGTCACTGGTAGAGCGTCCCGGTGTTGAGGACGGGCTGCGCGGAGCGGTCGCCGCACAGCACCACCATCAGGTTCGACACCATCGCCGCCTTCCGTTCGGAGTCCAGCTCCACGATGTCCTGCTCCGCGATCCGGGTCAGGGCCGCCTCCACCATGCCCACGGCGCCCTCCACGATCTGGCGCCGCGCCGCGACGACCGCGCCGGCCTGCTGCCGCTGGAGCATCGCCGAGGCGATCTCCGGAGCGTACGCGAGGTGCGTGAAGCGCGACTCGACGATCTGTACCCCGGCCGCCTCCACGCGCGCGTGCAGCTCGGCGGCGAGCTTCTCGGTGATCTCCTCGGCGTTGCCGCGCAGCGACAGGCCGTCCTCCTCGTGGGCGTCGTAGGGGTACTCGATGGCGATGTGCCGCACGGCGGCCTCGGTCTGGGTGGAGACGAACTCCACGTAGTCGTCCACCTCGAACAGGGCCTGGGCGGTGTCCTCGACCTTCCACACCACGACCGCGGCGAGCTCGATCGGGTTGCCGTAGGCGTCGTTGACCTTCAGGACGGCCGTCTCGTGGTTGCGGACCCGCGTGGAGATTTTGGTGCGCGAGGTGAAGGGGTTCACCCAGCGCAGGCCGTCCTCCCGGATCGTCCCCCGGTACCGGCCGAAGAGCTGGACGACCCGGGCCTCGCCCGGCGCGACCATGTTCAGCCCGCACATGGCCAGCAGGGCCGCGAGCGCGACCAGGATGCCGCCGATGATCAGGGCGGCCTTGGCGCCGGCCGCCGGGACGGCGGCGGCCGTGACGATCAGGGCGGCGCCGGCCAGCAGCCCGAGCAGCCCGAACAGCAGGGCGAGCCCGCCGCCGATGCTGTGCGCCGGGACCTCCCGTACGCGCGGGGCCGGCATCTCGGGCACGTCGGCCGTGAGCTCGGAGTCGTGCGTGGACATGGGTCATCCCCCGTTCTGACGGCGGCCCGGCGACGGGCCGCCGACTGCGATGTAGCTGACTTCGGTCTAGCTAAGTGATATCACTTTACTCCGCCCGGGCAACCCCCGAACCCTCTGGGACGTCGGTTCCGGTGGGGCGGGTGCTGATTGTCACGTCCGTAAAAGACCGGATCGACGGTCGTTGGTCATATCTCCCGGTGTTAGCTTTCTGAGCTGACCTGAGCGGCGAACTTGTGTGACATAAGGGCACACGCGAGCGAAGCGGAGCGGAACGGACTCATGGGACGAGCGGAAGAGAGACGCGCGCGACAGAGCGCCGGCCGCCGCGCGGCGCCCAGGCGCTCGTCCGGCGCGCCGTCGTCCGGCACGCCGTCGACCGGCGTCGGAGGCCGCGCCGCGGCCCGCAGGGCGGCCAAGCGCGGCCAGAAGGGCGGCATACGCCGGCTGTTCACCTGGAAGAAGATCCTCGGCACCTTCTTCGGTCTGTGCCTGCTCGGCATGGGCGCCTTCGTCGTGCTGTACATGGCGATCGGGATCCCGAAGGGCAACGCCGACGCCCAGTGGCAGAGCAACGTCTACAAGTACAGCGACGGCGGGCTCCTGGCCCGCACCGGCGACCGCAACCGCGAGATCGTGGACCTGGCCAAGGTGCCGAAGAAGGTCCGGTACACGTTCGTCGCCGCCGAGAACAAGACCTTCTTCAAGGACGCCGGCGTCGACTTCAAGGGCACCGCGCGCGGCCTGTTCAACACGCTCACCGGCAAGGGCGCGCAGGGCGGTTCGACGATCACCCAGCAGTACGTCAAGAACTACTACCTGTCCCAGGAACAGACCGTCACCCGCAAGCTGAAGGAGCTGGTCATCTCCCTGAAGCTGGACCGGGAGAAGTCCAAGGACTACATCCTCGCCGGCTACATCAACACCAGCTACTACGGCCGCGGCGCCTACGGCATCCAGGCCGCGGCCCAGGCCTACTACCGCACCGACGCCGAGGACCTCGACGTCGCCCAGGGCGCCTACCTCGCCGCGCTGCTCCAGGCGCCGAGCCAGTACGACTGGGCGGTGGCTTCGGAAACCGGTAAGAAACTGGTGAAGGCCCGCTGGAACTACGTCCTGGACAACATGGTCGAGGAGCACTGGCTCAGCAAGTCCGAGCGCGCGGAGATGAAGTTCCCGATTCCCAAGGAGCCCCAGGGCGCCCCCGGCATGAAGGGCCAGACGGGCTACCTGGTGGAGGCCGCCAACGCCGCGCTGGAGAAGCAGCTGGTCGCCCAGGGCACCGCCGAGGACACGAAGCAGGCGGCGGCGATGGTCGAACAGGGCGGCTGGACCATCACCCTCAACATCGACAAGAAGAAGCAGCGGGCGCTGGAGCAGGCCGTCAAGACGCAGCTGACCAGCAAGCTGGACCCGAAGAAGCGCAAGGTGGACGCCGACATCCAGGCCGGTGCCGCGTCCGTGAACCCCAAGACGGGCGCGGTCGTCGCGATGTACGGCGGCCAGGACTACCTCAAGCACTACTTCAACAACGCGACCCGCACCGACTACCAGCCCGCCTCGACGTTCAAGCCGGTGATCCTGGCCGCGGCCCTGGAGGAGGACGCCAGGACCCAGGACGGCACGCCCATCACCGCGAACACCGTCTACGACGGCACCAGCAGGCGCCCGGTGGTGGACGACGGCACCAAGGTCGGGTTCGCCCCCCAGAACGAGGACGACCGCAGCTACGGGAAGATCACCGTCCAGACGGCGATGAACAAGTCCGTCAACTCCGTCTTCGCCCAGATGGGCGTCGACGTCGGCATGCCCGAGGTGATGAAGGTCGCCGGCGAACTCGGCATGGACACCAAGGGCCTGCCGGCGGTGCCTGCGCAGACCCTGGGCACCATGGGCGCGAGCCCGCTGGAGATGGCCGGCGTCTACGCGACCCTCGACAACCACGGCAAGAAGGTGACCCCCGCCCTCCTCAAGTCCGTCGAGCACAACACCCGCGCGGTCACCCTGCCCGACCCGGTCGGCGACCGCGTCATCAGCCGCGAGGCCGCCGACACGGTCACCTCGGTGCTGACCGGCGTGGTCGACGACGGTACGGCCAAGGCCTCGGTGCGCGACAACCCGCTCCGGGACGGCCAGCCGGTGGCGGGCAAGACCGGTACGTCCGACGACAACAAGTCGGCCTGGTTCACCGGCTACACACCCGACCTGGTCACCTCGGTCGGCCTGTTCGGCGAGGACGACAAGCCGCCGCACCCCCAGGTCAAGATGTACGGCGCGGGCGGCGAGGAACGCGTCAACGGCGGCGGCTTCCCCGCGCAGATCTGGGCGGCGTACACCTTCGGCGTGCTGGACCAGGTCAGCAAGTTCGACCTGGACACCAAGCAGGGCGCCGCGGTCAAGCCGACCCCCACCCCGACGGCCACCCGGCAGCCGACGACCGAGCCCCCGAGCAAGGAGCCGACCAGCGAGGCGCCGACCTCGCAGTCGCCGTCCGAGACCCCGTCGCAGACCCCGACGACACCGTCTCCGTCCGCGACGCCGACGACCCGTCCGCCGGCGACCCCGTCGGCACCGCCCACCTTCGGCCTGCCCGGCGACCCGACCGAACCGGGCGGCGGCGGCCAGGGCCGGGAGCAGCAGTAGCCACCCGCCCACGCCTCACCACGCCAAAGGGCGCCCGACCGGCACCGGGCGCCCTGCCGTGCTCTCTGGGCCATGTGCGAGGCCCCTGGTCGGGGATCAGGTGTGGTTCAGCTCGAACCACACCACCTTGCCCGTGCTCAGGCGTGTCGCGCCCCAGCGGCGGGCCAGGCGGTTGACCAGGTACAGTCCGCGTCCGCCCTCGTCGGTGGCGCGGGCCTGGCGCAGGCGGGGCAGCTGGGGCACGTCGTCGCCGACCTCGCAGCGCAGCACGTCGGTGCGCAGCAGACGCAGGGTCACCGGCCGCGTCGCGTACCGCACGGCGTTGGTGACGACCTCGCTGACCAGCAGCTCCACCGAGTCGGTGAGGTCCTCCAGGCCCCAGCGGGCGAGCGCCCGGCGGGCCAGGCGGCGGGCCCGGCCGGGGGCGGCGTCCTCCGGCTCCAGGAACCAGTACGCCACGTCGCTCGGGGCGATGCCGTCGAAGCGGGCGGCGAGCAGGGCGATGTCGTCGTCCCGGTCACCCGGGCCGAGCATGTCGAGCACCTCGTCGCACAGCGCCTCCAGCGGCGGCGGGTGATCGGGGCCGGTGAGCTGCGCGGTCGCCGCGAGCTTCTCGCGCAGTTGCTCTATGCCGGTCCACACGTCCCGCAGGCGCGACTCGACCAGGCCGTCGGTGTACAGCAGCAGGGTCGCCCCGGCGGGCGCGTCCAGCTCCACGGCCTCGAAGTCCACGCCGCCCACCCCGATCGGCGCGCCGGCCGGCACGCGCAGGACCTCGGCCCGGCCGCCCAGGTGCAGCAGGATGGGCGGCGGATGGCCGGCGTTGGCGATGGTGATGCGGTGCGAGACCGGGTCGTACACCGCGTACAGGCAGGTCGCCATGCGGTCCACGCCGAGCCGCTGGGCCTGCTCGTCGAGGTGGTGCAGCACCTCCTGCGGAGGCAGGTCGAGACCGGCCAGGGTCTGCGCCGTGGTGCGCAGCTGGCCCATGATCGCCGCGGAGGTCATGGAGTGGCCCATGACGTCGCCGACGACCAGCGCGACCCGGCTGCCGGGCAGCGGGATCGCGTCGTACCAGTCGCCGCCGACCCGGGCGGTCTCCGCGGCCGGCAGGTAGCGCGAGGCCAGCCGCACGCCCGTCGGGCGGGGCAGGGTCTCGGGCAGCATGGTGCGCTGCAACTCGTCGGCGATGTACGCCTCCCGGCCGTACAGCACCGCCTTGTCGATGCCGAGCGCGCTGTGCGTGGCGAGCTGCGCGGCCACTAGCAGGTCGTCGGCCTCGAAGGGCAGCCGCTCCGGGCGGCGCAGGAACAGGGCCGCGCCGATCACCCGGCGCCGGCCGCGCAGCGGTGCCAGGATCGCGCGCTGCCCGCCGGGTACGGCGAACTCGCCGCCGTCGCCGAGCAGCTCGGGCAGCGCGGCGCGGGCGGCGGGGGCGTCCGTGAACACCGGCCGCACGCCCCGCAGCACCTCGGCCAGCGCGCTGCCGGGCCGTACCTCGCACAGCTCGCCGCCGACCGAGTCCAGCTCCGACGGCTCGGGCTGCACGGCCGGCATGAAGCCGTTCTCGGTGTCCCGCTCGGCCGGTATCCGGTCGGTGCGGCGCAGCCGCAGCAGCAGCGGGCCGGTGGGCCGCTCGTCACCGACCGGCAGCGGGTCGCGCAGGTAGACCAGGATCGCGTCGGAGAAGGTGGGCACGGTGGCCCGGCACAGCCCCATCACGATCTCGTCGAGGTCGATGCCGCGGGCGATCCGCCGCGTGGCGGCGCCCACGAACCGCAGCCGGTCACCGTCTCGCCGCATGGGCGCGGGCCGCCCGGGCGGCAGGCCCTGCCCGGTGCGGCGCTCCCGCCCGTCGGCGCCCTCGGCGCCCTCGGAGCCCGCGGTGTCGTCGGCGCCGTCGGGGCGCGGTGCCGGCTGGTCCGGCTCGCCGGCCGGCTGGATCGGGATGCCCTCCGGCACCGGCCGCGGCCGGTGGGCGTCGGGCTCGGCGGTCTGCTCGGCACCCGGCTGGGAGTGCTCGGAGCCGGGATTGCTCGCGGGGTTCATACCGTCCATGCCCTTGCCGCAGGGCACGGCCGTGCCCGGGGAGCCCTGCGTGGTCGTGCCCGTCGTGGCCGTCGTACCCGTCGGGGCTGTCGCACCCGTGGAGGCCGTCGTGCCCGGCGTGGCGGGAGACGTCGTCGTGCCCGGAACGGTGCTGTCACCGCCGGAGCGGGCCTGTGCCGGTAAAGCGCTCGCGCCGGGTGCGTGCGTCGGCGCCGGGGTACGCGCGAGCGCCCCGCGGGGATCCGCGGGGTCCACGCCCGTCTGCGGGCGCTCGAAGGAGGTCGGCTGCTCCGTCACGCGTGTCGAATCCATCCGTCCGGGGCTGCGCGCCGTACGCGCAGTTCGTCCCGCCGAAACTCCGATACCCGGAATACGTGCCCCAGGAACGGAATTCCCGCGTGGTCAGAGGTTGTGCCCGTGCCACCGGCAGGCCGTGCCCGGCCCGTACCGGCGTTGCCCTCGTACCCCTCGCTCACGTCCTGCCGCCCCTCGGTGACGATCGGTCAAGCTCAGCGCGTGCTCCGGAAGTTGCCGCCGCGCGCCCTTGCGGAGGACGATCCTACGTTTCTTGCCCGGGGGCGCATCAAGGGTCTCATGAGGACACGTGCACGGGTGTGCGGTCCCAGTCCTCCGGCAGCGACGGTACCGTCCAGGCCGGATCCGGACGCCAGTTCTGCCAGCCGTCCGAGAACGGCGGCCCCCAGGCGCGGATCACCTCCACCGCCGCCTGACCGGCCCGCCGCACCTGCTCGGCGAGCCGCTCGTCCATCAGGCCGTCCCGCTGCGCCTGCGCGAACTCGTCCTCGTCCCGCCAGTGCCAACTGCGGTCCGGGTGCACGGAGATGTCCAGAAAGTGGTCCTCGGAGTCCACCCCGCCCTCCCAGCGCACCAGCGGGGCCTCGAGATTGACGTACCAGTTCTTGAACCGCCAGCCCGGCTCCCAGAACAGCCACACCGACCACGGTTCACCCGGTCGCGCCAGCTTCAGCACGCCGGTGCCGGACCACCGGCCGCGGGTCACCGTGCGCGGCTTGGTGTACCGAGACCGCAGCGGCTCCAGGTGCACGGGCGTGCCGTCGGCGAGGACCGGCTTCACACACTCGGTGCCGGGCGCCATCCACACGGCGAGCAGCTCGGGATCGTCCCGTACGACGGTGACGGGACGCGCGATGTGAACAGCCGTACCGCCGTTCTCCCGGTACCGCCACAGGATCTGCGTCCCCGGCGCCCAGAAGTCCGCCACTCCACCCGTGTCCACGCGTCTCACCGCTCCACCGTCTGCCATGCACAGATATTAGGTGCCCCAGGCATACGACGCTGCAGTGCGTGTCACGGTTCACGCCCGGCGCGCGAACGGTTACGGGCGCGTCATCCGCAGGACATCCAGCGCCTCGTCGAGCTGTTGTTCGGTGAGGTCGCCGCGCTCGACGTACCCGCTCTCCACGACCACCTGACGGATCGTCTTCCGCTCGGCCAGCGCCTTCTTGGCGACCTTCGCGGCCTCCTCGTACCCGATGTACTTGTTGAGCGGCGTGACGACGGACGGCGACGACTCGGCGTACTCACGGGCCCGGTCCCGGTTCGCGGTGATCCCGTCGACGGTACGGTCGGCGAGCAGCCGCGACACGTTGGCGAGCAGCCGGATCGACTCGAGCACGTTCTTCGCGATGACCGGCAGCATGACGTTGAGCTCGAAGTTGCCGGCGGCTCCCGCCGTGGCCACCGTGGCGTCGTTTCCGACGACCTGCGCGCACACCATCAGCACCGCCTCCGGGATGACCGGGTTGACCTTGCCGGGCATGATGGACGACCCCGGCTGCAGGTCGGGCAGGTTGATCTCGGCGAGGCCGGTACGCGGTCCGGAGGCCATCCACCGCAGATCGTTGGCGATCTTGGTGAGCCCCACGGCGATGGTCCGCAGCTGCCCGCTGGTCTCCACGACCCCGTCCCGGGCGCCCTGCGCCTCGAAGTGGTCACGGGCCTCGGTGAGCGGCAGCCCGGTGGTGCGGGCGACCTCCTCGATCACGGCGGCGGAGAAGCCGGGCGGGGTGTTGATGCCCGTGCCCACGGCGGTGCCCCCGAGGGGCAGCTCGGCGAGCCGGGGCAGGGACGCGTTCAGCCGCTCGATGCCGTACCGCACCTGGGCGGCGTACCCGCCGAACTCCTGTCCCAGCGTCACGGGCGTGGCGTCCATGAGGTGCGTACGCCCCGACTTCACGACGTCGGCGAACTCCTCGGCCTTGCGCTCCAGGGAGGCGGCGAGGTGGTCGAGGGCGGGGATGAGGTCGCGGGTGACGGCGGCGGTGGCGGCGATGTGCAGGGACGACGGGAAGACGTCGTTGGAGGACTGCGAGGCGTTGACGTGGTCGTTGGGATGGACGTCCCGCCCCAGCCGCTCACTGGCGAGCGTGGCGATGACCTCGTTGGTGTTCATGTTGGACGAGGTGCCGGACCCCGTCTGGAACACGTCGACGGGGAAGTGCTCGTCCCACTTCCCCTGGGCGACCTCCCGGGCCGCCTCCTGGATCGCCTCGGCGATGTCCTTGTCGAGCACCCCGAGTTCCGCGTTGACCTTGGCGGCAGCGCCCTTGATCCGTGCGAGGGCCTCGATGTGGGCCCGCTCGATCCGCTGCCCGGAGACGGGGAAGTTCTCGACGGCCCGCTGCGTCTGGGCCCGCCACTTCGCCGCGGCGGGGACGCGGACCTCGCCCATGGAATCGTGCTCGATGCGGTAGTCGTCACTCATACCCGCTACAGCGAACGAGACCCCGACGATGTTCCTGACCGCACGGCGGGGCAGGGCGGTGGCTCCGGCGGGGGCGGCAAACGGCCCCGCCGGAGCCCGGAGGGACTACGCCAGGCC
This sequence comes from Streptomyces sp. NPDC052682, assembly GCF_040678435.1. Classification (NCBI taxonomy): domain Bacteria; kingdom Bacillati; phylum Actinomycetota; class Actinomycetes; order Kitasatosporales; family Streptomycetaceae; genus Streptomyces; species Streptomyces sp. NPDC052682. The sequence goes on along the minus strand of NZ_JBFATS010000003.1, from coordinate 263,083 downwards.
GGGACCGCGTACGGGGATCGACGTGAACGTCGGCTGCGGTGCCGGGTCCTGGAAGAAGTCGTTGCCCTTGTCGTCGACGACGATGAACGCCGGGAAGTCCTCGACCTCGATCTTCCAGACGGCCTCCATGCCGAGCTCCTCGTACTCGACGACCTCGACCTTCTTGATGCAGTCCTGGGCGAGACGCGCCGCCGGACCGCCGATGGAGCCCAGGTAGAAGCCGCCGTGCTTCGCGCAGGCGTCCGTGACCTGCTTGCTGCGGTTGCCCTTGGCGAGCATCACCTTCGAGCCGCCCGCCGCCTGGAACTGCTCCACGTAGGAGTCCATCCGGCCGGCCGTCGTCGGGCCGAACGAGCCCGAGGCGTAGCCCTCGGGGGTCTTGGCCGGGCCGGCGTAGTACACCGGGTGGTCCTTCAGGTACTGCGGCATCTCCTCGCCCGCGTCCAGCCGCTCCTTGATCTTGGCGTGCGCGATGTCACGGGCGACGACCAGCGGGCCGGTCAGCGACAGCCGGGTCTTGACCGGGTACTTCGTCAGCTCGGCCAGGATCTGCTCCATCGGCTGGTTCAGGTCGATCCTCACGACGTCGCCCTCGTCGAGGTGCTCGTCCGTCGTGTCCGGCAGGAACCGCGCCGGATCCTTCTCCAGCTGCTCCAGGAAGACGCCCTCCGCCGTGATCTTGGCGAGCGCCTGCCGGTCGGCGGAGCAGGACACCGCGATCGCGACCGGGCAGGACGCGCCGTGCCGGGGCAGGCGGATCACCCGTACGTCGTGGCAGAAGTACTTGCCGCCGAACTGCGCGCCGATCCCGATCTTCTGCGTCAGCTCGAAGACCTTCTCCTCCAGCTCCGTGTCCCGGAACCCGTGCCCCAGCGGCGAGCCCTCGGTCGGCATGCCGTCCAGGTAGTGCGCGGAGGCGTACTTCGCGGTCTTCAGCGCGTACTCCGCGCTCGTACCGCCGACCACGATCGCCAGGTGGTAGGGCGGGCAGGCGGCCGTGCCCAGCGACCGGATCTTCTCCTCCAGGAACCTCATCATGGAGGCCTCGTTCAGGACGGCCTTCGTCTCCTGGTACAGGAACGACTTGTTGGCCGAGCCGCCGCCCTTGGCCATGAACAGGAACTTGTAGGCGCCGCCGTCGGTCGCGTACAGCTCGATCTGCGCCGGGAGGTTGGAGCCGGTGTTCTTCTCCTCCCACATGGTCAGCGGCGCCATCTGCGAGTAGCGCAGGTTCAGCTTCGTGTACGCGTCGTAGATGCCGTGCGAGAGGTGCTTCGCGTCCTCGCCCTCGGTGAGGACGTTCTGCCCCCGCTTGCCCATCACGATCGCCGTGCCCGTGTCCTGGCACATCGGCAGCACGCCCGCCGCCGCGATGTTCGCGTTCTTCAGCAGGTCCAGGGCGACGAACTTGTCGTTCGCGCTCGCCTCCGGGTCGTCGATGATGCGGCGCAGCTGCGCCAGGTGGGCCGGGCGCAGGTAGTGCTGGATGTCGTGGATGGCCTCCTCGGCCAGCTTGCGCAGCGCCTCCGGCTCGACCTTGAGGAACGTACGCCCGTCCGGCCCCTCGACCGTCGAGACACCCTCGGAGGTCACCAGCCGGTAGGGGGTGGTGTCCTCTCCCATGGGAAGCAGATCGGTGTACGCGAACTCAGGCATCGGGTTGCCATTCCTCACTCGACAGACGGCCGCTGGCCTCCATTGGACAGCGCCCACCAGCGTAGAACCTGTCTCCGACAGCGCCCCTGTGAGGTTGTCCTCAGCAGGGACTGGTCGCGATCTATCGCGTTTCGGTACGCTGCTGTCGTGGACCTTCACCAGCAGACCACGCCCGCCCCTTCCGACCTGCGCGCCTCGGACGCCGACCGCGACCGCGTCGCCGACATCCTGCGCGAGGCCCTGGCCGAGGGGCGGCTGACCGCGGACGAGCACGCCGAGCGCGTCGAGGGGGTGCTGAGCGCCAAGACGGTCGGCGAACTGGACGTCTTCATACGGGACCTGCCCGCCGCCCACCGGCCGCGCACCGCCCCGCCGCACGCACCGGCCCCGCACCGCCCCCCGGCCGGCGCGATCCCGCTCGACCCCGACGACAAGGTGGTCGCGGTCCTCAGCGCCGCCGTCCGCAAGGGCCGCTGGCGCGCCGGACGCCGCATCCACGCCTACGCGATCTTCGGCAGTGTCGAGATCGACCTCAGCGAGGCCCTCTTCGACCACCAGCAGGTCGTGATCAAGGCCGTCTCGGTCTTCGGCAACGTCGAGGTCCGCGTCCCGGAGAACGTCTCCCTGCGCGGCCTGGGCGGCGGCGTGCTCGGCAACTTCGAGGTCGACACCCGCGACGCGGACGACCCCGAGGCCCCAATCGTGTACGTCGACGGCTGGGCGGTCCTCGGCAACATCGAGGGGCGGCCCCGGCGCGGCAAGATCGTGGCCGACATCCTCGACCGGGTGCAGCGCAGCGTGGACCGGAGTCTGCGCAAGCACCTGGACCGTTGACGGTGGTGAAGCCGGCCGGGAACGGAGGGCGCCGCTCCAGGGTCGCCCGCGCCCAACTCCCCGCGTGGCCGGGCGAGATCAGCGGTCCGGAACTCAGTGCATAGGCGCGCGTACAGCGGGTAGGCCTTGCTGCATCGTCTCTCGCTCGCGAAGCCGTCGTCAGGAGTAGACCGTGCTGCAACCGCCGCATTCGTCCCTGCAGGTAGCTGCCGTTCCGGCCCAGCGGGTGCCAGCGCGAGACAGGGACCACGACGCCCCGTGGCACACCGAGGCGGTGTGCCGGCGCGACGAGGCCGGCCTGTTCTTCGCCCCCTCCAAAGAGCCCACCGCCGCCCGGCTGTCCCGCGAGGAGGCCGCGAAGCGGGTCTGTGCACGCTGTCCGGTGATGGTCGAGTGCCGCGAGCACGCGCTGCTCCAGCCCGAGCCCTACGGCGTCTGGGGCGGCCTGACCGCCGCCGAACGCCGCGTGGTGCTGGCCCGGCGCCGCCGCCGCGACCTGGAACTGAAGAAGGCCGCCCGCGCCACCAACCCCATAGCGGCGGCCGGTTAGCACCGCTCAGGGCGCCCCCTCCGCACCAGGGGGCGCCCGGCTGCTGCGGCTACTTCGCCCGGTCGAAGTCGATCGCGCTGTAGGCCCGCAGCTTGCTCAGCCGGTGCTCGGAGTCGATCCGCCGTACCGTGCCCGACCTCGACCGCATCACGATCGACGAGGTCGTCGCGGTCTCCGAGCGATAGCGGACCCCGCGCAGCAGCTCCCCGTCGGTGATGCCCGTGGCGGCGAAGAACACGTTGTCGCCGGAGACCAGGTCGTCGGTGGTCAGCACCCGGTCCAGGTCGTGCCCGGCGTCGATCGCCCGCTGCCGCTCCTCGTCGTCCTTGGGCCACAGCTTGCCCTGGATCGTCCCGCCCAGGCACTTCACCGCGCAGGCCGAGATGATGCCCTCGGGCGTGCCGCCGATGCCGAGCAGCAGGTCGATGCCCGTGCCCTCGCGCAGCGCCAGGATCGACCCGGCCACGTCGCCGTCCGAGATGAGCTTGATGCGGGCGCCGGTCTCCCGGACCTCCTTGATGATGCCCTCGTGCCGCGGACGGTCCAGGATGACGACGGTGACGTCCTCGGGCGTGGACCGCTTGGCCTTGGCGACCCGGCGGATGTTCACGGACACGGGTGCGTCGATGTCGACGAAGTCGGCCGCGTCCGGCCCCGTCACCAGCTTGTCCATGTAGAACACGGCCGACGGGTCGAACATCGAGCCGCGCTCGGCGGCGGCCAGCACGGCGATCGCGTTGGGCATGCCCTTGGCGGTCAGGGTGGTGCCGTCGATCGGGTCCACGGCGATGTCGCACTCGGGGCCGGTGCCGTCGCCGACCCGCTCCCCGTTGAACAGCATCGGGGCCTCGTCCTTCTCGCCCTCCCCGATGACGACGACGCCGTTCATGGAGACGGTCGAGACGAGGGTCCGCATGGCGCGCACCGCGGCACCGTCGGCGCCGTTCTTGTCCCCGCGCCCCACCCAGCGGCCCGCGGCCATCGCCGCGGCCTCGGTCACCCGGACCAGCTCCAGGGCGAGGTTGCGGTCGGGAGCCTCGGAGGGCACATCGAGTTCGGACGGCAAGTGATGATGCTCGGTCATCGGAGCGCACCTTTCTGTACGACGACGGCCGGATGAGGGCGTTGTCGCCCGACTCTATCGCCGGACAGGCAGAATGAGCAGGGGGCCCCACGGATGAGCGCGGCAGCGACCTGCGACGATAGGGGCGTGGCAGGCACGAACGGCAAGCAGAAGACGGCCCGGGACATGGTCCTCTCGATGGGGGTCATCGTCCTGGTGGGGCTCGTCATCTACCTCTTCATCCCGCACGACGACCGGGAGCCCGAGCTCAAGCGGGTCGACTACCGCGTCGAGCTGCTCACCGCGCGCCGCGCCGCGGCGTACCCGGTGGCCGCGCCCGAGGGCCTGCCGGACAGCTGGAAGGCGACCTCGGTCCGCTATCAGGGTGACGACTTCGACTCCTGGCACCTGGGTTTCCAGAGCCCGAAGAAGCAGTACGTCGGGATCGAGCAGTCCACCGAGAAGCCCGCCGCCTTCATCGACGAGGCGACCCAGGGCGCGGAGGCGACCGACGTCACCGAGCGGATCGACGGCCGCACCTGGAAGCGCTACGAGGGCGGCCGGTACGACGCGCTGGTGCTCCAGGGCACCAAGGGCTCGACCACGATCGTGACGGGCTCGGCGTCGTTCGCCGAGCTCACGCGGATGGCCCAGGCGCTGAAGCTGGAGTGAGCGTGTCCCGGCCGTGCCAAGGCCCCCGGCGGTGTGCCGGGGGCCTTCGTGTGCGCGCTGCTGCTCAGACGGTGGTGACGACCTGGTCGTAGGCCAGGCGCGGGGAGCGCGGGTACCAGGCGTCCGGGCCGGGCCTGCCGATGTTGACGACCATCAGCGGGGTGTGGTCGTCGTCGAGGAACTCCTTGCGGACGCCCTCGAAGTCGAACCCGGTCATCGGGCCGGCGGCCAGGCCCGCGGCGCGCACCCCGACGATGAAGTACGCGGCCTGGAGGGCGGCGTTGAACGCGGCGGCGTTCTCACGCGCCGGGCGCTCGGCGAAGAAGAGGTCCTTGGCCTGCGGGAAGGCCGGGAAGAGGTGCGGCAGCTCCTCGTGGAACTCGTTGTCCGCGGAGAGGATCGCGACCAGCGGGGCGGCGGCCGTCTTGGCCCGGTTGCCCTCGGCCATGTGCTGCACCAGGCGCTCGCGGGCCTCGGGGGAGCGGACCAGGGTGATGCGCAGCGGGGTCTGGTTGAACGCGGTCGGGCCGTACTTGACCAGGTCGTAGATGGCCTGCACCTGCTCGTCGGTCACGGGCTCGTCGGTGAAGGTGTTCGCGGTACGGGCCTCGCGGAACAGCAGGTCCTGGGCGGCTGGGTCAAGAACGAGGGACATGGGTGCACTTTCTGAAGACGTCGGTCCGGAAGATCGGCTGACGGCACGACCGTACGCCACAGAAGGTTCAACGTTCAACCAAACGGGGGGTGTGGTGATCCTCTTCACAGACCTCCGGTGGGCGCGCGCCCCGCTACCCGGCGTCCCCGGCCGTCTCGGCCGCCTCCGCCTCGGCCTCCTCGGCCAGCGCCGCGTCCAGCCGGGCCCGGGCCCCGTCCAGCCAGCGCCGGCACACCTTGGCCAGCTCCTCGCCCCGTTCCCACAGCGCCAGCGACTCCTCCAGCGTCGTACCGCCCGCCTCCAGCCGCCGTACGACCTCGATCAGCTCGTCCCGTGCCTGCTCGTACCCGAGCGCCTCGGCTGCGCCCGGGGTCTGCTCCACCTCGCTGGTCATCCACCCACCCTATGCGTCGACTCGTACCGTGAACTCGCCCTCCGAGACCCGCGCGCGCAGTGCCTCGCCGGGCTCCACCTCCTGCGGGGCGCGCACCGCGTGCCCGTCGGAGCGCTGCAGCACGGCGTAACCGCGCTTCAGGGTCGCGGCGGGGGACAGGGCCACCACGCGCGCGTGCGTGTGCGTCAGCTCCGAGTCCGCCCGGTCCAGCTGGTGCCGCAGACAGCGCCGGCCCCGCTCCAGCAGCGCCGTCACCTCCTCGGCCCGCTGGTCGATCATCCGGTGCGGATCCTGGATCGAGGGCCGGGCCAGCGCGTGGGCCAGCCCGCGCTCCTCCCGCTCGACCAGCGCCCGCACGCAGCGCCGCGCCCGGTCCCGCAGCGCCCGCACGCGCTCGTGCTCCTCGCCCACGTCCGGCACGACCTTCTTGGCCGCGTCGGTCGGCGTGGAGGCCCGCAGGTCCGCCACGTAGTCCAGCAGCGGATGGTCCGGCTCGTGCCCGATCGCGGACACCACGGGCGTACGGCAGGCCGCCACCGTCCGGATCAGCTGCTCGTCGGAGAACGGCAGCAGGTCCTCCACGCTGCCGCCGCCCCGCGCCACGATGATCACGTCCACGGCGTCGAGCTCGTCCAGCTCCTTCACCGCCTGCACGACCTGCGGCACGGCGTGCACGCCCTGCACGGCGACATTGCGCACCTCGAAGCGGACGGCGGGCCAGCGGTGCCGGGCGTTCTCCAGCACGTCCCGCTCGGCGGCGGAGGCCCGCCCGCACACCAGCCCGATCAGCTGCGGCAGGAACGGCAGCGGCTTCTTGCGCTCCGGCGCGAACAGCCCCTCCCGGGCCAGCGCCTTCTTCAGCTGCTCCAGCCGCGCCAGCAGCTCCCCGACCCCCACGGGCCGTATCTCGGCGGCCCGCAGCGACAGCTGCCCGCGCGGCGCGTACCACTCCGGCTTGGCCAGGACCACGACCCGCGCGCCCTCGCTCACCACGTCCGCGACCGCGTCGAACACCTGCCGGTAACAGGTCACGCTCACGGAGATGTCGTACGACGGGTCCCGCAGGGTCAGGAACACCACCCCGGCCCCCGGCCGCCGCGACAGCTGCGTGATCTGCCCCTCCACCCACACCGCTCCCAGCCGGTCGATCCACCCGCCGATGAGCCGCGAGACCTCGCCGACGGGCAGGGGGGTTTCGGGGGACGTGTTGACAGCCATGTCGCGAGGGTAACGGCCGGCACCGACAACGCCGCGCGCACCGGAACGGGGTGAACGCCTTGTGACCGCCCGCGGCCGCGATCTTCCGGCCCCCGGACCCGGCCTTACGATGGGACGCATGACCGCTTCGCCTGGCCGCCGTGTCCTGCTCGCCGCCCCCCGGGGCTACTGCGCGGGTGTGGACCGCGCCGTGATCGCCGTCGAGCAAGCCCTGGAGCAGTACGGGGCTCCCGTCTACGTCCGGCACGAGATCGTCCACAACAAGTACGTCGTGCAGACCCTGGAGAAGAAGGGCGCCGTCTTCGTCGAGCGCACGGAGGAGGTGCCGCCGGGCAACATCGTGATGTTCTCGGCGCACGGCGTGGCCCCCGTCGTCCACGAGGAGGCCAGGCGTGGCCGGCTCGCCACCATCGACGCCACCTGCCCGCTGGTCACCAAGGTCCACAAGGAGGCCGTCCGGTTCGCCAAGGAGGACTACGACATCCTCCTGATCGGGCACGAGGGCCACGAGGAGGTCATCGGCACCTCCGGCGAGGCCCCCGACCACATCCAGCTCGTCGACGGCCCGGGCGACGTCGACAAGGTCGAGGTGCGCGACCCGTCCAAGGTCGTCTGGCTGTCGCAGACCACCCTGTCCGTCGACGAGACCATGGAGACCGTCGACGCGCTGAAGGAGAAGTTCCCGCAGCTGATCTCCCCGCCCAGCGACGACATCTGCTACGCCACGCAGAACCGCCAGCTTGCGGTCAAGCAGATGGGCGCCGAGGCCGACCTGGTGATCGTGGTCGGCTCCCGCAACTCCTCCAACTCCAAGCGGCTCGTCGAGGTCGCCAAGCTCGCGGGCGCGCGTGCGGCGTACCTGGTGGACTTCGCCGACGAGATCGACGAGGCCTGGCTGGAGGGTGTCTCCACGGTCGGCGTCACCTCCGGCGCCTCCGTCCCCGAGGTCCTCGTCGAGCAGGTGCTGGAGTGGCTCGCCCGGCGCGGCTTCGAGGACGTGGAGATCGTCAAGGCGGCCGAGGAGTCCATCACCTTCTCCCTGCCGAAGGAGCTCCGCCGTGACCTGCGCGCGGAGGCGGCCGAGCTGGTGGCCCAGCGCGGCGGTGCCGGCGTCGGGGGCGGTGCCGGTGTGGCTGCCGGTACCGGTGCCGGTGAGGATTCCGGGGAGTAACCGGGAAGTGGCCCCCTGGGGGCCGTGACTGTCCGTCGTACGTCGTAACGTAAGGCCATGCAGATCTTCGGCGTGGACATCGGCGGATCCGGGATCAAGGGCGCCCCGGTCGATCTGGACCGGGGCGATCTGGCGCAGGAGCGTCACAAGGTGCTCACCCCGCACCCGGCCACGCCCGACGCGGTGGCCGACGGCGTGCGGCAGGTCGTCGAGCACTTCGGCTGGACCGGCCCGGTCGGCGTCACCTTCCCGGGCGTGGTCACCGGCGGCGCCACGATCCGTACGGCGGCCAATGTGGACAAGAGCTGGATCGACACCGACGCGCGCGTGCTGCTCGGCGAGCGGCTGGGCGGGCTGCCGGTGACGGTCGTCAACGACGCGGACGCGGCGGGCGTCGCCGAGATGAGTTTCGGCGCCGGCCGGGGCCGCAAGGGCACGGTCGTCGTCCTCACCTTCGGCACGGGCATCGGCAGCGCCGTCTTCACCGACGGCGTCCTGGTGCCCAACACCGAACTGGGCCACCTGGAGCTGGACGGGCACGACGCGGAGAAGCGCGCCGCCGCCAAGGCCCGGGAGGACGACGACCTGACCTGGCAGCACTGGGCGCAGCACCGGGTGCGGATCTACCTCGCCCACGTCGAGATGCTGTTCTCCCCGGAGCTGTTCGTCATCGGCGGCGGCGTCAGCCGCAAGGCCCACAAGTGGCTGCCCCACATCGAGGGCATCAAGGCGGAGATCGTCCCCGCCCAGCTGCAGAACAACGCGGGGATCGTCGGGGCGGCGATGCGGGCGGCGACCCGGAGCTAGGGTCTGTCGTTTGGATCATTCCGGCGTCGCGGGCTCTGGCACGCACATCTGCGGCGTTGTCGTCGGTTGGCGACGCTCCGCGTCGCCGCCCTCCTCCGCCTTGCAGCTGCACGCACCAGAGCCCGCTCGGGTCAGTGCGAAGGCGCCGCAGGCCGGGCCGGACTGATCCAAACGACAGACCCTAGCGGACCGGCCGGCCGGACACCCGGCGGCGCAGGAGCAGCCGGACCCGGCGGACCAGCACGATGAGCCCCGTGACCAGGGTGCCGCCGTACAGCCACCCGGCCTGGGTGGCCAGCGCGGTGACGAAACCCGTGAACCCGCCGCCGGTCGTCGCGTTGCCGTCGGACACCGGCCCCAGTCCGGCGGCGAAGGCGATCGGCACCACCACCGGCGCGGTCATGAGGTCCCTGGTGCGGATCCACACCGCCGTCAGCACGCACACGGGCAGGAACAGCACGCCGTACACCGTCAGGGACGCCCCGAACAGCAGCGCGTCCAGGCACCCCAGCAGGAACATCGCCGCCGCGCAGAACAGGCCGCCGCCCAGCCCGGTGAGCCGCGGGTTCGACATCCGCCGTACCGCCGGAGCCGGGGCGGGCCGCCGTACCGCCGCCGGACGGCGCTGGACTCCGCCCCGGGCCCCCGCTCCGGGCGGCCGGGCGGGGCCGGGGACAGCACCCCGCGCTTCCCGCCCGGCCTGTCCGGGCAGCGGCGGCCTGGGCCTGTCGCGTCGCGGTCCGTGCTGTGCGGGTCGCGTCCTGTGTTGCTCCACTGGACCAACTTAGGTCGGTTAATGTGCCGAATAGGCCGTCTGACACGCCGGGACCCCTCTCGGCCAGGCGTTCGATACGCCGCCCGGGTCCGGACCGGGCACGCCGTAGACTGGTGGATCGGCCCGCGCGGCCCAGCCGGCTCGCCCCGTCGGCCGCGCCCCACCCACCGTCCTCTCCTCACGTACGGGAAGTCGCAACGTGTCGCTCACGATCGGAATCGTCGGTCTGCCGAATGTCGGCAAGTCGACCCTGTTCAACGCCCTGACCAAGAACGACGTGCTGGCGGCCAACTACCCGTTCGCCACGATCGAGCCCAACGTCGGCGTGGTCGGTGTCCCCGACCCCCGCCTGGCGAAGCTGGCGGAGATCTTCAAGTCGGAGCGGATCCTCCCGGCGACCGTCGACTTCGTCGACATCGCGGGCATCGTGCGGGGCGCCTCCGAGGGCGAGGGATTGGGCAACAAGTTCCTCGCGAACATCCGTGAGTCCGACGCGATCTGCCAGGTGATCCGCGCCTTCAAGGACGAGAACGTCGTGCACGTCGACGGCAAGGTCTCGCCCAAGGACGACATCGAGACGATCAACACCGAGCTGATCCTGGCCGACCTGCAGACCATCGAGAAGGTGCTGCCGCGCCTGCAGAAGGAGTCGCGGATCAAGAAGGACGTCGCGCCCAAGGTCAAGGCGGTCGAGGAGGCCAAGGAGATCCTGGAGAAGGGCGACACGCTCTTCGCGCACGGCATCGTCCAGGGCAGCGAGCGCGCCGAGCTCCTGCACGACCTGCACCTGCTCACCACCAAGCCGTTCCTGTACGTCTTCAACGTCGACGAGGACGAGCTGGTCGACGAGGAGTTCAAGAACGAGCAGCGCGCGCTGGTCGCCCCCGCCGAGGCGATCTTCCTCAACGCCAAGCTGGAGGCCGACCTCGCCGAGCTGTCCGACGAGGAGGCCCTCGAACTCCTGGAGTCCGTCGGCCAGCACGAGCCCGGCCTCGCCACCCTGGCCCGCGTCGGCTTCGCCACCCTCGGCCTGCAGACCTACCTGACGGCCGGCCCCAAGGAATCCCGCGCCTGGACCATCAAGAAGGGCGCCACGGCCCCCGAGGCCGCCGGTGTCATCCACACCGACTTCCAGAAGGGCTTCATCAAGGCGGAGGTCATCTCCTTCGACGACCTGGTGGAGGCGGGGTCGGTGGCCGAGGCCCGGGCGAAGGGGAAGGCGCGTATGGAGGGCAAGGACTATGTGATGCAGGACGGGGACGTGGTGGAGTTCCGGTTCAACGTCTAGCGGGTGTGCTCCAGCACCTCTTCGGTGACGTGACAACATGCAGGTCACATGGGGTCTGGCCCTTCGGGGTCAGGCCCCTGGATTTTTGCCGTGCTGGATTCGTGCCGGGAAGGATGAGGGCGCCGGCCTGAGCCGCCGCGCGCGGGGTCCTTACGGCGCGGACGCGCAGCCTCGCGTGCCGTGCACCGGTCGCCGAGAAAACTGCGTCGGGCGGCAACCTTCTCGTCCGCTGCGGCAACCGGGAGCCGGAAGGGCGAGTCGAACTACCGGATGGGCGGGCATGGGGGCGACGAAGCACGCCGCGCCGCAACCGTGGCGCAGGCGCGGACCGGTCACGGCACCGCCGTGCAGCCGGACGTGGCGCAGCCGGCCGGCGTCGGGTTCGCCCGGCATTGACCAGCCCGCCGGTCTGCCTTCACCGCCCCGTAACCGAGCACGAGCGGCGTTCGTGTCCCGGGCCGGGCACTGTTAGGCTGCGCCCCCGTTGTTGTTGAACGCGCAACTAACGCGCACTTCATGGCTAGGAGAGGGCGACCGGGGGATGGTCCTCGATGACGCGTCCGCGGAGTTCCACGAATTCTTCGAACGCCACTATGCCGAGCTCGCCCGTCTGGCACACCTGCTGACCGGCGAGACCGACGCGGCGGACGACCTCGCGGCGGATGCCCTGGTCGCCCTGTGGCAGCGCTGGGACCGGTTGCGGCAGGCCGACCACCCGCTCGCCTACGCCCGCGGTGTGGTGGCCAACCTGGCGCGGGGCCGAATCCGCAGCACGGTGCGGGAGCGACGTCGGATCACGCTGTTCTGGTCCCGCAGCCCCGAGAAGGTGGAGGGGCCGGACATGGCGGCCGTGCTGGACGTCCGCGCGGCGCTCGCCCGGCTGCCGTTCCGCAAGCGCGCCTGCGTGGTGCTGCGGCACGCCCTCGACCTGTCGGAGAAGGAGACGGCGGCGGCACTGGGCATATCGGTCGGAACGGTGAAGAGCCAGACCTCTAAGGGAATGGCCCAGCTGGAAAAGCTACTGGGCGCACACGCGGCCGGGGACCTGGTGCCAGGGAGGAGGAACCGGTGAACGAGGACATCGACCGTCGGCTGCGCGAGGCCGCCGAGGCCCACCGGCCCGACCGCGCGCGGATGCTGGCCCGGGTGGAACGCGGCATGGCCGGTCCCGCCGTCCGTCACCGCGCGCGACCGTTCGCGAGGTCCGGGACCAGGGTCGCCCTCGCCGGGCTCGCCGCCGGCGGCATCCTGACGACCGGCGGCCTCGCCGTCGCCGCCATCGTCGCGACCCCGCCGCCGTCGCCCACCGTGACCACGCCTGCCACCCCGTCCCCGACCGTCAGCTCCCCGCCCCCCACATCGGCCCGCCCCACCCCTATCGCGCCGCCCCCGGTCACCACCCCGGGCAGCTCGCACCCGACCCCGCCGGCCACCAGTCCCTCGCCGACCGGCGCCGAGAACCAGAACGGGCCGCTGTGGTCGGCCGGCTCGCTGGATGCGAAGAGCACCGTCTACTGGACGCAGAGCAACCTCGTCCTCAAGACGACCCAGCCGCTCACCTCGCTCACGGTCGAGATCCGGATCGTGCAGACCGGCGGGGCGAAGAACACCGGCACCTGGCAGACCCGGCCGAACGGTGACTTCACCGTCACCGTCCAGGAGGCCGGTGGCGCGCTGGTCTACCGCTGGGTCCTCAAGCCGGGCCTGACCGTGCCGGCCGGGAGCCATGAGTTCGCCGCGCAGTTCAACAACGGCCCCGGCGTGCGCAGTGCCGCGGGCGACGGCTACCACGTCGACGCACAGGGCTCGGGCGGCTCCGCGTCGGTCCGGGGAGGGTTCGTCCCGGCCCGGTGAACGCCGCTGTACGGCAGGGCGACGGCAGCGGCCGTGAGAATGCTTCCCACGGGCAGGGCAACCATCGTGTGCGCGGCGGCAACTGACAGGCATCCGGGGCGGCCGGATCAAGGCCCGCTGTGCCAGAAGGACATGCCGTTGTCAGATCAGAACCGTTCTCATCGCCGCCGTCCGGCGACCCGCCGCGTGATCGCCGCCGCCGCGGTTCTCGCCGCCGCGGGTGCCGCCGTACCACTGGTCGCCCTGGCCGCACGCACGCCTGAGGCCGCCGCACCGGCCACGGCCGCCGACGCGGCGGCCGGCAGCGGCCGTTACTTCGGCACGGCAGTGGCCGCGGGCAAGCTCGGCGACTCCAGGTACTCCGCCGTTCTCGACCGGGAATTCAAGATGATCACCCCGGAGAACGAGATGAAGTGGGACGCCGTCGAGCCCTCCCGCGGGTCGTTCACCTTCGCTGCCGCCGACTCGATCGTCCGCCACGCCTCGGCGCACGGCCAGCGCCTGCGCGGCCACACGCTGGTGTGGCACTCCCAACTGCCCGGCTGGGTCAAGTCCATCACCGACGCGGGCACCCTGCGCACGGTGATGAAGAACCACATCACCCAGGAGATGACCCACTACAAGGGCAAGATCTACGCCTGGGACGTGGTCAACGAGGCCTTCGCCGACGGCTCCAGCGGCCGGCACCGCAGCTCCGTGTTCCAGGACGTGCTGGGCGACGGTTTCATCGAAGAGGCGTTCCGCACCGCCCGGACCGCCGACCCCGCCGCCAAGCTCTGCTACAACGACTACAACATCGAAAACTGGTCCGACGCCAAGACCCAGGGCGTCTACAAGATGGTCAAGGACTTCAAGTCCCGCGGTGTGCCCATCGACTGCGTCGGTTTGCAGAGCCACTTCGCATCCAGCGGTCCGCCGGCGAGCTTCCAGACCACCCTGTCCCACTTCGCCGCGCTCGGCGTGGACGTGCAGATCACCGAGCTCGACATCGCCGAGGCGTCCCCCACCGCCTACTCCAACGCCGTCAAGGCCTGCGTGAACGTCGCTCGCTGCACGGGCATCACCGTGTGGGGCATCCGCGACAGCGACTCCTGGCGCACCGGTGAGAGCGCGCTGCTGTTCGACGCGGGCGGCAACAAGAAGCCCGCCTACAGCGCGGTGCTCACCGCCCTGGGCGGCTCCGGCAGCGGCGACAGCGGCGGCACGCAGGCCGGGGGCATCACCTCCGGCACCGTCTACACGCTCTCCAACGCGGCCGCGGGACGTGTTCTCGACGAGCCCGCGGGACAGAACGCCAACGGCACCCCGCTGCAGGTGTGGGACGCCAGCGGCGCCTCCAACCAGCAGTGGCGGGCGGGCCGCAACAGCGACGGCTCCTACACCCTGACCAACGTCGCCAGCGGCCGGGTACTGGACGAGCCGGCCAACCGGACGGCCAACGGGACGAGACTGACGGTCTGGGACGCCAACGGCGGCGCCCACCAGCACTGGAAGGCCCACCGCAACAGCGACGGCTCCTACACCCTGACCAACGTCGCCAGCGGCCGGGCGCTGGAGATCCCCGGCGGCCGGACCGCCAACGGCACTCCCGTCCAGATCTGGGACACCAACGGCGGCGGCGCCAACCAGCGCTGGACCTTCCAGCCGGCCGCGGCCGCGAAGAGCAACACGTGTGCTCTTCCGTCGACGTACCGGTGGACCTCGACGGGTCCGCTGGCGCAGCCGGCGAACGGGTGGGCCTCGCTGAAGGACTTCACCACCGCGACCTACCACGGCAAGCACCTGGTCTACGGGTCGAACTACTCGGGATCGGCCTACGGCTCGATGGCGTTCAGCCCCTTCACGAACTGGTCGGACATGGCGTCGGCCCGCCAGACCGGCATGAACCAGAAGGCGGTGGCGCCCACGCTGTTCTACTTCGCGCCCAAGAAGATCTGGGTGCTGGCGTACCAGTGGGGTCCGTGGCCCTTCAGCTACCGCATCTCCAGCGACCCCACCGACCCTAACGGCTGGTCCGCACCGCAGCCGCTGTTCACCGGCAGCATCCCCCGCACCGACTCCCGCACCGGTCCGATCGACCAGACCCTGATCGCCGACGACAAGAACATGTACCTGTTCTTCGCCGGTGACAACGGCAAGATCTACAAGTCGACCATGCCGATCGGGAACTTCCCCGGCAGCTTCGGCTCGTCGTACACGACCGTCATGAGCGACACGGAGAGGAACCTCTTCGAGGCACCGCAGGTCTACAAGGTCCAGGGCCAGAACCAGTACCTCATGATCGTCGAGGCTCGCGGGGCGAGCGAGCGGCGCTACTTCCGCTCCTTCACCGCCACCAGCCTGAACGGTCCGTGGACCCCGCAGGCCGCCACCGAGTCCAACCCCTTCGCCGGCAAGGCCAACAGCGGCGCCACCTGGACCAACGACATCAGCCACGGCGACCTGGTCCGCACCAACCCCGACCAGACCATGACCATCGACCCCTGCAACCTGCAGTTCCTCTACCAAGGCAAGTCCCCCAACGTCCCACCGGACACCTCCTACGACAAGCTGCCGTACCGCCCCGGCATCCTCACTCTGAAGCGCTGACCCGCCTGACGGAGAAGTCCCCGGCCCGACGAAGATGACGAAAGGCGCCCCCATCGAAGAGATGGGGGCGCCTTTCGTCGGCTTTCACCTACGTGAGTGCCGCATCGCTACTTGAGCGGTGTACCGCCCGAGTTGTGATAGGCGATCGTCTTGTTGATCAGGTTTCCGCCGTCGGACTCGACCGTGGTCTGTTCGTCCTGCCCCGGACCGAAGAACAGGCCGGCGATGTGGGCGTCCGCGACCTGGTCCATGTGGGCGAAGAGCCAGTCCACCTTGTCGTCCTTGTAATGGTTGCGGGTGTTGTTCTGCGCCATGTTGCCCACGGGGATCTGCCACAGGACCGTCGGCTTGCCGAAGGCCTCGGACATCGTCTTGTAGAACTTCAGCGCGGCGGTGGCCTTCTGGTCGGTCCAGAAGGTGTCACGGCCGCCGTGGGCCGGCTGTGCGTACCAGCCCGCGTCGCGGTCCGACACATCCCTGACCAGGAAGTCGGCGTTCTTCGCCCCGAGGCTCGTGTAGTCCTTGACGCACGCCGGTGTGTTGGTCTCCCAGTCGAAGCAGGAAACGTGCAACCCCACGGCGGTGTTCGGCGCGTACTTGTGCGCCATCGAGATCAGGCACTGGACGAGTCCGGCGGCGCTGTTTTCCTGCGTCCCGCAGTCCGTCGGATTCGAGCTCTTGACCTGTGCGGGAACCTGGTGCGGATCGCCGAGCGAGCGGACGTAGCCCCAGAAGTCGGGCTCGAGGTCGATCGCGTCGTGCGACGTGCCGATCTTCTGGAGGAAGAAGCGGTAGTCGTTCAGGTACCGGGTGAGCAGGTCGGTCCGGTTGATGGCCTTGACCTCGCCCGGACCGTCGCCCTCGCCTGCCGCATCCCCGAGGTCGCGCAGCGAGTACCAGGTCCAGAGCATCTTCTGCGGACGCTGGCTGCCCTTGTACGTCGCCTTGGACGCCACGTCGTCCCGCCAGGTCACGTAAGTGCCGGGCGCCGTGGTGCTGCCGTTCCAGCAGCCCCACCAGCTCGACCACGCGTCCTTGCACTTCGCTGCCGTGTAGTAGTCCGACGAGGGCGCGGGCTGGCTGTGCACATAGGCGTAGCGCGCGTCGAACGGCGCGGCGGTCGCCGAGGCGTCGGACATCGAGCCGCCGATGATCACCTTGTCACTGCCCATGAACCGCTTCGCCGAGCTGCCGCCACCACCCGCGGGCGACGAAGGCGAAGACGAAGACGACGACGGCGACGGACGCGTGTCGCCCGGAGTCGGGCTTGCGGGAGCGCCGCTGCCCGGCGCGGTGGGCGTACCGGCGCCGCCGACACTCCCGGCCGGCACGAGTTTCCACTGCTGATCGGCGCCGCCCCGGTCGCGGTTCTGGACGACGCCGCTCCCGTCGGCCTTGGCGGCGTTGCGGACACCGACGGCCATGCCACTGAAGCGATTGACCAGACGCACGTAGCCGTTGGACGACTTGGCCAGTTTGAACTGCTGGTTGGCGGCGTTCAGGTCTTTCCACTGCACGATGGCGGAGCCGGCGGCCTTCGACCAGCCGAGGTCGTCCAGTACCTTGCCGGAGGCCCGGTTCTTCAGCCGGTAGTACCCGTCACCCGCGTCGATGAACCGCCACTGCTGGTTGGCCCCGCCGTGGCGCGCCCACTGCACCACCGCCGCGCCGTCGTTCGTGGCGGAGCCGCGGTCGTCCAGCACCTTGCCGCTGTTGCGGTTGACCAGCACGTACCACTTCTTCAGGTCCAGGGTTTTCTGGTCCGCCGAAGCCTGGCTGACCACGACGGCCGAGCCGGCCACGATCACCATGGCGAGACCTCCCCAGAGGCCCCGACGCGCGAGCAGCCGACGACCACGATGCTTCGGACGGCCACCGCGCGCGCCGCCGTCGTCGGCACGGTGGCCACCGCCGCGGGACGCCACCGATGACGTGGGCGGACCGGGGACATGTCTGCGCTCTGGTTCCAGGGACATGCCTGTGCTCTCTTTCAACTGTTGCAGGTGACCGGACCACTTGGCCGGACACCACTGAGTGGTCAGAGAGGCGGAAAAGGTTGCCGCGAAGATCCACGGAAACGGCGTGGAGAAAAGCGGCCCGGTGAGCGCGAGGTTGTGCAGGTGGGCGACCAAGCATGGCGTGGTGGACACCGTCGCCAGGAGGTCGGCCACGAGGAGGCCAGCGACGACGACCGCGCACCACGGGTAGATGCGCAGGAGACGGCCGGTCCAGAACGTCCGCACACAACCCCGGCGTTCCAGCGACGCGGGGATGATATAGCCGCTGACCAGGAAGAACACCATGATGCCGTAGCGGCTGGTGTGGAACTCCGGCATCAGCTCCCGTCGGAACTCCGCCATGAAGGAGTACGACGAGTGGTCGAAGACCACGACCAGCGCCGCGATGAACCGGACGCGGCTGACGGGGGCGTCGCGCGGGGGGGGGGGGGGGGAGAAAGAACGTCTTACCCGTTCTCACGCGCGGCCTTTCACCAGTGTTCAGCCTGGCTCTCACCTACTGTGCGCCTCACCCGCCCCCACTGTCGGTGCGCGATGGCACCATGCCCTGAGCACGGTGAGGAAGGGCGGGGCGGGATGGGGCGTGCCGAGCGGGAGGCGGTTCGGCGGGGGGCGCGGCTGGCGCAGGCCGCCGGGCAGGTCGCCGAAGACTACGAGCGGGCCGTCGGGGAGGTGCGCGAGGCGCTGCGGCCGCTGCACGACGGGCTGGCCGAGGAGGAACTCGCCCGTATCCCCGTCGCGCGGCTGCGGGAGGTCACCGAGGGGCGGCTGCGGCTGGGGGAGTTGGAGAAGGGCGGCTTCCGGACCGTGCGGGACGTGCTGGAGGCCGGGCCGTACCGGCTGCGGCAGACGCCCGGGGTCGGGCAGCGCACCGCGGAGCAGACGGTCGCCGCGGCCCGGCAGATCGCCGATGCCGTCCGGGAGTCCGTCGCCGTACGGATCGACGTGGACCACCCCGAGCCGCGCAGCACCGCGCTGGTCCGCGCCCTGCACGTGCTGGCGGAAGCCGGGCCCGCGGCGCGACGCGCGGCCGAGGCGGGGGCGGCGCTGGCGGCGCGTCTCCAGCCGCTGCTGGCCGACGCCCGGCCCGCCACCGGGCGATGGCGGATGCTGCTCGCCGGCCGTCAGGGGCGCACGCGGGCACCGGAGGCCGTCGCGGAACTGCGGCGGCTGACCGAGGAGGCCGCACAGGAAGGCCTGCCGGAGCAGTTCGCGCAGGCCTCCGTCGACCTGCTGCGCCGTCCCGACAGCGACCTGGCCGCCTGGGTCGACTTCGAGCTGCGCTCGGCCGAGTACTACAGCCTCCTCGCGGAGATCTCCGGGCGCGGGCCGGACACCGCGGCAGCCGAGGGGCATCTGCCCGACGAGGTGGCCGGGCGGGTACGGGAGCAGCGACTGGACGACCGGCACTGCCGGGTCTCACTGCGCGGCTACCAGGCGTTCGGCGCCCGCTTCGCCCTCGCCCAGCGCCGGGTGCTCATCGGCGACGAGATGGGCCTCGGCAAGACCGTGCAGGCCATCGCCGCCCTCGCGCACCTCGCGGCCGAGGGGCGGAGCCACTTCATGGTCGTGTGCCCGGCGAGCGTACTGATCAACTGGACCCGGGAGATCGAGACCCGCAGCGCCCTGCGGGCCATGCCGCTGCACGGGCCGGACCGGCAGGAGGCGTTCGCCGACTGGAAGGGCCGGGGCGGCGTCGCGGTCACCACCTTCGACGCGCTGCGCGGCTTCCCCACGCCCGGCGGCGGCGACATCGGCATGCTCGTCGTCGACGAGGCGCACTACGTGAAGAACCCGCGCACCCGGCGGGCCGAGGCGGTGACCGCCTGGGCCGAAGGCTGCGACAGGGTCCTGTTCCTGACCGGTACGCCGATGGAGAACCGGGTCGCGGAGTTCCGCAACCTGGTGCGGATCCTGCGGCCGGACTTCGCCGACTCGGTCGACGACCAGGACTCGGTGGCCGGCTCCAAGGCGTTCCGCAAGGCGGTCGCGCCGGTCTACCTGCGCCGCAACCAGCAGGACGTGCTCACCGAACTGCCCGTGCTGCAGCACACCGACGAGTGGGAGGAACTGAGCGCGGCGGACGAGGAGGCGTACCGGGAGGCCGTACGGTCCGGCAACTTCATGGCGATGCGCCGCGCGGCCTACGCACGGCCACGGCAGTCGGCGAAGCTCCAGCGGCTGCGGGAACTGGTCGCCGAGGCCGCCGAGAACCGGCTGAAGGTGGTGGTCTTCTCCGCTTTCCGCGATGTTCTCGGCGTCGTGCGGGAGGCGTTGGACGCCGGGACCGGGCAGGTCGTCGGGCCGATCACCGGCAGTGTGCCGCCGGGGCGCCGGCAGCAGATCGTGGACGAGTTCTCCGCCGCGTCCGGTCACGCGGTGCTGCTCTCCCAGATCGAGGCCGGCGGGGTCGGACTCAACATGCAGGCCGCGTCCGTCGTCATCCTCTGCGAGCCGCAGCTCAAGCCCACCGTCGAGCACCAGGCCGTGGCCCGGGCCCACCGCATGGGACAGGTCCGCCCGGTCCAGGTGCACCGGCTGCTCGCGACCGGAGGCGTGGACGAGCGCATGGTACGGATGCTGGAGAACAAGACGCGCCTGTTCGACGCCTACGCGCGGCGCAGCGCGGTTGCCGAGTCGACCCCGGACGCGGTCGACGTCTCGGACGTCGCCCTGGCCCGGCGCATCGTGGAGGAGGAACAGGCGCGGCTGGGGGTGGCGGACGCCGGCGTCGACGTGGAGGTGTGAGTCCCGGTGCCGCGTGGGCGGTGTCCGTGGGGAGTCGCGGTGCCTCGGTGCCGGGGGACAGCTGCCGGCGACGTCACTTCGCCGCCGCCACCTCCCGGCACGCCCGGGCGTATCCCCGTACCAGTTCCCGCCCTCCGTCCTCCCGCCGCCAGGCCAGCACGTAGCGGCTGGGCGTCACGCCCCGCACGGGGCGTGCGGTCACCCCGCCCAGGGTGAGCAGCGGGACGTTGCCCTGCGCCACCAGGCACACGCCGAGCCCGGCGACCAGGGCCTCGTACGTCTCCTCCGTGCTCGCGATCTCCGCGCCGATGCGGGGAGGGCGGCCGCCACGGGCGTCCAGGGCGAGCCAGTAGTCGCGCAGCGGGCCCGTGCTCTCGGGCAGGGCGAGGAACGGCTCGTCGAGCAGGTCCGTGAAGTCGATCTCGGCGCGGCCGGCCAGGGGGTGGGTGTCCGGGAGGGCGAGAAGCAGCGGTTCCTCGGCGAGGACCGTCCAGGCGAAGCGCTCCTGGCCGGGCAGGGGCAGCCAGACGAAGGCCACGTCCGAGCTGCCGTCGGCGAGGCCGGCGGTCGGGTCCTGCCAGTTCACCTGCCGCAGCCGGACGGCCGTCCCCGGATACGCGGCCGTGAAGCGGGAGCGGATCGCCGGGAGCAGTCCGCCGCGGCCCGGGCTGGTGCTCATGCCCACCACCAGCGTGCTGCGCTGCGCCGCTCGGGCCGACTCCACCGCCGCCGCCCCCTGGGCCCACGCGGCCAGAACCCGCCGGGCGTGCGGCAGCAGGGCCGTGCCGGCCTCGGTGAGGAAAACGCCCCGCCGGTCGCGCCGGAACAGCTCGACACCCAACTGCCGTTCCAGCGCCCGTACTTGTTTGCTGAGCGCGGGCTGGGAGACGTACAGGCGCTCGGCCGCGCGGGTGAAGTGCAGTTCCTCGGCCACCGCCACGAAGTAGCGCAGGTCTCGTACATGGACGTCGGCTGTCATGACCATCGGTTATCACGGGAGATCTTGGACGGCCAACTCACCTATGCCACAGGCTGGTTGGCGTGAACCGACGAGACAGGGGAGTCGTCATGAACAAGGTGTGGCTGATCACGGGCGCGAGCAGCGGTTTCGGGCGGGCGATCGCCGAGGCGGCGCTCGCCGAGGGGGACGTGGTGATCGGCGCGGCCCGGCGGCCCGAGGCGCTGGAGGACCTGGTGGCCGCGCACCCCGACCAGGTGGAGGCGCTGCGCCTGGACGTCGCCGACACCAGCGCCGCCGAGGCGGCCGTACGGGATGTCGTGGCACGGCACGGGCGGATCGACGTGCTGGTGAACAACGCGGGCCGCACCCATGTCGGCGCCTTCGAGGAGACCGCCGACGAGGAACTGCGCGCGCTGTTCGACCTGCATGTCTTCGGGCCGGCCGCCCTGGTGCGGGCGGTGCTGCCGGTCATGCGCGAGCGGCGCTCCGGGGCGATCGTGCAGATGAGCAGCGTGGGCGGGCAGGGCTCCTTCGCGGGCTTCTCGGCGTACAGCGGAACGAAGTTCGCCCTGGAGGGCATGAGCGAGGCGCTCGCGGACGAGGTCGCCGAGTTCGGCATCAAGGTGCTGATCGTCGAACCGGGTGCCTTCCGGACCTCGCTCTTCCAGGGCGACCGGGCGGGCGCGAGCGCCGACAGCGGGGTGTACGAGAAGGTGAGCCGGACCCGTGCCTACGTCAACGGCGGCGACGGCACCCAGCCGGGCGACCCGGCCAAGGCGGCCGCCCTCATCCTGGCCGCGCTCCAGGCGGACAACACGCCGCTGCGCCTGCCCCTCGGCGACGACAGCGTCACGACGATCCTCGGCCATCTCGACCAGGTCCGCGAGGAGGTGCTGGCCTGGGAGAAGCGGACGCGGGCGACGGCGTTCGACGACTGACGGACACGATGAGGGCCCTGCCTGTCCGTGCAGGGCCCTTGTGCAATTCCTGTGGAGGCCTCAATCTTTCGCTGACGCACAGGAGTCGCCCCTCTGTTGACATGGGCATGCCTAAAGGCAGGTCCGAAGAGGGTCGCGGCGTCCGGTGGTCGTGCACCAACCCCACACGTGCACCACCGATCGAGGAGGACCCCTCGCATGATCGTGATGCGTCCCACCCGGCGAAGACTGGCCGCGCTCGGCGCGGCGACCACCGCGGCGCTGGTCGCGGGCCTCGTCTCCGCCCTCCCCGCAGGCGCCGCCCCCGCGGCCGCCCAAGGCCGCATCCAGTACGACGGCGCCGCGAACGCCGTCGACGGCAGCTACATCGTCACCCTCAAGGCCGACCGGGCGAAGGCCGGTACCGCCCAGGGCCGCGCCCTCGCCGAGAAGTACGGCGCCGACATCGAGCGGACCTACACCAAGGCGCTGAACGGCTACGCCGTGGAGGCCTCCGAGGCCGAGGCCGAGCGGCTCGCCGCCGACCCGGCCGTCGCCTCCGTCGTCCAGGACCGCACCTTCTCCATCGCCGCGACCCAGCCCAGCCCGCCCTCCTGGGGCCTGGACCGGATCGACCAGAAGAACCTCCCGCTCAACAGCTCCTACACCTACCCGGACTCGGCCGGGCAGGGCGTGACGGCGTACGTCATCGACACCGGGGTGCGCATCACCCACAGCGACTTCGGCGGCCGGGCCTCCTACGGCTACGACGCCGTCGACAACGACAGCACCGCCCAGGACGGCCACGGCCACGGCACACACGTCGCCGGCACCATCGCGGGCGGCTCCTACGGCGTCGCCAAGAAGGCCAAGGTCGTCGGCGTCCGGGTGCTGAACAACTCCGGCCAGGGCACCACCGCCCAGGTCGTCGCCGGCATCGACTGGGTCGCCCGCAACGCCGTCAAGCCGGCCGTCGCCAACATGTCCCTCGGCGGCGGCGCCGACACGGCCATCGACACCGCCGTGCGCAACGCCATCGCCTCCGGCGTCACCTTCGCCGTCGCCGCCGGCAACGAGTCCACCAACGCCTCCACCAAGTCCCCGGCCCGCGTCACCGAGGCCATCACGGTCGGCGCCACCACCTCCGGCGACGCCCGAGCCAGCTACTCCAACTACGGCTCGGTGCTGGACCTGTTCGCCCCGGGCTCCTCCATCACCTCGGCGTGGAACACCAGCGACACGGCGACCAACACCATCTCCGGCACGTCGATGGCGTCCCCGCACGTGGCCGGCGCGGCCGCGCTCTACCTGGCCGACAACCCCACGGCCACCCCGGCCCAGGTCTCCACCGCCCTGACGTCCGCCGCCACCAGCGGCGTCGTCACCAACCCGGGCACCGGATCGCCCAACCGCCTGCTGTACGTCGGCGGCGGTACGACGACCCCGCCCGGCCCGCGCTTCGAGAACACCGCCGACTACGCCATCAACGACAACGCCACCACCGAGTCGCCGGTGACCGTCTCCGGCGTGTCCGGGAACGCGCCCTCGGCCCTGGCCGTCGAGGTGCACATCGTCCACACCTACATCGGCGACCTCCAGGTCCAGCTGATCGCCCCGGACGGCACGGCGTACCCGCTGAAGTCGTACGGCACCGGCGGCAGCGCGGACAACATCGACACCACGTACACGGTGAACGCCTCCGCCGAGGCCGCGAACGGCACGTGGAAGCTGCGCGTCAGCGACAACGCCAACCAGGACACCGGGCGCATCGACGCCTGGGCGTTGCAGTTCTGACCCGACCGCCTGTCAGGTGACCTCGTCCTCGGGGAAGGGCTCCGGGTCGGTGACCCAGCCCGCCGCGAGGACGAGGCGCGAGTGACGGTGCAGGGCCAGGAAGCCGAAGGGGCGGTCGAAGACGGCCTCGACGGTGGTGGTGAGGTAGCGCAGCGGTGGCGGAGCCCCGCCGGCCGCGGCCATCTCGATCACCGTCACGGCGGCGGCCTCGAAGCCCCGCGCGCCGAACCTCGCCAGGGCGGACTGCCCGGCCGATCCGACGTACAGCGGCAGGGCGCTGATGCCGGGGAAGTGGCCGGGCAGGTCCAGGCGCGCCGTCGTCAGCCCGAACAACGCGTGGTGCTCCAGCAGGTTGTGATCCGCCGTCACGCCGTACGCCACGGTGGTGACGTCCAGCGTGGGCGGCTCGGGCGTCATCCGGCGCTCCCGCCTCACCCGCAGACCGGGGCCCACCTCGCCGTAGGGCAGCTGAGGACCCGCCACGACCGGGTGCCTGCGGGCCAGCAGGTCCACCCCGGCTGCCAGCACCTGCCCCGGCGTCATGCCCTCCTCGCCGAGCAGCAGATGGACATCGAGGGCGTTGTCGCCCAGCACCTTCAGTTCGGTGACGTGCCCGCGCGGCGTGTCCGCCACACCGACCCGGTCCAGCACGCGGCTCGGGCGCCACAGGCCCTGGAGCGTACGGTCGGCCCACGGCCCGCCCTCCGGTGTCAGGGCCGTCTCCTCGAAGGGACGCAGCCAGCGGGTCCGCAGCGCCAGCGCGCTCGCCAGCACCATCTCGGTGTCCGGCCGCACCGCCACGGGCATCCGCTCGACCAGCCCGCCCGTGCGCTCGACCGCCCACGCGTCCAGGGCCTGCTGGTCGGCCGCGGGGTCACCGGTGAGCACCCCGTGGGCCTCGGCGGGCAGGCGGGCCTGCCACGCCTCCCGCAGCTCCAGCGTGCGCTGGGTCCACAGCCCCAGGGCCGTCTCCAGCCCGCGGAGCGCGCCTGCCGCGGCCAGCACCTCCCGCGCGGCCGCGGCCGCCCGGTCCGCCGGCAGCCCGACCGCCTCCGCGAGCTCCCGGCGCGCCCCGCCCCCCGCCCCGTCCGCCAGGAAGCCCAGCAACGGCCACACTCCCGCCGCCGAGAACACCGTCCCCCCGGACACCTCCGCGGCCCACCGCGCGGTCAGCCCGTTCACCGCCCGGATCGTCGCATTCGTCATCCGCATACCGCCCCCGTCCACTCCCCGCTTACCATGCGCCAGTCGTACGTATGTCCAGCGCCCGCCCGCCTCAGGAGCACGGTACCTGTGTCGATCCCCCCGGCCCCCGGGCCCCACCAGCCCCCGCGACCGCAGCAGCCGCACGGGCCGTACCCCCAGCCCTGGGGCCAGGGCCCCTACGGACCGTACGGACCGTACGGCGCGCGGTCCGCCGTCAACGGGCTCGCGGTCGCCGCGCTCGTGCTCGGCATCCTCTGCTTCCTGCCCGCCGTCGGGCTCGTCCTCGGGCTGGTCGCGCTGCGGCAGATCCGGCGCCGGGGCGAGCGCGGCAAGGGCATGGCGGTCGCCGGGGCCGTGCTGTCCTGCGTGGGACTCGCCCTGTGGGGGGTGACGCTGTCCACCGGGATCCTGGGAGAGGCCTGGCAGGGGATCAAGGACAGCGCCAACGGTGAGGGCACCGCCTACGCGCTCGCCAAGGGCGACTGCTTCGACACGCCCACCGGCTCCCTGGAGGGCGACGCGTACGACGTCGACGAGGTGCCCTGCTCCCGCCGGCACGACGGCGAGGTCTTCGCCGTGATCGACCTGCCCCGCGGGGCCTACCCGGGGGACGACAAGGTCACCGGCATCGCCGACGACCGCTGCTCCACGCTCCAGGACCGCTACGCCATGGACAGCTGGGCCGTGCCGGAGAACGTGGACGTCTACTACCTGGTGCCGTCCCGCAGCAGCTGGACGCTCGGGGACCGGGAGATCACCTGCCTGTTCGGCAGCACGGACGGCAAGCAGGGCCTGACCGGCTCGCTGCGCAACGACGAGACCACCCTCGACGCGGACCAGCTCGCATTCCTTCAGGCGACCGGCGCGGTCGACCGGGTGCTCTACGAGGAGCCCGAGACCGACCCCGAGGACGACCTGCCGGCCGCCCGGTCCTGGGCGAAGCAGGTGCACGGCGAGCTCGGCGACCAGATCGAGGCCCTGCGCGGCCACTCCTGGCCCTCCGGCGCCGAGCGGCCCGTCGCCGCGCTGGTGAAGGACATGGAGGCCGCCCGCAAGGACTGGGCGAAGGCGGCTGCGGCCGATGACGCCGAGACCTACTACACCCACTACGACAAGGGCTGGGGTTACGTCGACGGCCCGACGACCGTCACCGCGCGCAAGGCCCTGGGCCTGGAGACGACCCCGCCGTCGTACGAGGACGGCGACACAGGTGAGGGTGGGCAGAGCGGCGACGCCGAGGTGTGAGGACGCCTATAGCGGGGAGAAAGTGCCTGCGTAAAGCCCGCGCGGGGCACATGTCATCACTTCGAGTGATTCTCTGGCCTTTGCTTGCCTGTCACAACCTTCGGTTGCCACGCTGTTGCTGTCTGTGCAACCTGATGGGAGCGGCCAGTGACATTCGGTGAGCAGCCGGCGTACCTGCGTGTCGCGGGTGATCTCCGCAAGAAGATCGTCGACGGCTCGCTGCCACCGCACACCCGCCTGCCCTCCCAGGCGCGCATCCGCGAGGAGTACGGCGTCTCGGACACCGTCGCCCTGGAGGCGCGCAAGGTGCTGATGGCCGAGGGCCTGGTCGAAGGCCGCTCGGGCTCGGGCACGTACGTGCGCGAGCGCCCCACCCCCCGCCGTATCGCCCGCTCCGGCTACCGCCCGGCCGGCGGGGCCACGCCGTTCCGCCAGGAGCAGGCCGACGCCGCGATGCGCGGCACCTGGGAGTCCAGCAGCGAGCAGGTGGAGGCGAGCGCGGCGATCGCCGAGCGGCTCGGCATCGAGCCCGGCGAGCGCGTGATGCGGACGAGGTACCTGTTCCGGGAGGGCGGCGAGGCGATGATGCTCTCCACCTCCTGGGAACCGCTGGCCGTCACCGGCCGCACGCCGGTGATGCTGCCCGAGGAGGGCCCGCTCGGCGGCATGGGCGTCGTGGAGCGCATGCGCGCCATCGACGTCATCGTCGACAACGTCACCGAGGAGGTCGGCGCCCGCCCCGGCCTCGCCGAGGAACTCCTCGTCCTCGGCGGCGTCCCCGGCCATGTCGTCCTGGTCATCCAGCGCACCTTCTACGCCTCCGGCCGGCCGGTCGAGACGGCGGAGGTGGTCATCCCGGCCGACCGCTACCGGGTCGCCTACCACCTCCCGGTCAAGTAGCGAACATCCCTGCGTATCCCTCCCGCACGCTTCCCGCACGCCCCTCGTGAGCCGTGACGCCCCAGGCGTGCGGGGGCCGTGGTGGTCTTCCGGTGCCGTAGCAATCTGGCCGTTCTCGCAGGTCGCCCCCGAGGTGCGCCCGAGCGCGCGGCGTGCCGCTGACCGGATGCGTCGGTCCGTCCAGGCGGGACGTTCCACGTCGTGCGCCCCCCGGGGGCGGGGTGGTGCTGGCTGGATGCGTACCTCTTTGTGAAAAGCCGTATTCGCTGCGTGAAGGTAAGGCGTAGGCTCGGGCATATGCGGAGTGCGGTTTCCTTAGTGGGCGGGGCGCGGTACGGGCCGCGGGCGGGATGCGGAGGGGCGCGATGAACGACGGCACGGTCACTCTTCCCTGGCTCGTGATCCGCCAGGACGACAACGGCAACCGCTACCGCGTCGGCAGGTACGCGACCCGAGCAGAGGCCCAGAAGATCGCCGACAGCCTCGACGGCTCCGGCCACAAGCAGCTGTACTGGGTCGAGAGGATCGGCCCCCACGGCGCGGGCCCGGCCGACGACTGAGCCGGGGTGCGCGCCGGGGTGCTTCCTGGCCGGCCGGGGTGGATGCCCTGGGGTGGCCCTGTGGCCGGCTGGGTTGATCATTTGGCTCGGCGGGGTGGGGAGCGGCTTCCTGACCGCGTGGGGTCGGGGCACCCGGCCAGGTCGTACGCTCCCCCGCATGACAGAACCGACCGTGGTCGTAGGCGCCGCCCTCACCGACGGCCCCCACCTCCTCGCCGCCCGCCGCAGCGCCCCCGCCGACCTGGCCGGCCGCTGGGAACTCCCCGGCGGCAAGGTCGAACCCGGCGAGACCCCCGCCGCCGCCCTGGTGCGTGAACTCCGTGAGGAACTCGGCGTCGACGCCGAGCCCCTCGAACGCGTCCCGGGCGAGTGGCCGCTGAGGCCGCCGTACGTCCTGCACGTGTGGACCGCACGCCTGCACCCCGGTTCCCCCGCCCCCGAACCCCTCCAGGACCACGACGCGCTGCGCTGGCTCACCCCCGCCGAGATCTGGGACGTCGACTGGCTCGACCAGGACGTACCGGCCGTGAGCGCCACCCTGGCCCACCTCGGCCTCGACACGCAGGACCCCCGCAGCGCATAAGGCCTCGCAGGGGCGCGCTCCGGCCGGTCGATCCGGCACCGCCCCTACGCCGTTTGTCCCACAGTCCACGGTCCCAGGCGGTACCCGCCCCCGAATATCGGGTATGTGCCCATTAACCCCACGAATCCGGACATCGGTGGGCTCGCTTGCCTGGGAAGTGATCGGCGTGATCGACACGGAAGGCGACCGCGCCGAGTGGACCTTTCCCGCGGACCCGGGTGCGGTCCGCGCCGCACGCTCGGTCGTCCGCGCCCAGCTGCGCGGCTGGGCCCTCGACAGCGTCGGCGACCTCACGGCCCTGCTGGTCAGTGAACTGGTCACCAACGCCCTGCGGCACGCCACCGGCCCCATCGGCGTCCGCCTGGTCCGCCCCTCCGCCCCGCACGGCGTCCTGCTCGTCGAGGTCTCCGACACGCTCCCGGACCCGCCCCGCGAACGCCTCGCCCGGCCCGAGGACGAGAGCGGCCGCGGCCTGCAACTGGTGGCCACCGCCTCCAACCGCTGGGGCACCCGGCCGGGGGCCGACGGCAAGACGGTCTGGTTCGAACTGGCGGTCCCCTGAATCGGCTGTACGTCCGTCCCCGCCCTGTCGAACGGGGGGTTCAGCCTGGTCGGGGTTGTCGAACCGGGTGATTCGACGACGTGTTCCCTGGTTAGAAGACTGGAAGTGTTCTCACGGCCGGGTCCGAAAACCGCCGGATACGTGCTGTGATCGTGAACACCGTGTCGTGCGGCGCCGTAGTGCTGGATACTGCGGGTCAGCCGCCATCGGTGACCGGTGCCGGACGCGGTGAGCTGGAGGGGACGGTTCGCGTGAGCGAGATACCAGCGAAGGCCACGGAGTCCGAGGACCCGTCGGAGGGCGCGAGGCCGCAGGCCGCCGAAGCGGCGTCCGGCCGAACGCCCGGCCAGACACCGCCCGGCCAGACGCTCGGCCAGACGTCCGGCGACGCGCCGTCGGGCGACGCCCTGTGGCAGAGCAGCCCGCCCGGTTCCATCTACGACTACATCAAGGTCGCGTCCTTCTCCATCGGCCCCGACGGCCTGGTCGACCAGTGGAGCCTGCGCGCGGAGCAGCTGTTCGGCATCCCCGCCGAACGGGCCGTGGGCATGGACCCCATCGAGGTCTTCATCGACCCGGACCTGCGCGAGCGGGGCCAGCGCAAGATGGCCGAGATCCTCGACGGCCGCGAGTGGACCGGTGTGGTGCCCTTCCGGCTGCCGGAGGCGCCCGACGGGGGCCGCGGCAAGGAGGGCCTCGCCGAGGTGTACGTCATGCCGACGCACACCGAGGACGGTGAGAAGGCCGCCGTGTGCATCGTCGTGGACGTCCGCACGCTGCGCAGCATCGAGACCGATCTGGCCGCCTCGCAGTCGATATTCGGCCAATGCCCGTTCGGTTTCCTGCTCATCGACCCGAACCTGCGGGTCCGCCGCGTCAACGAGCGGTTCGCCTCCACCTTCGGCGGCACCCCCGACGACCACCGCGGCCGCGGCGTCCACGACTACCTGCCGCGCGGCGAGGCCGAACGGGTCGCGGCCACCCTGCGCCGGGTGCTGGAGACCGGCGAGTCCATCACGGACATGCACATCACCGGCTTCCTGCCGGGCTCCGACGAGCGCCGCCACTGGTCCGTCAACCTCTACCGCGTGCACAGCGGTTCGGGCCGCCCCATCGGCATCGCCTGGCTGGGCACCGACATAACCGCCCGCCGCCAGGCCGCCCGCGAGGCCGCCGCCGCACGGCGCAACCTCGCCCTGCTGAACGAGGCGGGCGCCCGCATAGGGAACTCCCTCGACCTGGAGACCACCGCCCGCGAACTCCTCGACGTGGTCGTCCCCGGCTTCTGCGACCTGGCCACCGTGGACCTCTACCAGGGCCTGCTGGTGGGCGACGAGACCCCGCCCGGACTGGCCGACGGCAGCGCCGAGTTGCGTCGCGTCGCCTTCGCCAGCGCCGTCTCCGACGCGCCCTTCAGCGGCACCGGCGCGCCCGTCGAGGTCGGCGCCGTCCACCACTACCCCTTCAACTCGCCCTGCGCGGACGCCCTGCGCACCGGCCGCCCGCGCACCGTGCCCGGCGAGGACGGCGGGCTGGTGCAGTCCACGCTCGCCGTGCCGATGGTCGCCCACGACACGGTCGTGGGACTGGTGCAGTTCGCGCGGACGAAGGGCAGCGAGCCGTTCGGGGAGCGCGACCGGGACCTGGCCGTGGAACTGGCCGCCCGTGCCGCGGTCTGCATCGACAACGCCCGCCTGTACCGGCGCGAACACGAACGCGCGTTGATACTGCAACGGTCCCTGCTCCCGC
This sequence comes from Streptomyces sp. NPDC052682, assembly GCF_040678435.1. NCBI lineage: Bacteria > Bacillati > Actinomycetota > Actinomycetes > Kitasatosporales > Streptomycetaceae > Streptomyces > Streptomyces sp. NPDC052682. Next base: position 232,314 of record NZ_JBFATS010000003.1, on the reverse strand, counting down.
CCGGCGACCCGGAGGCCTCCGGCCTGGACATCGCCTGCCGCTACCTGCCCGGCAACGCGGCCACCGGCCGGCCCAGCGAGGTCGGCGGCGACTGGTTCGACGTCATCGAACTCCCCGGCCACCGCACCGCGCTGGTCGTCGGCGACGTGATGGGCCGCGGCCTGCGCGCCGCCGTCGCGATGGGCGAACTGCGCACGGCGGTACGGACACTGGCGCAGCTGGACCTCGAACCGGCCGAGGTCCTGTCCCAGCTGGACGAGATCGCCCGGGGCCTTGGCGCGCCCGGCGGTGTGCAGCAGGCCACCCGGGCGGCCCGCCGCCCCCGTGAGGCGGACCTGTCGGAGGTGTACCTGGCGACCTGCGTGTACGCCGTCTACGACTCCGTCACCCGGCGCTGCACCTTCGCCAACGCCGGTCATCTGCCGCCCGTCCTGGTCGAACCGGGCGAACAGGCGCTGATGCTGGACGTGCCGCCGGGCATGCCGCTCGGCGTCGGCGGGGAGCCCTTCGAGGAGGTCGAGGTCGAACTGCCCGAAGGCGCCCTGCTCGCGCTCTACACGGATGGACTGGTCGAAAGCCGCGACCACCCGCTGGACGAGGGTCTCCAGGCGTTCGTCAACGCCCTGTCGGACCCGCCCCGCCCGTCACCCGGCCACCACCCCCCGGCGACGGCACTGCGCGCCGACCCCTCGCAGTACCTGGAGGACGTCTGCGACCACGTCCTCAACACCCTCGACACGCACCACGGCGAGGACGACATCGCGTTGCTGATGGCACGTGTACAGGGACTGCCCGCCGAGTCCGTCGGCGACTGGACCCTGCCGCGTGAGCCGCGCAGCGTGGGACGGGCCCGCGAGTACGCCCGGGCGCAGCTGCTCACCTGGGACCTGGAGCCGCTGGTCGACACCACCGAACTCCTCGTCAGCGAACTGGTCACCAACGCCCTGCGCTACGGCGAGGGCGAGATCCGCCTGCGTCTGCTGCTGGACCGCACCCTGGTCTGCGAGGTCTGGGACTCCGGCCTGGTCCAGCCCCGCCGCCGCCGGGCCCGCGACACCGACGAGGGCGGCCGGGGCCTGCAACTGGTCGGCCTGCTCAGCGCGGCCTGGGGCTCCCGCCGTACCCCGCGCGGCAAGACGGTGTGGTTCGAACTGCCCCTTCCGGGCGGCGACACGGGCCTCGCGGACCCGGCGGAGGCACTGCTGAGCCTGTTCTAGGAGGGCTGGGAGCGTCGCGTCGCCCGCGCGGAGGGCGGACCCGCGCCCGCGACGCGGCTCGGGTACGTTGAGGCCTCACCACGCCCCGAATTCAGAGCGAGGACACATGCCGCAGCGGGCCGCGACCATCGTCGGCGGCGGAATCGGCGGTCTGGCGGCGGCCGTCGCCCTGCACCGCCGGGGCTGGCGCGTCGAGGTGCTGGAACGCGCGGCGCGGTTCACCGAGATCGGCGCCGGGATCTCCCTGTGGCCGAACGCGCTGCACGCGCTTCAGGCGCTGGGCCTGGCCCGCTCCGTCCGCGCGCTCGGAGCCGTCGAGAGGGCGGGCGGCGTCCGCGACCGGCGGGGCCGCTGGCTGTCCCGCACGGACAACGCGGAGCTGGCACGCCGCTTCGGCCACCCCCTGCTGGTCCTGCACCGCGCGGACCTGCTGCGGGCGCTCGCCGAGGCGCTGCCCGCCGGCAGCCTGCGGCCCGGCAGCGAGGTGTCGGGGGTCCGCCACGAAGGCGGCCGCCCGGTCGTCGAACACCGCGGCGGCGTCTCGCGGCCCGACCTCGTGGTGGGCGCCGACGGGCTGCGCAGCGCGGTCCGCCGCGCCCTGTGGCCCGGGGCGCCCGGCCCCCGGTACGCCGGTTACACCGCCTGGCGCATGGTCACCGAGCCGCTCGCCGAGCAGCCCGGCGAGGGCGCGGTGACCTGGGGCCGCGGAGAGAGGTTCGGCTGCACGGCGCTGCCGGGCGGCCGGATGTACTGCTTCGCCACCGCGTCACTGCCGGCCGGGACACCGTCCGCCCCGTCCGAGTACGCCGAACTGCTCCGCCGGTTCGGGACCTGGCCGGATCCCGTCCCCGCCCTGCTGGCCGCCGTTCCCCCGGACGCGGTCCTCCGGCACGACCTGTACGACCTGCCGCCGCTGCCGTCCTTCGTCCACGGCCGGGTCGCGCTGCTGGGCGACGCCGCTCACGCCATGACCCCCGACCTGGGCCAGGGCGCCTGCCAGGCGCTGGAGGACGCGGTGACCCTGGCCCACTGTCTCGACAGCACCCCGGACGTGCCCGCGGCGCTCGGCTCGTACGACGTGCTGCGCCGCCCGCGCACGCAGGCCGTCGCGCGCCGCTCCGCCCGGCTCGGCGTGCTCGGCCAGCTGGCGTGGCCGCCCGCGGTGCTGTTGCGGAACACGGCCGCCCGGCTGACACCGGCGCGGGCGACGCTGCGTGCCATGACGCCGGTGCTGGGCTGGACCCCGCCCGGCGGCCCGGCGAACCTGACGGAGAACGGGGGCGGCTGATGCCGGACTGGACGTACCACCCGCTGCGCGGCGCGGCCGCCGCCCTCCTCGGCGAACGCCGTTCACGGCGCACCGCGCTGCGGCTGCTGGCCTGGATCGGCTCGCGTCCCGCGGGCGCGCGGCTGATCGCCCGGGGCTTCGGTCACCGTCATCCGCCCGAGCGGCTCGCCGGCGAGATCGCGGGCGTCCCCGTGGCCGTGCGCCTCGGGATCTGCGTGCCGCCCTCGCTCGCCCGCGAGGTGATACGCGCGATGCCTCCGCTCGGGGCCGGTGTCGTGGAGGTGGCACCCGTCTCGGCGGCCGATGCGCACAGCGTGCGCGAGGCAGCGGCCGGCCGCTTGGTTCCTGTCGTTGTCCGGGCCCGCACCCCGGAGGTGGAGGCCGCCCTCGCGCCCCATGCCGACGGGTTCACCGACGGCGACGACCCGCGTGTGGTCCGGGTGTCCGACCCGTCCGTCACCGCCGCGGCCGCCGCCCTCGAGGAGCCGGGCACCGTCGTACTCGCCCGGCCGGAAGTTCTCCTGGAGGCCGGACCCGGCTGGTTCGCACGGGTCACCGAGGCCGCCACGCCCACCGCGCCCGCTCCGGGGCTGCGGGACGCCGGCCGCGACCCCCGCCGCTGGCCCGCCTGGTGGTGGGCGCTGCTCGTCGGGCTCGGCATGACGGGTGCCGGACTCGGCGCCGCGCTGATCACGCTCGGGCCGGTGCTGCTGTGGTACGACCGGGACTACCTCGGCATGACGCTCGGCGACCTGCACGCCGTCAACCACCACCTGGTGCACTTCCTCCAGCACGACCGCATCACCATGGCCGGCACGATGGTGGCGATCGGCGCCCTGTACACCGGCCTCGCCGTCGGCGGGATCCGGCGCGGCTGGCCCTGGGCCCGTGAGGTGTACCTGCTGTCGGGGACGATCGGCTTCGCCAGCCTCTTCTACTTCCTGGCCACCGGGTTCGTGGAACCCCTGCACACGGCCACCGCACTCGTGCTGTTCCCGATGTTCCTGGCCGCGGTCCGCCGGACCCCGCACCCCCCGCGCTGGCACCTGGCGCCCGAGGGCCCGGAGCGGGAACGCCGGCGGGCCCTGACCGGCCAGCTGCTGCTGATCATCACCGGAGCGGGGCTGTTCGCCGGCGGGGCGGTGATCTCCGTGGTCGGTCTGACCGGCGTCTTCGTGCCGAGCGACCTGACCTTCCTGCACACCAGCGCGCAGGCCCTTCAAGCCGCGCATCCGCGCCTGCTGCCGTTCGTCGCGCACGACCGCGCCGGGTTCGGCGGTGCCCTGATGGCCGCCGCGGTGGCGATCGTGCTGCTCAGCGCGTGGGGCTGGCGGCGAGGGGAGAGCTGGGTGTTCTGGACGCTGACCGCGGCGGCCGCCGCCGGCTTCCTGCCGGCCGTCCTCGTCCACGGCGCGATCCACTACACGGACTTCCTCCACCTCGCGCCGGTCTACGTCGGCATCCTCACGACCGGCACCGGCCTGCTGCTCGCGCGTCCGTACCTCTGCGCCAGGACGCCGCCCCGCCCCCAGAACTGACCGACCCGGACCCACGCAGGTCAGGGTGCCCCCCGTCGTCCTCTGCTCGCCGGCCCCCCGAAGCTCGCGACCGGCCCCGCCGGGTCGTCGTCCGACGCGGCGGCCAGGAGGATCCCGCCGACCACGGCCCCGGCAACACCGCTCACCGGTCCGGCAGCCCCGGCGTAGGGGCTCCCGTGCGCCCGCACGTCCCGCTGCCGGGCGTCAGGGTCAGGACGCCGCCCCGCCCCCAGGACTGACCGACCCGGACCCACGCAGGTCAGGGTGCCCCCCGTCGCCCTCTGCTCGTCGGCCCCCCGAAGCTCGCGACCGGCCCCGCCGGGTCGTCGTCCGATGCGGCGGCCAGGAGGATCCCGCCGACCACGGCCCCGGCAACACCACTCACCGACCCGGCAGCCCCCGCGTAGGTGCTCCCGTGCGCCCGCACGTCCCGCTCGGCGCGCTCCCGGGCGTCCAGGGCCAGGGCGTCGGCCCGCAGCTGGTCCGCCAGGGCCTCGGACGGCAGCAGCCGTGCCGCCTCCGCCAGGCGGGTGCGGGCCGTGCCGCCCACCGCGCCCCGGTGGGTCGTGACGAAGCCGGCCGCGACGGCGGTGCTGCTGCGGGCGAGCAGCCCGGCGGCGGCCGGCAGGACGCCCGCGTGCCGCGTCGCCAGGGGAGCCACCGCCCCCACGACCCGGCGCAGCACGGCGAGCGGATCGTAGGGCCGGCCGGCCGTCAGCTCCTGCCGTACGGAGGCCAGCACCGCGTCGGCGTGCAGCGCGCGCGAGTGCAGCTCGCCCAGCGGGATCTGCGGGAGCCCGGGCCGCCGCACCGGCCGGGCCGTGTCCGGGACGGCGTCCGGCGCCGCACCCGCCATCGCGCCCGTGCCGGCGTCGGCCGGTCGTTCCCCGGTGCCGGGAGGCGGCAGCGCCCCGCGGACCAGGGCCAGTTCCGCCTCGGCCCCGGTGAGCACCGGGCCCACCAGCTCCCCGGCCGCCCTCAGTTCCGCGGCGAGGCGCTCCACCCCGTCGACGAAGGCCTCCGCCTGGGCCACGGCCGCCTCCGCGGCGCGCAGCTGGGCGGCCGCGCGGGGGCGGTCGCCCAGGTCGGTGGCCTGATAGGCCCGGTTCAGGTGGGTGGTGGCGAACAGCAGCCGGTCCTCGGCCTGTTCGGCGGAGCCGACGACCGGGTCGGTCGCGGAGGCCGCATGGCGTGCGGCGAGGTCCGCGAGCAGGGCCCGGGCCGGGCCCATCCGCGCGGTCAGGGCGTGGAAGCGGGCCTGCGCGACGGCCAGCGCAGGCCCCGGATCCCGCTCGAGCCCCCGCAGCTCGTCGAACCCGTCGGCCGCCGCGTCCAGCCGCCGTCCCGCCTCCAGGCAGCGCCCCAGGATCCCCGCGAGCGCCTGCCGGCGTCCCGTCTCGTCCCCGGGCACGCCCTCGTCGTACTGCTGCCGCATCCGGAACGCGGCCGCCAGCTCGGCCTCCGCCTCCCGCAGCGCCCGCGCGAAGGGTGCGACGGCCTGCGCGCCGGACCGGTCCTGGGCGAAGGCGAGTTCCTCGCGGCTGGTGCGCACCCAGTCGTCCGCCTCGGCCAGCAACGCCCGTGCCCGCTCGTCGAGTTCCTCCAGGGGCGGGCCGGACCCACCCGCCGGTCCGGCCGGCTTCCCGCCGGGAGTCGTGCGCGAGCGCGCGCGCCGGGTGCGCCGTACGTAGCCGAACCCGGCCACGACCACCACCGCGCCCGCCACGACGAGCGGCAGGACCAGGTCGCCGGTGGAGGTGTCCTCCCCCTCGCGCTGCGCGACCGCGCCGCTCGCGGCGGGCCGCTCACCGGGGACCGACGCCGGCGTGGCGGAGTGCGTCGCCACCCAGGGCAGCACCAGCCACACCACCGCGGCCACCGCGCCCAGCAGGGCGTGCGCCACCCGCACGGACAGCGGCGAGGTGGCCCGGCGCGGCCGGCTCCGTGGCGATGAGGGCGTCACCTTTCGGAGCGTATGGGCAGCCCCGCGGCCGCGCGAGCGGGGTGCGCCCGGTCCGTGGACATCGCCATGACGCGGGCGGGTCCGGCAGGGAAGACTGGGCGCGGTGACCCGTGACCGACAGCCCCGAAGCCGCCGGCCCCTGACCACCGCCGACCTCGCCCCCCTCACCCGTGCCGCCCTCGGCCCCCTCCGCCTGCGCTTCGGCCCGCACTACGACACACTGCGCACCGCCGGCCCCGACCTCGACAAGGACCGTCTGCGGCTGTACGGCCTGGCCCTTCACCTCGGCCTGGTCGCGGGCCCGCTGCGGCTGCTGAAGGGCGACTTTCAACCTCGGCAGGGTCCTGGACATGGTCGCCTCCGGGCCTGCGGCCGGGCGGGCCGGAGGCGTGTGACAAGCACCTGCTCAGGAGGACGCGGACCTGCGGCGGATCCGGCTGCCGAGCCACACCAGCGGGTCGTACTTGCGGTCGACGGCCCGTTCCTTCAAGGGGATCAGCGCATTGTCGGTGATCTTGATGCCTTCGGGGCACACCTCGGTGCAGCACTTGGTGATGTTGCAGTAGCCGAGGCCGTGGTCGTCCTGGGCGGTGGCCTTGCGGTCCACCCCCGCCTGTGCCGCCGCGTCCAGCGGATGCATGTCCAGCTCCGCGATCCGCATCAGGTAGCGCGGACCGGCGAACGCCTCCTTGTTCTCCTCGTGGTCGCGCACCACGTGGCAGGTGTTCTGGCACAGGAAGCACTCGATGCACTTGCGGAACTCCTGCGGCCGGTCCACGTCCTGCTGGAACATGCGGTACTCGCCGGGGCCGAGGCCGGGCGGCGGCACGAAGGCGGGCACCTCCCTGGCCTTGGCGTAGTTGAAGCCGACGTCCGTGACCAGGTCGCGGATGACCGGGAAGGCGCGCAGGGGGGTGACCGTGACGGTCTCCTCCCGGGTGAAGACCGACATGCGGGTCATGCACATCAGCCGCGGCCGCCCGTTGATCTCGGCCGAGCACGAACCGCACTTGCCCGCCTTGCAGTTCCACCGCACGGCCAGGTCGGGCACCTGGGTGGCCTGCAGGCGGTGGATGATGTCCAGCACCACCTCGCCCTCGTTGACCTCGACCGTGAAGTCCTGCAGGCCGCCGCCCGCCGCGTCGCCCCGCCACACCTTGAAGCGGGCCTCGTAGCCGCTCATGTGTACAGCTCCTCTTCGGCGAGGTACTTGACCAGCTCCTCCTTGGCGAACAGGGCGAGCAGGTCGGGGCGGAGGGGTTCGGCGGTCTCGCGTTCCAGGGTGATCTGGCCGCGTACCGGGTCGGTGGCCGCCAGGCCGCCCGTGGGGTCGGTGAGCCGGCACAGCAGGGTGATCCGGCGCCACTTGCGGTCCATCGCGGGGTAGTCCTCGCGGGTGTGCCCGCCGCGCGACTCGGTGCGCTCCAGCGCGGACCGCGCCACACACTCGCTGACCAGCAGCATGTTCCTGAGGTCCAGGGCGAGGTGCCAGCCGGGGTTGAACTGCCGGTGCCCCTCGACGCCCGCCCGGCGGGACCGCACCCGCAGCTCGGCCAGTTTCTCCAGGGCCTGCTTCATCTCCGTCTCGCGGCGGATGATGCCGACCAGGTCGTTCATCGTCTGCTGGAGTTCCTGGTGCAGGGTGTACGGGTTCTCCGGCGGGCCCCCGGCCGGTTCCTCGATCTCCGCCTCGGCCGAGAAGGGGCGCAGCGCCTCGGCCGCCGCCGCGTCGACCTGGACGTCGTCCACCTGGGGCCGTGCCGCCAGGCCCGCCGCGTACTCGGCCGCGTGCCAGCCCGCCCGGCGGCCGAAGACCAGCAGGTCGGACAGGGAGTTGCCGCCGAGCCGGTTGGAACCGTGCATCCCGCCCGCGACCTCACCGGCCGCGTACAGCCCGGGCACCCCGCGCGCCGCCGCCGTGTCGGAGTCGACGGCGACCCCGCCCATCACGTAGTGGCAGGTGGGCCCGACCTCCATCGGCTCGGCCGTGATGTCGACGTCGGCCAGCTCCTTGAACTGGTGGTACATCGACGGCAGCCGCCGCTTGATGACCTCGGCGGGCATCCGTGTCGACACGTCCAGGAACACGCCGCCGTGCGGGGAGCCCCGGCCCTCCTTCACCTCGGTGTTGATGGCCCGGGCCACCTCGTCGCGGGGGAGCAGCTCGGGCGGGCGCCGGTTGTGGTCCGGGTCGTCGTACCAGCGGTCGGCCTCCTCCTCCGTCTCGGCGTACTTCTCCTTGAAGACGTCGGGGATGTAGTCGAACATGAACCGCTTGCCGTCGGAGTTGCGCAGCACACCGCCGTCGCCGCGCACCGACTCGGTGACGAGGATGCCCTTCACCGACGGCGGCCAGACCATGCCCGTCGGGTGGAACTGCACGAACTCCATGTTCAGCAGCGGCGCTCCGGCCAGCAGCGCCAGCGCGTGACCGTCGCCCGTGTACTCCCAGGAGTTCGACGTCACCTTGAACGACTTGCCGATCCCGCCCGTCGCGATCACCACGGCGGGCGCCTGCAGCACGAAGAAGCGGCCCGTCTCACGGTCGTAGGCGAACACCCCGGAGACCCGCTCGCCGTCCTTGAGCACCCGGGTGACCGTGCACTCCTGGAAGACCTTCAGCCGGGCCTCGTAGTCCCCGCTCTCGCGGTGGTCCTCCTGCTGGAGCGCGACGATCTTCTGCTGGAGGGTGCGGATGAGCTCCAGGCCCGTACGGTCGCCGACGTGCGCCAGGCGCGGGTACTCGTGGCCGCCGAAGTTGCGCTGCGCGATCCGGCCGTCCTTGGTCCGGTCGAACAGCGCGCCCCAGGTCTCCAGCTCCCACACCCGCTCCGGCGCCTCCTGGGCGTGCAGCTCGGCCATCCGCCACTGGTTGAGGAACTTGCCGCCGCGCAGGGTGTCGCGGAAGTGCACCTGCCAGTTGTCGCCCGCGTTGACGTTGCCCATCGCCGCCGCGATGCCGCCCTCGGCCATCACCGTGTGCGCCTTGCCGAACAGCGACTTGCAGATCACGGCCGTACGGGCGCCCCGCTCGCGGGCCTCGATGGCGGCGCGCAGCCCCGCGCCGCCCGCGCCCACCACGACGACGTCCCATTCCTGCCGGTCGACCACGGTCATCACAAGGCCTCACTCATCGGAACTCGTCAGAAGAAGCGCGGATCGTCGAAGACCCCGGAGGCGACCAGATAGACGTAGAAGTCGGCGAGCGCCACGCTCACCAGCGACGACCACGCGAGCAGCATGTGCCGGGCGTTGAGCTTCCCGGCCCACTGCCACATCCGGTAGCGCACCGGGTGCTTCGAGAAGTGCTTGAGCTTGCCGCCGACGATGTGCCGGCAGGAGTGGCAGGACAGGGTGTACGCCCAGATCAGCACGATGTTGACCAGGAACACCAGGGTGCCCAGCCCCATGTGGCCCCAGGCGTAGTGCTCGTCGCGGAAGGCGAGCACCGTGTCGTACGTCAGGATCCCGGCGACCGGGATCGCCGCGTAGAAGAAGTAGCGGTGGATGTTCTGCAGGATCAGCGGGAACCGGGTCTCGCCGGTGTACCTCTTGTGCGGCTCGGCCACCGCGCAGGCCGGCGGGGACGCCCAGAAGCCCCGGTAGTAGGCCTTGCGGTAGTAGTAGCAGGTCAGGCGGAAGCCGAGCGGGAAGATCAGGATCAGGATCGCGGGGGACAGGCCCCACCAGCTGCCGAAGATCTCCACGTTGGGCCCGGCCCTCATGGGCGCGCAGTTCTCCGCCAGGCACGGGGAGTAGAACGGCGAGACGTAGGGGGCCGCGTAGTAGTCGGCGTTCGCGAACGCCCGCCAGGTCGAGTAGACGACGAAGGCCAGCAGACCGGCGGCCGTGGCGGCCGGGGCCAGCCACCAGCGGTCGGTCCGCAGGTGCGGGGCGTCGATGGCGGCGCGCGGAGCGGCCCGTACGCCGCCGCCTCGGGGCTGGGGCTGGGTGGCTGGTGGTTCGGTACCTGTGGCCACTGGTCGGCTCCCTACTGTCTGGCTCGAATGCCTCGCCCCCGCGGACCTCTCGCTGCTCCTGGCGTCCTCCCGGCTCTCCCGTCCGGGATCAGGGAGCGCGCCGGTCGCGGGCGCCGAGACCCTCGTCGTCGGTGTCGACCCACAGCGACGGGTCGTACGGCGCGTCCGAGATGGTGACGAGGTCGGGCCGCTGGGGTGCGGTGGCACCGGCGGCGGCCGCCTCGCGCAGGAGGGCGACGCTCTCCCGCAGGTGATCGGCGTCGGCGCGGACGCGGCGCATCTCCAGACCGCCGCTGCCGAGCTGCTTCTCCAGGCGCCCGACCGACCGGAACAGGTCGTCGAGGCAGCGCTGGACTGACGTCAGGTCGTCGTGCACGGACATGACTTGCCCTCACTTCCGGGTCCGTCGAGGACCGAGGCGGCACGTTCATGCGCCTGCGAGTGTTGCGCGTCACACCACGCGCTGTGAAGGGATGTGCACCGATTGGCCGAGGCGTGGCGGTGCTCCCTTCGGTGTGTTGCGCCGCACGGGTGAGCTTGCCGCCCGTGCCCGTCGTGTCGCTCTGTGTCGCCGAACCCTTTCCTCTTCAGTGGCCGCATACATCAGATGAGCTCCAAATACCGCCAAAAGTGATCATAACGCCCGCGGCTTCCCGGAGGTACCCAGAGATGTCCCACGACGGCGTCGGATCGCGCGCAGTACTGCGCTCGGTCGCCTTCCTCACCGCGGGTGCGCTCGCCGTGCCCGCGCTCGCCGGGTGCGGCACCGAGGACCCGGCCGGCAAACCCCTCGCCGGGCAGGACATCGCACCCGCCGGGCGCGACGGGATCGCCGACGGCGGAACGCTGCGCTGGGCCGTGGACTCCGTGCCCGAGACCCTGAACACCTTCCAGTCGGACGCCGACGCCACCACCGGCCGGATCGCCCAGGCCGTCCTGCCGTCGATGTTCCGGATGGACGGCAGCGGCCGCCCCGAGCGCAACCCCGCCTACCTGGAGTCCGCGAAGGTCGTCGACACCGAGCCCCAGCAGGTGGTCCTGTACAAGCTCAACCAGCAGGCGGTGTGGAGCGACGGCCGCGAGATCGGCGCGGCCGACTTCGCCGCCCAGTGGCGTGCCCTGTCCGGCAAGGACACCGCGTACTGGACCGCCCGCAACGCCGGCTACGACCGCATCGGGAAGATCGAGCGCGGCGCGAACGACCTGGAGGTCAAGGTCACCTTCAGCCGGCCCTACGCCGACTGGAAGTCGCTGTTCACGCCGCTGTACCCGAAGGAGGTCATGGGCACCCCCGACTCCTTCAACGACGGGGCGCGCCGCAAGCTGAAGATCACCGCCGGGCCCTTCGCCCTGCAGAAGGTGGACCGCGACGCCGACGAGGTCACCCTCACCCGCAATCCGCGCTGGTGGGGCGAGCCGGCCAAGCTCGAACGGATCGTGCTGCGCGCCGTGCCCCGCGACCGGCGCACGAACGCCCTTGCCTCCGGCACCGTCGACCTGGCCGAGATCGACCCGGCCGCGGCCCGCGGCATCACCGCCGCCGCGCGGTCACGCGGCACCGGCAGCACCCCCCTCATGGGCCCCGGCGCCGACCGGACCTCCGCCGAGGCGCTGCGCTCCTGGGCAGTCGCCCACGGCTCCGACGAAGAGGCCGCCGACGAGGAGCTCACCGCCCGCGAGAAGCAGCGCCGGGCCGCCGCCGCGTCCGCCCGCCGCACCCAGGCCCTGCGCGGCTACGAGGTACGCAAGTCCCTGGAGCCCGCCTACACCCAGCTGGCCCTCAACGGCTCCAGCGGCCCGCTCGCCGACGAGCGGGTCCGCCGGGCCGTGGCCCGCGCCCTGGACCGCAAGGACCTGGCCAAGGCCGTGCTGAAGCCGCTCGGGCTGCCCGCCGAGCCCGTCGGCAGCCATCTCGCCCTGTCCGGCCAGGCCGCCTACGCCGACAACAGCGGCGCGCTCGGCGGCCAGGACACCAAGGAGGCCCGGGCCCTGCTGGCGGACGCGGGATGGGTGCCGGGCGGCCCGGTCGAGGAGGAGAAGAAGGACAAGAAGGAGAAGAAGAAGGACGAGAAGAAGGGGGAGAAGGCGGCCGGCAGCGAGGCGGAGAAGGCCGGGCAGGACGAGTCCGAGGGCAGCGACGACGGCACGTACATCGTCGGCCGGGACGACCAGCCCGAGGACGACAAGGCACGGCACGCGGCCGGCCACCGCGCGCAGGACGGCACCCGCCAGCACCTGCGGCAGGGCGGAGCACCCGGCGCGTACGCCCCCAAGGGCACCGCCGCCCCGGCCGGTGCCGCGTCCGCCCCGCTCGCCAAGGACGGCAAGCCGCTCGTCCTGCGCTTCGTGCTGCCCTCCGGCCCCGGCACGGAGCCCCTGCGCACCGTCGCCGACCGCGTCGCGCGGATGCTGGAGCGGGTCGGTATCCGCACGGACATCGAGCGGGTCTCCGACGAGTCGTACTTCAAGGACCACATCGCCTCCGGCCAGTACGACCTCGCCCTGTACTCCTGGCCCGCCACCGCCTTCCCCGCCACCGACGCCCGGCCCGTCTACGCCAAGCCGGTCCCGGCCGCCGACGGCTCGCTGAACGTCGAGCAGAACTACACCCGCGTCGGCACCGACCAGGTCGACCAGCTCTTCGACCAGGCGCTCGCCACGCTGGACGAGGGCGAGGCCCGCGCCCTGCTGCGCAAGGCCGACTCCCGCATCTGGGCGGCGGCCGGTTCCATCCCCCTCTACCAGCGGCCCCAGCTGGTGGCCGCCCGCGTGAACCTCGTCAACGCCGGGGCGTTCGGCTTCGAGACGCCGGTCTACGAGGACATGGGCTTTCTGAAGAAGGGCGCGAAGCCGGCGGCGGGGCCGTCGGTGCACGACTGACCCGGCCGATGCGAACGGGCGGCGTCCGGCCTGTGATGGCGCCGCCCTCTGCGGGTTCTGTGCGGTGTGCCGTCAGCTGTGCTTGGCGCGGCTCGCGGCGCGGGCGCGCTCACGCTGGTCCAGGACCACCTTGCGGATGCGCACGGCCTCCGGGGTGACCTCCACGCACTCGTCGTCACGGCAGAACTCCAGGGACTGCTCCAGCGACAGCTTGCGCGGCGGGACGATCGACTCGGCCACGTCGGCCGTGGACGACCGCATGTTGGTGAGCTTCTTCTCCTTGGTGATGTTGACGTCCATGTCGTCAGAGCGGGAGTTCTCGCCGACGATCATGCCCTCGTACACCTCGGTGCCCGGCTCCACGAACAGCACGCCGCGCTCCTGCAGGTTGGTCATCGCGAACGCGGTGACGGCACCGGACCGGTCGGCCACCAGGGAACCGTTGTTCCGGGTCTGCAGCGGGCCGAACCAGGGCTCGAAGCCCTCGTGGATGGAGTGCGCGATGCCCGTGCCGCGGGTCTGCGTCAGGAACTCGGTGCGGAAGCCGATCAGGCCGCGGGAGGGCACCACGAACTCCATGCGGACCCAGCCGGAGCCGTGGTTGGACATGTTGTCCATCCGGCCCTTGCGGACGCCCATGAGCTGCGTGACCGCGCCCATGTGCTCCTCGGGCACGTCGATGGTCATGCGCTCGACCGGCTCGTAGACCTTGCCGTCGATCTCGCGGGTGACCACCTGCGGCTTGCCGACGGTCAGCTCGTAGCCCTCGCGGCGCATCTGCTCGACCAGGATGGCCAGCGCCAGCTCGCCGCGGCCCTGCACCTCCCAGGCGTCCGGGCGGTCGGTGTCCAGGACGCGCAGCGAGACGTTGCCGATCAGCTCGCGGTCCAGGCGGTCCTTGACCTGGCGGGCGGTGACCTTGCGGTCCTTGACGGCCGCCTTCGCGTCGGCGCCCTTGCCGGTGCCGCCGCGGCCGACCAGCGGGGAGGTGTTGGTGCCGATGGTCATCGAGATCGCGGGCTCGTCCACCGTGATCAGCGGCAGCGGAACCGGGTTCTCCGGGTCGGCCAGGGTCTCGCCGATCATGATGTCCGGGATGCCGGCGACCGCGCAGATATCACCGGGGCCGGCCTTCTCCGCCGGCTTGCGGGTGAGCGCCTCGGTCATCATCAGCTCGGAGATCCGCACGTTCTGCACGGACCCGTCGCGCTTCATCCAGGCCACCGTCTGGCCCTTCTTCAGCTCGCCCTGGTGGACGCGCAGCAGCGCGATACGGCCGAGGAAGTTGTCGGCGTCCAGGTTCGTCACGTGCGCCTGGAGCGGGGCGTCCTCGTCGTAGGTGGGTGCCGGGATGTGCTCGAGGATGGTCGAGAAGAACGGCTCAAGGCTGGTCGAGTCGCTCGGTACGGTGCCGTCCTCCGGCTTGGTCAGCGAGGCGATGCCGTCGCGGCCGCAGGCGTAGACGATCGGGAACTCGATCTGCTCCTCGTCGGCGTCCAGGTCGAGGAAGAGGTCGTACGTCTCGTTGACGACCTCGTCGATGCGGGCGTCGGGCCGGTCCGTCTTGTTGATGCACAGGATGATCGGCAGCCGGGCCTGCAGGGCCTTGCGGAGCACGAAGCGGGTCTGCGGCAGCGGGCCCTCGGAGGCGTCCACGAGGAGGACGACGCCGTCGACCATCGACAGACCGCGCTCGACCTCGCCGCCGAAGTCGGCGTGGCCGGGGGTGTCGATGATGTTGATGGTGATGGGGTCCCCGCCGTCCTTGGGGTGATACTTCACCGCCGTGTTCTTGGCGAGGATCGTGATGCCCTTCTCACGCTCCAGGTCGTTCGAGTCCATCATGCGGTCGTCGACCGAGTCGAGCTGGTGCGCGGCGAAGGCGCCGGCCTGCTTCAGCATGCCGTCGACGATGGTGGTCTTGCCGTGGTCGACGTGAGCGACGATGGCGACGTTGCGGATGTCGTGGCGCGTGGCCATAAGCTGGCGTACTCCCGGAGTGTGAGGAATGCCCTGCGCGGACGTCTGTGGTGCGCGGGCCCTGCCGGGCTGAACATGCCACGGCCTCACCCCATGGTACGGGGCGGTTGCTGGAGCTGCCCGCGTGAAGCTCGCAGCCCTCCCGCCGCGCTCGTAGGAGTTGCTGCCACTCAGCTGCAGAGGGACTCTTGTCTCCGCCAAGTCTTTTGATCCGTTTGGTAGTTGACTGCATGAGCGCAGCACATGATCAACCTCAAGTTTCCCTCAGATCGCTGTCGTGCCGATGACTCCACGCCCTAAATTGACCTGGCTCCGTCAAAGGACCGGAGCGGGGTCTGCGTGGCTGTGAGAAAGGCCACGCTTCGATGAAACGGGGACGATGTGAGCAAGAGATTGACGGCTATGGCCGTGGCTGCCGGTGTTGCTGCGGCTTCGATCGTGACGCTCGGGCCGGTGACCGCGGCCAGTGCGGCACCGACCGTCTGCGAGCCCGGCTATAAGCACGCCACCTGGACCGATCTGAGCCAGGGCTGGGTGATCACCCATGCCAAGCAGATCAACATCCCGGCAGACGGCACGGGAACTCACACCAAGTCTGCGACATATCGCCACACGGTCAGCTCGGGACGTGAGGTGACCGCTGGGGCCAGCTACTCAGCGAGCTGGGTCATCTCCAGCATGGATGCCAACGTCTCGGGGACTCTGACCAGGGCGGGGGAGAAGACCAAGGAGACGAGCGAGTCGGTCACGGTCAACTTCAACAAGCCCGGAACCTACGTCGTCTTCGCCGGAGTCAAGAAGGCCTCTGGTTACTACAAGGCTAAGACCTGCAACTCGAACGGCACCGGCTGGACGAGGAAGGGGTACGGCAAGGCTCGTAGCTGGAACGTTCAGACGGAAGGTGCGGTGAAGTGCACCGAGAAGCCGAAGAAGGGTACCGCCAAGCGAGCGGCGAAGGCGTACTGCTGACCTGGCTCCAGTAACTGAGGATCGCGACCGGGCCCCGTGGGGCCCGGTCGCGGTGCGTTTCTCGTAAGGCGCACAGGGCGTGCCCATGCAGGGTTTTCCCTACGCTCTGGCGGCAGGGGTACGGCAGCCTCGTGGTGTGCGGTCGAGTCTGGTTACCGTTGTCCGATCCGCAGCCTCTCTGCTGTCGGTCGGCCTGCAGATGGCATGGCCCCAGGTGTCGAGGAAGCTCTCCGCCGCTGACGCAACCGGTTTTCTGCAACGGTGTCCGCTATGCGGACGATCAATGCCGATAGGTGTGTAACAAGTCCGTTTCGCAGGCATCTTTCACCAAACCCTTTGTCCGGATTTTGGAAGATGTTAGCGAGAGCTGTGATCGAACCGAGACCTCGTGGGTGTGGTTCGGTCCTGGCGCATGGCAGATAGTTAGGCGCGTAGAGCTCGGATGAACGGGTCACGCGCTGCAGGCGGCGCCGACTCACGAGCGCGGGGGGCACCTGACTGACACCGGCACCGGCGACGGGCGGTGCGGTGGTCTGTGTCGGGTGCTCTCTTTGCGGTGAACCAATGGACTTATGAGGAGGAACCCATGCGCGGTGCCAGGAGCGCCAAGTGGGTCGCGGGGGCGATAGTCATCGCCCTGGCCGCCACCGCCTGTGGCGGCGGCGGTGACAAGGCCGGAGACGACATGAACAAGGGGAAAGCCGACCCGAACGGCATCGTCACTGCGCAGCTGAGCGAACCTCAGAACCCGCTGCAGCCGGCCAACGCCAAGGAGAGCCAGGGCAGCCGCGTGCTGCGCACCATCTTCGCGGGTCTGGTGGACTACGAGCCCGGCACCGGCAAGCTGGTGTACATCAACGCCGAGTCGGTCACCCCCAACAAGGACTCGTCCGAGTGGACCGTTAAGCTCAAGCCGGGCTGGAAGTTCCACGACGGCACCACGGTCACCGCCAAGTCCTACGTGGACTCGTGGAACTGGTCGGCGAACGTCAAGAACAACCAGACCAACTCCAGCTGGTTCTCCGACATCGTCGGCTTCGAGGACGTGCACCCGGAGAAGGGTGACCCCAAGTCCGACAAGATGTCGGGCCTGAAGGTCGTCGACGACAACACCTTCACCATCAAGCTGAAGCAGCCGGTGTCGTACTTCGCCTACAAGCTGGGCTACGACGTGTGGGCCCCGCTGCCCGAGGCCTTCTTCAAGGACCCGAAGAAGTTCGGCGAGCACCCGATCGGCAACGGCCCCTACAAGTTCGTCTCCTGGGAGCACAACAAGCTCATCAAGGTCCGTAAGTTCGCGGACTACAAGGGACCGAACAAGGCCAAGAACGGCGGCATCGACTTCAAGAACTACACGACCGCCGACGCCGCTTACTCGGACCTGCGCTCCAACAACGTGGACTGGATCGAGCAGGTCCCGACCACCGCGCTGAGGAGCTACAAGCAGGACCTCGGCGACCGCGCGATCGACCAGGCGTACTCCGCCGTCCAGACCGTCACCTTCGCCTTCTACACGAAGCAGTGGAAGGGCATCGATCCCAAGGTCATCCAGGGTCTGTCCATGGCGATCGACCGCAACACGATCACCAAGACGGTTCTGCAGGGCACCCGTCAGCCCGCCGACTCCTTCGTCGCCCCCGGCGTCCTCGGCTACAAGAAGGGCGCGCTCGGCGACATCGTCAAGTTCGACCCGGCCAAGGCCAAGAAGCTGGTCCAGGAGGGCGGCGGCGTCCCGGGCAACAAGATCTCGATCCAGTACAACGCCGACCAGGACCACAAGCCCTGGGTCGACGCGGTCTGCAACTCGATCCGCAAGACCCTCGGCGTGGAGTGCGTGGGCGACCCGAAGCCGACCTTCCAGGCCGACCTGGACGCCCGTGACAACAAGCAGGTCAAGTCCATGTACCGCAGTGGCTGGGTGCTCGACTACCCGGTCAACTCCAACTTCATGCGCGACCTGTACGGCACCACGGCGGCCGGCAACACCAGTGGTTACTCCAACAAGGAGTTCGACAAGCTGACCTCCGAGGCCGACCGGGCCAGCTCGATCGATGAGACGGTGAAGAAGTACCAGGAGGCGGAGCAGCTCCTGGCCAAGGACATGCCGTCGATTCCGCTCTGGTTCTACAAGGTCAACAGCGGTCAGTCGACCAACATCCTGGGCAAGATCCCCTACGGCCAGGACGGTGACCCGATCTTCGACCAGATCCAGGTCAAGCAGAAGTAAGAAACGACCGCAGACCGGTGCCGCCCCTCCCGACAGGGGAGCGGCGGCACCGGTCCGTAGGCACAGGCCTCCACCTCACGCCCCACCCTGCGGTAGATGAGTGCGCAGGCCTCGCCGACCCCTCACGGCATGGAGGCGCAAGATGGGGCGCTACGCCGCTAGGCGACTGCTCCAGATGATCCCGATCTTCATCGGGACAACTCTGTTGATTTTCCTGATGGTCCACATTCTGCCGGGCGATCCGGTCCGGGCCATCTACGGGGACAAGGCCCCCGACCCCGCGCAGATCGCTCAGATCAAGCGGGAGTACGGCTTCGACAAGCCGGTCCTTGAGCAGTACGTCCACTACATGCTGAATCTCCTCCAGGGAGACTTCGGCAAGAACCTCGCCGGCCGTCCGGTGATCGACCTCATGTCCGAGGCGTTCCCGGTGACGCTGCGATTGACGCTGCTTGCCATCACCATTGAGATCATCATCGGTGTCGGCCTGGGTGCGTGGGCCGGTCTGAAGGCCGGCAAGGCCGCCGACACCGGCGTCCTGGTCTTCACCCTGACGGTGATCTCCATCCCGGTGTTCGTTCTGGGGTTCATCGCCCGCTTCATCTTCGCCGACGAACTCGGCTGGCTGCCTCCCAACGTGCAGGACTCCACGGACTTCTCGCAGTTGTTCCTTCCGGCGTTCGTCCTCGCGATGCTCTCGATGGCCTATGTGGCCCGGCTCACCCGGACCACCTTCGCCGAGAACCTGCGGGCCGACTACATGCGCACCGCCCTCGCCAAGGGCCTGCCCCGGCGCCGCATCATCGGTGTCCACCTGCTGCGCAACTCCCTGATCCCCGTGGTCACCTTCGTCGGCACCGACATCGGCGGTTTCATCGGCGGCGCGGTCATCACCGAGGGCATCTTCAACATCCAGGGTGTCGGCAACCTGCTGTACAGGGCGGTCCAGACGAGCGAGGGCTCCACGGTCACCGGTGTGGTGACGGTACTCGTCCTCGTCATCCTCTTGATCAACCTCCTCATCGACCTGCTGTACGCGGTCCTGGACCCGAGGATCCGGTATGCCTGACGTGACCAAGGCCCAGACCATCGACGCGCAACTGGACGCCGCGGCGCCGCCGGCCGTCGACGCGCCCGGCAAGGAGAGCGGCAAGAAGAGCGACAGGCCCCGCTCCCTGTGGGGCGACGCCTGGTACGACCTCAGGCACCGCCCCATGTTCTGGGTGTCCTCCGTGCTGCTGCTCCTGCTGCTGGTGATCGCCGCCTTCCCCGGCTGGTTCACCAGCGTCGACCCGCGGGACGGCGACCTCGTCCACCACTACCTGGGCAAGCCGGAACTCGGGCACTTCTTCCAGCCGGACTGGTTCGGCTACGACCAGCAGGGCCGCTCGATCTACGCCCGGGTCATCCACGGCACCCGCGCCTCGATCCTGGTCGGTGTCGGCGTGACCGCCGTGGTGACCCTGATCGGTGGCCTGTTCGGCATGCTGGCCGGCTACTTCGGCGGCTGGATCGACTCGGTGATCTCCCGTATCACCGACATCTTCTTCGGTGTGCCGTTCCTGCTCGGCACGATGGTCGTCCTGAACGCCTTCACCGAGCGCAAGGTGTACGTCGTCATCCTGGCCCTGGCCTTCCTCGGCTGGACCTCGATCGCCCGTGTCACCCGCAGCTCCGTGATCACCGCCAAGCAGGCGGACTACGTCACGGCGGCCCGCGCGCTCGGCGCCGGCACCACCCGGATCCTGTTCCGCCACGTGATGCCGAACGCCATCGCGCCCACCATCGTCGTCGCGACGATCGCCCTCGGCGGCTACATCTCGGCGGAGGCGACGCTGTCGTTCCTCGGCCTCGGTCTGAGTGACCCGACCATCTCGTGGGGCATCGACATCTCCGAGGGCAGCAAGGTGATCCGGGACAACCCGCACGCGCTGCTGTTCCCGGCCGGCATGCTCAGCCTCACGGTCTTCGCGTTCATCATGCTCGGCGACGCGGTCCGCGACGCCCTTGACCCGAAGCTGCGCTGAGGAGGGCGTACGTGACCACCATCGACATGACCAGGAACGTCCCCGAGCCGCACGGCACGGGTGATGCCCATGTCCCACTGCTCGAAGTGCGCGATCTGCACGTCGAGTTCCACACCCGGGACGGTGTCGCCAAGGCCGTCAACGGAGTGAACTACACCGTGAACTCCGGTGAGACCCTCGCCGTGCTCGGTGAGTCCGGCTCCGGCAAGTCCGTGACCGCCCAGGCGATCATGGGCATCCTCGACATGCCGCCCGGACGGATCCCCAAGGGGCAGATCCTGTACCGCGGTGAGGACATGCTGACCATGTCCAACGACGCCCGGCGCAAGATCCGCGGCAGCAAGATCGCCATGATCTTCCAGGACGCGCTCTCCGCCCTGAACCCGGTGCTCAGCGTCGGTTACCAGCTCGGCGAGATGTTCCGCGTCCACCAGGGCCTGAGCAAGAAGGACGCCAAGGCCAAGGCCATCGAGCTGATGGAACGGGTAAAGATCCCGGCCGCCAAGGAGCGCGTCGGCGACTACCCTCACCAGTTCTCCGGCGGTATGCGCCAGCGCATCATGATCGCCATGGCGCTCGCCCTGGAACCGGACCTGATCATCGCCGACGAGCCGACCACGGCCCTCGACGTGACGGTCCAGGCGCAGGTCATGGACCTGCTCGCGGAACTCCAGCGCGAGTACAACATGGGCCTGATCCTCATCACCCACGACCTCGGTGTCGTCGCCGACGTGGCGGACAAGATCGCGGTGATGTACGCGGGCCGGATCGTGGAGACCGCCCCGGTCCACGAGTTGTACAAGCGACCGGCGCACCCCTACACCAAGGGTCTGCTGGACTCCATCCCGCGCCTGGACCAGAAGGGCCAGGAGCTGTACGCGATCAAGGGCCTGCCGCCCAACCTGACCCGCATCCCGTCCGGCTGCGCCTTCAACCCGCGCTGCCCGCAGGCCCAGGACATCTGCCGTACGGACGTCCCGAAGCTGCACCCGGTCACCGAGCGGGACGGCGGCGAGCTCCCCGGCCGCGGCAGCGCGTGCCACTTCTGGAAGGAGACGATCCATGGCTGACCTGGACAAGACGGACGAGACCATGGACGCCACCCCCAACGTCACCGAGGTGGAGACGGTCGACGCGGCCACCGACGAGGAGGCCGTGGCCGCCATCGAGGCCCCGGTCGAGCGCGGCGAGCCGATCCTCCAGGTCCGCAACCTGGTGAAGCACTTCCCGCTGACCCAAGGCATCCTGTTCAAGCGCCAGATCGGCGCGGTCAAGGCCGTGGACGGGGTCTCCTTCGACCTCTACCAGGGCGAGACCCTCGGCATCGTGGGCGAGTCCGGCTGCGGCAAGTCCACCGTCGCCAAGCTGCTGATGATGCTGGAGACGGCGACCGCCGGCGAGATCTTCTACAAGGGCCAGGACATCACCAAGCTGTCCGGGCGCGCGCTGAAGGCGGTCCGCCGGAACATCCAGATGGTGTTCCAGGACCCGTACACCTCGCTCAACCCCCGTATGACGGTGGGCGACATCATCGGCGAGCCCTTCGACATCCACCCCGAGGTGGCCCCGAAGGGCGACCGGCGCCGCAAGGTGCAGGAGCTGCTGGACGTCGTCGGCCTGAACCCGGAGTACATCAACCGCTACCCGCACCAGTTCTCCGGCGGTCAGCGCCAGCGCATCGGCATCGCCCGCGGCCTGGCCCTGAACCCCGAGATCATCATCTGCGACGAGCCGGTCTCCGCGCTGGACGTGTCGGTGCAGGCGCAGGTCATCAACCTGATGGAGAAGCTGCAGGACGAGTTCAACCTCTCCTACCTCTTCATCGCGCACGACCTGTCGATCGTCCGGCACATCTCCGACCGCGTCGGTGTGATGTACCTCGGCAAGATGGCCGAGATCGGCACGGACGAGCAGATCTACGACCACCCCACGCACCCCTACACCCAGGCGCTGCTGTCGGCGGTCCCCGTGCCGGACCCGGACGCCCGCGACCACCGCGAGCGGATCATCCTCACCGGCGACGTGCCGTCCCCGGCCAACCCGCCCTCGGGCTGCCGCTTCCGCACCCGCTGCTGGAAGGCCCAGGACAAGTGCGCCGAGGAGGTCCCGCTGCTGGCCATCCCCGAGCGCTTCCAGGGCTCGGACTCCCCGGCGGCCCACGAGTCGGCCTGCCACTTCGCGGAGGAGAAGGACGTGGTCCACGCGGCCTGACGCCGTCGCGACGCTTTCACGGTCCCGGCACGCCTGTATCGGGTGCCGGGACCCGGCGTTCCCCGAGGCGGGGGCGTCTGCGTGGGGCGGGGTTTCCCTAGGTGGGGTGCGTCTGCGTGGAGCTGTGGGGTCCCGGGGGCGGGGCCGTCTGCGTGGAGCTGTGGGGTCCCGGGGGCGGGGCCGTCCGCGTGGAGCTGTGGGGTCCCGGGCGTGGGGCCGTCCGCGTGGAGCCGTGGGTTTCCCGACGCCTGGGCGTCGTCGCAGGGCCTCCGGCACCGTGCCCGGGCGCGCTTCCCGGCCGGCTATCGGCGGCGTGCCGCGACCACCGCCGAACTGGAGGGCGTGGTGAGCACTTCAGTGGCCTCAAGATCGGGATGAGTGAGGTAGAACAGGCGCAGCTCATCCACCTCGCCCTCGAAGACGGGCGGCCACTGGGCCGACGGAGTGAAGTCGTCCAGGATGAGAAGGCCGCCCGGAGCGAGCAGCTCGACGACCGTCCCCGGATCGTCGCGCTTGCCTCCGCCGTCGCAGAAGAAGACGTCGAAGGGGGCGTGCCGCTCGATCAGCCGCCAGTCCCCGACGAGAACGCTGACGCGGTCGTCGTCCGCGAAGACCTCTGCCGCGCGGCGGGCCAGCTCCTCGTCGCGCTCCACGGTGACCAGGCGGGCGTCGGCGCCCAGCCCGCTGTGCAGCCATGCCGTCCCCACGCCTGAGCCTGTGCCGCTCTCCGCGATGACTCCCCGGGGTTTCGCGGCGGCGGCCAGCCTGAGCAGCCTGCCCACCTCGGGGAGGCAACTCTTCGTGAAACCCGCCTCGGACGCGATACGCTCCGCGGCCACCACACGAGGTGGAGCCGCACGCTCCGCCATGCTCACGAGCCCCCTTTCATCGCATCGTGGGCATGACGCTAACGCCCAGCGCAGGCGTCCGCGGGGTTTTCTCCGGCCAGGACGGCAGGGTGCCCCGGCCGAGGGACGCACAACCATACAAACCCGCATCAATCGCGTTAACACGCAGGCAACTTCACCGACCCCGTCCCGATATACGGACGCGTCAGGCTGAACAGCGTACGGCCGTGCGGGTGCCGTAAACGGGCCGGGGCGCGCCATGTCGCCCCGGCCCGTTGCCATGCCTACCCGAGGGCCAACGCCCGCTTGAGGAAGTCGACCTGAAGCAGCAGCAGGTTCTCGGCGACCTGCTCCTGCGGGGTCATGTGGGTGACGCCCGACAGCGGCAGCACCTCGTGCGGGCGGCCGGCGGCCAGCAGGGCCGAGGACAGCCGCAGGGTGTGCGCGGCGACCACGTTGTCGTCGGCCAGGCCGTGCACGATCATCAGCGGCCGGTGCGGCTCGGCGGGCAAGGACAGGCCGTCGTCCGTGACCAGGGAGCTTCTCGCGTACGCCGCCGGGTGCTCGGCCGGGTCGCCCAGGTAGCGCTCGGTGTAGTGGGTGTCGTACAGCCGCCAGTCGGTCACCGGGGCGCCCGCGATGCCCGCGTGGAAGACGTCCGGGCGGCGCAGCACGGCGAGCGCGGCCAGGTAGCCGCCGTAGGACCAGCCGCGGATAGCCACCCGGGACAGGTCCAGGGGGTACCGCTCGGCGAGGTCCTGCAGGGCCTCCACCTGGTCGTCCAGGGAGAGCGTGAAGTCGTGGTGGACCGCCTTCTCCCAGCCGGGGGAGCGCCCGGGCGTGCCGCGTCCGTCGGCGACGACCACCGCGAAGCCCTGGTCGGCGAACCACTGGGAGGTGAGGTGGGCGTTGTGGGCGGCCAGCACCCGCGGGCCGTGCGGACCGCCGTAGGGATCCATCAAAACCGGGAGCGGGGTGTCACCGGCGTAGTCCCGAGGCATAAGCACGGCGCACGGAATGCGGCGTGCGCCCCCCTCGGTGAGCGTCACCCGCGGGGACAGACCGGGATCTTCCGCATACGAGGGGACGGTTGCCACCTGTCGCCCGTCCCGCAGGACCCGCACCTGGGCACCGGGCCGGTCGAGCGTGGCCGAGACCAGGACGGTCACGCCTCCGGCGCGCACCGCCGTGTGCACCCCGGGCTCCTGGGAGACGCGCTCCACCCCGAGCTCGTTCACCCGGTACACATGCACCTGGCCCGTCTCCGCCTCGGCCGCCTCCTCGCCCGCCGAGGCCGAGACCAGCACGTCGTCGTCCGAGACGTCCAGCACGGCCCGCAGGTGCAACTGCGGGCCGGTCAGCGGGCGTTCCCCGACCGCCAGGACCCGGGCACCTCCCTCGTCCGCGATCCGCACCAGCCGGCCGGACGGGCTCCAGCGCGGTACCCCAGGGAAAAGATCCAGCCATGTTGGATCTTCGTCCGCGTGCACCATCCGGGTCGCCCCCGTCTGCGGGTCCACGGCCAGGAACAGCTGGCTGCGCTGGTCCCGCGCCTGGACCAGCAGCAGCGGCGCACCCGCCCCTGACCAGTGCACATGCGCCAGATACGGATACCGCGCCCGGTCCCAGACGACCTCCGTGCGCGCCCCGTCCAGGCCGGTCACGAACAACCGGACGTCCGCGTTGTCCGTGCCCGCCGCCGGGTACGCCACCCGCTGCGGCTCGCGGTCCGGATGCGCCGGATCGGAGATCCACCACCGGCGCACCGGCGTGTCGTCCACCCGCGCCACGAGCAGCCGGTCCGACTCCGGAGCCCACCAGAAGCCCCGGGTACGCCCCATCTCCTCGGCCGCGACGAACTCGGCCAGACCATATGAGACATTCTCCGATTCGGGCTCGGCGAGCACCCGGTCGCCGTCGCCCTCCGCGCCGACGACCCGCAGGGCACCCCCGGCGATGTACGCCACGTACCGGCCGTCGGGCGACGGACGCGGGTCGATCACCGGCCCGGGGACCGCCAGTTCGCGGGCTGTCCCGGCCCGCAGCTCGGCTGTGAAAAGCCGCCCTGACAAGGCGAAAGACGCCAACTCGACGGCCGTGTCGGTGGCGTAGCCGACCACGCCCGCACCGCCCTCGCGGCTGCGCTCGCGCCGGGCCCGCTCCTCGGCGGAGAGGTGCTCCGAGGCGCCGCCCAGGAGGGCGCGCGGGTCCGCCGCCACGCGCTCCCCGCCTTCCTCGAGGTCGAGGACCCACAGCGAACTCGCCCGGTCGGTACCGGAACTGGAGCGCAGGAACACGACACGCGAGCCGTCGGGCGCCACGGTGAACGAACGCGGCGCGCCGAGCGAGAAACGCTGGGTGCGGGCGTGCCGTCGGGGGAAGGAGTCAGCCTCGGTCTGCATGACCCGACCATATTGGCCATGCGCCCCCTTGTGCGGCCGTGCGCCGATCAATGCGCACGTACGGATAGTTATGATCACTACCGCATAGTGGGTATGAACCTGCTGGCTGCTGTACGGATACTTCTGCCCCCATAACCTGCCCCCATTAGTCCGACCCCCCGCGCTCTTGGGATCTTTGGAGGTGAGCCGCCGTGGCACTCTCGATTTCGGCGGTGGTGCTGCTGGCGATCATCGTGTTCCTGCTCATCAAGAAGTCAGGACTGAAAGCCGGGCACGCCATCGTGTGCATGCTGCTCGGCTTCTACCTCGCCTCCTCGACCGTGGCCCCCACGATCAGCGAGCTGACGACGAACATCGCCGGGATGATCGGCAGCATCAAGTTCTGACCCGGGGCGCGGGCCGCCGCCGGTGGCGCCTCGTAGGGTGGTGACCATGACGGAACTGCCCGCGCGGCGTCTGCTGCTGGTGCACGCGCACCCGGACGACGAGTCGATCAACAACGGCGCCACCATGGCCCGGTACGCGGCCGAGGGTGCCCACGTGACGCTGGTCACCTGCACCCTCGGCGAGCGCGGCGAGGTCATCCCGCCCGACCTCGCCCACCTGACCGGTGCCGCCCTCGGCCGGCACCGCCTGGGCGAGCTCACCGCCGCGATGGCCGAGCTCGGCGTGAGGGACGTCCGGCTGCTCGGCGGCCCCGGGCGTTACGCGGACTCCGGGATGATGGGACTGCCCGACAACGACGACCCCACCTGCTTCTGGCAGGCCGACGTCGAGGAGGCGGCCCGCGGGCTCCTCGAGGTGATCCGCGAGGTCCGCCCCCAGGTCCTCGTCACCTACGACGACCGCGGCGGCTACGGCCACCCCGACCACATCCAGGCCCACCGCGTCGCCATGCGCGCCGCCGAGCTCGCCGAGGAGGCGGGCTGCCCCCTCGCCAAGGTCTACTGGAACCGGGTGCCCCGGTCCGTCGCCGAGCAGGCCTTCGCCCGCCTCCAACAGGACCTGCCCCACCTGCCCTTCGGCAAGGCGGCCACGGTCGACGACGTCCCCGGGGTGGTCGCCGACGACCGCGTCACCACGGAGATCGACGGCACCGCGCACGCCGCCGCCAAGGCCGCCGCCATGCGCGCCCACGCCACCCAGATCACCGTCGCCGGCCACTGCTTCGCGCTGTCCAACGAGCTCGCCCAGCCGCTGTTCACCACCGAGTACTACGAGCTGGTGCGCGGCGAGCGCGGTTCCGGAACGCGGGAGACCGACCTGTTCGCCGGCCTCGGTCTCGGCCTCGGCAGCGGTGTGCGGGAGGCGTCATGAGCGGCGACCGGACCTCCCTGCTCGCCCAGCCGCTGAAGCCGCCCTCCGCCGGACGGGCCGCCGCCTACCTGGGCCTGTTCGTGCTCGGCGCCCTGGTGGGCGTCGCCGGAGCGGTGGTGCAGCCCGCCTGGTTCCCCGGCGGCCTGCTCCTCGCCCTCGCGGGCGAGGCCGGGCTCTGCCTGGGCGCGGGCCGCGCCGCCCGCAGCCGGGCCGCGGCGATCGCGTCCGCCGGCGGCTGGATGCTCGCCGTCATCCTGCTCACCGCCAGCCGCCCCGAAGGGGACTTCCTCTTCGCGGCGAGCGGCGGCTCGTACCTCTTCCTGCTCGGCGGCATGGCCGTCGCTGTGATCTGCGCCACCTTCGCCCCGGTGCGGCAACCCGACGGCGGGTCCGCCCGACTTGGCAAGTGACGTACTACTTCGCCACACAGCGCGCGTGCGGGTCCGGTGGGCTTTCCCCGGCGGTCCTGGGATATGGGCGAGAAGTGGCCAGTAAGGTGGTGCGCGCCGCCGAGCTGCCCGCGTGAGGTCGTGTCGGGCGGCGGAGCCAACCGGGAGAACCTGCCTTGAGTCGTGAAACTGACACTCCGTCCTCCGGGCCCAACGGGCGCGGCGGAGCCGCCTACCCGTCGGGCACGCCGCCCTACGGGACACCGACGGCTTCCGGCGACGGTACGGACGCGGGCCGTTCGGGCGCGCGGCCGGAGGAACGCAAGACCGAGACCACGCTGACGACCCGGATCCGGATCAACATCCCCGGATCGCGGCCGATCCCGCCGGTCGTCGTGCGCAAGCCCGTCACGGACGCCGAGAGCGCGAACGGCTCCGACACCGACGCGGAGGCGTCGGCGCCGGGCGCCGCCACCTCCACGCGCACCGCCGAACCTCCCGCCGAGCCCGACCGGGTCGACCGGTCCGAGCGGTCCGACCGGTCCGCCGAGGAGAAGGCGACCAGCGACTGGTTCGCGCCACGCAAGTCCCCGGCGGTCAAGGGCGGTCAGGGCGGCGGTTCCACCAACGGGGCCGGGCTGCCCGGCGGTTCGGACCCGTCCGGACCCGGTGCGGGCGCGTCGGCCTCCGGTGCCGGACCGTCCGGTGCCGGTGGCGCGCGGCCCGGCGCGGGCCGTCCCGGAGGTGTGGTCGGTTCCATGAGCGTGCCGGGCGGCTCCCGGACCGGCGGCGCGAGCGGAGCGAGGCCCGGCACCGCCGGGGGCACCTCCCGGCCCGGCGGCACGAACGGCGCCGGGCTGCCCGGCGCGACCGGC
The DNA here is from genome assembly GCF_040678435.1 of Streptomyces sp. NPDC052682. NCBI lineage: Bacteria > Bacillati > Actinomycetota > Actinomycetes > Kitasatosporales > Streptomycetaceae > Streptomyces > Streptomyces sp. NPDC052682. The sequence goes on along the minus strand of NZ_JBFATS010000003.1, from coordinate 204,203 downwards.
GGCCCCGTGGCACCCGGGCACGGCGGCGGCACCGGCTCCTTCGACGTGACCGAGGCCCTGGCGGCGGGTCCGCTGGGCAACGGATCCCGCTCCGGCCCGGGCACGGCGGGCGGTGCCGAGCCGCGCCGTGACGACCTGCCGTACTTCGCCGAGGACACGAACGGCGGGCAGCGCACCCCGCACGCGCAGGGCGGGCCGAACGGCCAGGCGGGTCACGGCGGCCCGGGCGACGCCGGCGGCATCCACGAGCACACGGGCCACGGCGGCCCGCAGGGCGGCCCGGCGGGCCCGACGAGCGGCCCGGTCACCGGCGACGGCCCGATCCTGCCGCCGGCCGGCGGAGCGCAGAGCGGCCCGGGCGGCCCCGGCATGCCCGGTGGTTACGACGAGCCCGGGCGCCCCGGTGGTCCCGGTGGTTACGAGGAGCCCGGTCGGTCCAGCGGCCCCGGCGGCTACGACGAGTCCGGCCGGTCCGGCATGCCCGGTGGATACGACGAGCCCGGGCGCCCCGGTGGTCCCGGCGGCTATGACGAGCCCCGCCGCCCCGCCGGCCCCCGCACCCCCGGCATGACCCCCGGCGCCCCCGCCGGCCTGAACGCCCCGGGCCACCCCGGCCCCGGCGGCGGCATGAGCGACGACACCGCCATCCTCACCCCGCAGAAGCCGGTCCCCGAACCGGACGGCCCGGGCTACGGGCCCCGCCACGACAACGTCTCCGGACACACCGTCACCAGCGGCATCCCGGTCGTACCGTCCGGCCCCCACACGCCGTTCGGCCCGGGCGCGCCCGGCGACGGCCCGCAGCCGCACACGCCCCCGAAGCTGCCCGAGCCGGTCGCGGCGCCCCCGGCGAGCTCGTCGAAGCCGCCGAAGAAGAAGGGCCGCAACAAGCTGGTCCTGCTCGGCGGCGGTGTCATCGCCCTGGCCGGCCTCGCCTACGGCGCGGGCCTGCTGATGAACCACTCGGACGTGCCCAAGGGCACCACCGTGCTCGGCGTCGACATCGGCGGCGGCACCCGTGACGAGGCCGTCAAGAAGCTCAACGAGGCCTTCGACGGCCGCGTGAACAAGCCGCTGAAGCTGTCGGTGGGCGGCAGGACGGTCGAGCTCGAACCCGACCAGGCCGGGCTCCAGTTCGACATGCAGGCCACCGTCGACGCCGCCGCGGGAAGCGACTACAACCCGGTCTCGGTGATCGGCTCCCTGTTCGGCAACCACCGTGTGGTCGCGCCGGACATGCCGGTCGACGAGGAGAAGCTGCACGCCGCCCTCAGGAGCGCGGCCGGCGGCACCGGCTCGGTCACCGACGGCACGATCAAGTTCCGGCCGGGCAAGGCCGTCGCCGTCTACGGCAAGCCCGGCAAGGGCATCGACGTCGACAAGGCGACCCAGGCGGTGGAGGAGGCGTACCGCACCCAGGTGGAGACCGACTCCTCCTCCCCGGTGACGGTGCCCACCACCACCCAGCAGCCGACCGTGCCGAACTCCGAGGTCGACCGCATGATGAAGGAGTTCGCCAAGCCGGCCATGTCGGGCCTGGTCACGGTCAAGACCGACACCGGCAAGCAGATCTCCTTCAGCCCGCAGAACTCCCTGTGGAAGTTCCTCGGTGTGAAGGCGCAGAACGGCAAGCTGGTCGAGTACTACGACCGGGCGGCGCTCAAGGCCCTGTACGGCGACACCTTCGACGGGGTGCTGGTCAACCGCGGCACCGGCCAGAAGACGCCGGTCACGGTCGAGGACGTCATCTCCGCCCTGCGCCCGGCGCTGAAGAGCACCACCGACCGCGTGGCCGTGATCGACACCGACCCAAGCTAGCGGCTTCACCACGGCGAGGGGCGCCTGGGCCGTCCCAGGCGCCCCTCGCCGACCCGTCACTTCGTGCGCATGACATCTGTCATCCACCGGTCAGGACCGCCGACACTGCCGCCTGCCGGGCCCTGACGGCCACGATGGCTGTCATGGAAACGACAGCGCCAGTGGTCGGCTTCGACCAGGTCGGAAAGACGTACGGGAGCGTCCGGGCGGTGGACGGCCTGACGCTCGCCCTGCACCCGGGACAGACCGTGGCCCTGCTGGGCCCGAACGGGGCCGGCAAGTCGACCACCCTCGACCTGCTGCTCGGCCTCAAGCGCCCCGACCAGGGCACCGTCCGTGTATTCGGCGGCAGCCCGCGCGAGGCCATCGTCGCCGGGCGCGTGGGCGCCATGCTGCAGAGCGGCGGACTGATGGACGAGGTGACGGTCGCCGAACTGGTCCGGCTCGCCTGCGCCCTGCACCCGAGGCCGTACGCCGTCGCCGACGTGATGGCCCGGGCCGGTGTCACGAAGATCGCCGACCGCAAGGTCAACAAGCTCTCCGGCGGTCAGGTCCAGCGCGTCCGCTTCGCCCTGGCCACCGCCGGCGACAGCGACCTGATCGTCCTGGACGAACCCACCACCGGCATGGACGTCACCACCCGCCAGGCCTTCTGGGCCACCATGCGCGAGCAGGCCGACCAGGGCCGTACGGTCCTGTTCGCCACGCACTACCTGGAGGAGGCCGACGCCGTCGCCGACCGGGTGCTCGTCCTGCACCGCGGCCGGCTGCTGGCCGACGGCACGGCCGCCGAGATCAAGGCGAAGGCGGGCGCCCGCAGGATCTCCTTCGACCTGGCGGACCCGATCGACACGGCCGCGCTGCGGACCCTGCCGTTCCTCACGGCCCTGGACGTGTCCGGCCGGACCGTGCGCATCCAGTCCTCCGACGCCGACGCCACCGTCCACGCCCTGTACGGCCTCGGTGTCCACCCCCGCAACCTCGAAGTCGCCGGGCTCGGACTCGAGCAGGCCTTCGTCGCCCTCACCGCCGCCGAGGAGGCCAGGCAGTCGTGAACAGCCTCGTCAAGCTGGAACTCGTCCGTGCCCTGCGCAACCGGAAGTTCCTGTTCTTCTCCGTGATCTACCCGTCGGTCGTCTTCCTGCTCATCGCGGGCAACACCGACAGCGCCACCAGGATCGACGGCACCGGCCTGACCCTCCCGACCTACATGATGGTCTCCATGGCCTCGTTCGGCGCCCTGACGGCCGTGCTGATGGGCAACAGCGAGCGCATCGCCAAGGAGCGCGAGAGCGGCTGGGTACGGCAGCTGCGGCTGACGCCTCTGCCGGGCCGCGGCTACGTGCTCGCCAAGACCGCCAGCGCCGCCGTCGTCAGCCTGCCCTCGATCGTGGTCGTCTTCGCCGTCGCCGCGGCCGTGAAGGACGTACGCCTGGACGCCTGGCAGTGGCTCGCCCTCACCGGCGCCATCTGGGCGGGCAGCCTCGTCTTCGCCGCGCTCGGCGTCGCCCTGGGCTATCTGGTCGGCGGGGACGCGGTCCGCCCGATCACGATGATCACCTACTTCGGGCTGTCGATCCTCGGCGGCCTGTGGATGCCGACCACCAGCTTCCCCGCCTGGCTCCAGGACATCGCCGGCTGGGTGCCCACCCACGCGTACGCTGCCCTGGGGCGGGCCATCGAACAGAGCCACGCCCCGCACGCGCGGGACATCGCCGTCCTCGTCGCCTCCTTCGTCCTGTTCACGGGCGGCGCGGCCTGGCTGTACCGGAAGGACACCCTGAAGGCGTGAGCGGCGTCGGCATCGGGCAGCGCCCGCAGAACCGCAGGCAGCGGGCCGTGAAAGCGCTGTGGACCGGTATCTGGCTGGTCTACCTCGGCGCCCCCGTCGGCGACCTGCTCAACGGCGGTCACGGCGCCGCCGCCCGCATCCTCGGCTGGATGGGCCTCGCCGCCTTCGTCGCCTGGTACATGGTGCTGATCTTCCGCACCGGCCGGGTGGAGCGCAACGCCCTGGTGGCCGGCTCGCTCGCCGTCCTGGCGGCCCAGTCCACCCTGCTCGTCCTGTGCCTGGGCCGGGAGTGGCTGGTCCTGTTCGTGTACGTCGCCATCGCCTCCGGCGCGGCCCTGCCGCCGCGCCTGGCCCGCTGGACGATCCCGGGCACGTGCGCGCTGCTGTCCGCCCTCGCGCTGACCGTGCCGGGCGGCCGGCCCTACCTGGGCGGCTTGCTCATCCCGGCGCTGCTGGGCGGCTTCGCCATGACCGGAGTCCGGGAGCTCATCCGGACGACCATCGCCCTGCGCGAGGCCCGGGCGACGGTCGCCCAGCTCGCCGCGAACGAGGAGCGGCTGCGGCTCGCCCGCGACCTGCACGACCTGCTGGGCCACTCGCTGTCGCTGATCACCCTCAAGAGCGAGCTGGCCGGGCGCATGCTCCCCGACCACCCCGACAAGGCGGCCCAGCAGGTCGCCGACATCGAGAAGGTCAGCCGCCAGGCCCTGGTCGACGTGCGCGAGGCCGTCACCGGCTACCGGCGCCCCCGGCTGGCCGCCGAACTCGCGGGCGCCCAGGTCGCGCTCACCGCCGCCGGCGTCACCGCCGAGCTGCCCGCCGAATCCGACCCCACCGGCATCCCCGAGGAGAGCGAGTCCGCCCTCGCCTGGGCGCTGCGCGAGGCCGTCACCAACGTCGTACGGCACAGCGGCGCCCGCCGCTGCACGGTGGAGCTGCGCCGCTGCCAGACCCTGGACGGCCCCGTCCTGGAGCTGTGCGTCGAGGACAACGGCTCGGGCGGCTCGGGAGGCGGCCCCGGCAACGGCCTGACCGGCCTGACCGAGCGGCTGCACAAGGCGGGCGGGACGCTGGAGGCGGGCCGCGTCAGGCACGGTTTCCGGCTGGTCGCCCGCGTGCCCGCCGGCCCGGCGGCGGACGTAGGATCCCCGGCATGACCGGCACGATCAAGGTCCTGCTCGCCGAGGACCAGTCCATGGTGCGCGAGGCACTGGCCGCCCTGCTGGGCCTGGAGGAGGACATCGAGGTCGTCGCCCAGGTGGCCCGCGGCGACGAGGTCCTGCCCGCGGCCCGCGAGCACCACGTCGACGTGGCGCTCCTGGACATCGAGATGCCCGGCGCCACCGGCATCGAGGCCGCGGCCCTGCTGCACCGCGAGCTCCCCGAGGTGAGACTGGTCGTCCTCACCACCTTCGGCCGCCCCGGCTACCTGCGCAGCGCCATGGAGTCCGGCGCCGACGCCTTCCTCGTCAAGGACGCCCCGGCCGCGCAGCTCGCCGAGGCGATCAGGAAGGTCCTCGCGGGCGAGCGCGTCATCGACCCCACCCTGGCGGCGGCGGCCCTGGCGGAGGGCGCCAACCCCCTCACCGACCGCGAACGGGAGGTCCTGCGCGCCGCGGCCGACGGCTCCACCAACGCCGAGCTCGCGCAGCTGCTCCACCTGTCCCAGGGCACGGTCCGCAACTACCTCTCGACGGCCATCCAGAAACTGGCCGTACGCAACCGGGCGGAGGCGGTCCGGGTGGCGCGGGAGAAGGGCTGGCTGTAACCGTCAGTTCAGCAGGGCCCTGGCCGCCCGGGCCTCCCCCCGCACCCGCTCGGCGCCCTGCTCGTCCACCGCCGCGACGACCTCCGCGTACGCCTCCAGCTCCTCGGCGCCGCCCACGAAGTCCCCCCGCCCCACCAGCAGCCGGCCCCGCTCGTAGCGCAGCCGGGCCGGATGCGACGGCAGCAGCAGCGACAGCTCCACGGCCCACAACGCCACATCCGACCGCTCGGGCCGCGCCGCCGCCCACGCCCGGATGTTGTTCAGGATCCGCAGCACCACATCGAGCGGATCGGCCGGTGCGAGATGGGACGGATCGAGCGGCGCCCCCGTGGCGCCCGCGACGAGCAGCTCCGCGTCCGCGCCCGTCAGCACCCGCCCCCCGTCGAACGGATCGGCCAGCACCTGCTCTTCCGGCGGCCCGAAGCCGATGACGAAGTGCCCCGGCAGAGCCACCCCGTACACCGGCGCCCCGGCCCGCCGCGCGACCTCCATCCACACCACCGACAGCAGGATCGGCAGCCCGCGCCGCCGCCGCAGCACCTCGTGCAGCAGGGACGACTCCAGGCGCTGGTAGTCGGCCGGGGTGCCGTGGAACCCCGCCCGGTCACCGAGCAGCTCCCGCAGCGCGAGTGCCCAGGCACGCGGCCCGCCGGGCCGGTACGGCAGCTGCCCGGCCAGCCGGTCCAGCTCGACCTGCGCGGCGTCCATGCCCGCCTCGTCCAGCGTGCCGTCCGCCTCCGCGCCCACCAGCAGGCACAGCGCCGACAGGTCGGGCCGCTCGGACCGGGCCTCTTCGGCGAACCGCCGCCGCAGCTCGGCGGACCGCTCGGGGGGCGGGGGACAAGGGGGACGCATAGGAGTCTCGTGCCCTCTCACGGTGATCCGTACCGGCCGTCAGCGGCATCCGCCGGTTCCCGGTAGTGGTGGTACGCGTGGTGCGCGGCGAAGCCCATCCCGGTGTACAGCGCCCGCGCCGCCGCGTTGTCCGTCTCGACCTGGAGCCACGCCGCCGACGCGCCCTCGTCCAGGGCCCGCCGGGCCAGGGCGGCCATCACGGCGGTGGCGAGCCCCTGCCGCCGCAGGCCCGGGTCCACCTCGACGGCCGCGAACCCGGCCCACCGTCCGTCGACGACACACCGCCCGATCGCGGCCGGTTCCTCCTGCCCGGGCACCGTCGCGAACCACACGGACGGCCCGCTGCCCAGCACCCGCAGCGCCACGTCGCTCACGCCCTTGCGCCGGTACCGCCTGAGCCACGCCTCGTCGGCCCGGCGCGTCAGCACGACCCCCGACGGCTCCTCCCGGTCCGCGAGCGGCGCCAGCGCCCCGATCCACAGCTCGGCGGTCACCTCCCGCACCCACCCGCGCCGCTCCAGCTCCGCGCACAGCAGCTCCTGCGTGCCCTCGGCGCCGGTCGCGGTCTGGAGGTAAGCCGGCAGCCCGCGCGCGCCGTACCAGCGCCGTACGGTTTCCAGCGCCGCCTCCAGCGGCACGCCCGGGTCGCCCAGCGGCAGTACCGAATTGGCCCGCCGGGTGAACCCGGCGGCGGCCCGCAGCTCCCAGTCGCCGAGCCGCTCGCTCTCCACCGGCCGCCACGCCCGGGCCGCGACCCGGGCCAGCTCCTCGTAGGAGGCGGCCGGACCGCGCCGACGGGCCGGCGCTGGAGGCACCACCTTGCCCGCGACCAGTGCCGATTCCGCGATACGGACGCTCTCGCCATCCTTCCGTGTGATCAGCAGCACACCGTTGTCCCATGATGTGAGAACTCCGACCGTATCGGTGAACTTCCCACCCGGGGGACCATGTTCGACCAAGCTCCGTACCGAGACCCGTTTGCCCACGTCAGCAGCGGTGATACGGACCTCGAGGCGCCCGGCGGCAGAGATTTCCACAGGTCGGTTCACCCCTCCTGTTCGGATCATGCCCAAGAACGGAGATACTAGGGGCGGGCATCGACGACGCCGCGCTCCCGCGCGCCAGGCGGCGGAGCCTGTGGGAGGCCCGCCAGCGCCCTATCGAGGAGGAACGACAGCGTGACCTACGTCATCGCGCAGCCTTGTGTCGACGTCAAGGACAAGGCGTGCATCGAGGAGTGCCCGGTCGACTGCATCTACGAGGGCCAGCGGTCCTTGTACATCCACCCGGACGAATGCGTCGACTGCGGGGCCTGCGAACCGGTCTGCCCGGTCGAGGCCATCTTCTACGAGGACGACGTGCCGGAGGAGTGGAAGGACTACTACAAGGCGAACGTCGAGTTCTTCGACGAGCTCGGCTCGCCCGGCGGCGCCAGCAAGCTGGGGCTGATCGAGCGCGACCACCCGTTCGTCGCCGCGCTGCCGCCGCAGGGCGAGTAATCCCGTAAGCGGCCCGCACCTCCGTGCCGCCTCGGTCCCGTACGGCCTGATCGCCCCCGATCGCCGCACGGGGCCGAGGCGTTTGCCGTATCAGAAAGTGAGCGAGTACCCGTGTCCGCAGTCTCCGACCGGCTGCCCACCTTTCCCTGGGACAAGCTGGAGCCCTACAAGAAGACGGCCGCCGCGCACCCGGACGGCATCGTCGACCTGTCCGTCGGCACCCCCGTCGACCCGGTCCCCGAGCTGATCCAGAAGGCCCTGGTCGCCGCGGCCGACTCCCCGGGCTACCCGACGGTGTGGGGCACCCCGGAGCTGCGCGACGCGATCACCGGCTGGGTGCAGCGCCGCCTCGGCGCCCGGGACGTCACCCACCGCCACGTCCTGCCGGTCGTCGGCTCCAAGGAACTGGTGGCCTGGCTCCCCACCCAGCTGGGCCTCGGCCCGGGCGACAAGGTCGCCTACCCGCGGCTGGCCTACCCGACGTACGAGGTCGGCGCCCGCCTCGCCCGCGCAGGCCACGAGGTCTACGACGACCCGACCGAGCTGGACCCGCGCGGGCTGAAGCTGCTGTGGCTGAACAGCCCGTCCAACCCCACCGGCAAGGTGCTCTCCAAGCAGGACCTGACCCGGATCGTCGCCTGGGCCCGTTCGCACGGCATCCTCGTCTTCTCCGACGAGTGCTACCTCGAGCTGGGCTGGGAGGCCGACCCGGTCTCGGTGCTGCACCCGGACGTCAACGGCGGCTCGTACGACGGCCTGGTCGCCGTCCACTCCCTGTCCAAGCGCTCCAACCTGGCCGGATACCGCGCCGCCTTCCTGGCCGGCGACCCGGCCGTCCTCGGCCCGCTGCTGGAGATCCGCAAGCACGGCGGCATGATGACGCCCGCGCCGACCCAGGCGGCCGTCGTGGCGGCGCTGTCCGACGACACCCACGTCCGCGAGCAGCGCGAGCGCTACGCGGCCCGCCGCGAGGCCCTGCGCGCGGCCCTGCTCGCCCACGGCTTCCGCATCGAGCACAGCGAGGCGAGCCTCTACCTCTGGGCGACCAGGGACGAGTCCTGCTGGGCCACGGTCGCCCACCTCGCGGAGCGCGGCATCCTCGTCGCCCCGGGCGATTTCTACGGCCCGGCGGGCGCGCGGTTCGTCCGCGTGGCCCTGACGGCGACGGACGAGCGGGTACGGGCCGCGGTACAGCGACTCGGCAGCTGACCGCGGGCACACGAAAACCGGCCGGCACGCAAAAACCGGCCCTGCCCGCAGAAACCGGCGTGGCCCGCAAAAAACCGGCGGGGCCCAGGAACACCCTGGGCCCCGCCGAGTCGAAGCCGGGTCTCAGCCGAGCGGCAGGCCCTTGGCCGGCAGGGTCTTGGCGGACGGCACCCCGCCCTTGGCGAGGGAGTCGGTCGGCAGCCCACCCTTGGTCGCGGTACCGGCCGCCTCCCCGGCGGAGCCGGCCGCCTTCTGCGCGACGGGCGTGGTCTGCTTGACCGCCTTGCTGCCGGTGTCGCCCGCGGATTCGGTGACGCTCTGGGCGGCACCGTCGACCGTGGTGGCGGTGTTCGCCCCATCCAGGGCGGACACCCCACCGAGGTTCGGGGCGGTCGGCAGCTCGGGAGCCGCGCTGGCGGAGCCGGCCGCACCGACCCCGGCAGCCGCCCCCGCAGCGACGAGCAGCGCGGCACGGGCGATCCGGCGGGTCAGGGGGAGGGACATGGTGCTCCTTCGACGGAGAGAACGGTGAAGTGTCGGGTGTCCGGCCATGCCCGGGAGTCGATCGACTGGTTGTCGACCGGCCGGGCTGGACGCACTGACTACCGCTCGAAGCCCCCGAAGGTTGCGGCGACCCGAGGTAAAGAGTTGGCAATTCGTCGCATTATCGGCCGCACAGGAAGACGGGCAGACAGTGCCCGGCGGGAAAGCCCGCCGAATCCCCGCAGCCCCTTGCTCCCAAGGGATTTTCCGGGGCACGGAGGGGACGGGGCGAGACCGCGTCCCACCGTCATCCGGACATGACCCGTGTACCTCCGGCGAGTGGGTCCCCGCACTACTGAGCGGTGACGATCCGGACCACGCTCGTCTCCCGCTGCGCCTCCCCGGCGCCCCGTGCACCGGCCGGCCGCCACTGACTGTCGGTGGTGCCCGCGGTCCACTCCCGGCCGGCGTACGACACCCGTTCGATGTGCAGCTCCGAGGCGTTGGCCACCGCCCAGTGCGCGAGCTGCCAGCCGCGTTGGCGCAGGCCGTGCCCGGTGCCGGCGCCGGTGTCGGCGGTGACGGGCAGCAGCACGGTCCGGCCGTCGGAGCCGCCCGCGGTGCCCGGGCCGCCCGCGGCGGGCTTCGGGGTGGCGGCCGTGGCGCCGCCGACCTCGGCGCCGGCCGGCTCGATCACGTCCCGCCCGAAGTCCCGTACGAGCGCGGCCCGGACGGCGTCCGGTCCCGTGGCCCGGGTCGCGGCCGGGCGTCCCTCGCAGGTCAGGGTGGCCGCCGAGCGCCCGGTGAGGGCGGCGGCGAGCAGCACCGCGTCCGGTTCGTGCTTGGCGTAGGCCTGCGGGTAGCCGCTGCGCTGGACGCGCTGCGCGGCGACGGTGAGCGGCAGCCGGGTGTAGCCGGGGACCTTGACCAGGTGCTCGTAGAACTTCTCCGCCGCGTACGCCGGGTCGAGGATCTCCTTCGGGCTGCCCCAGCCCTGCGACGGCCGCTGCTGGAACAGGCCCAGCGAGTCCCGGTCGCCGTAGTCGATGTTGCGCAGGCCCGACTCCTGCAGGGCGGTCGCCAGGGCGATGGTCACGGCCCGGTCGGGCAGGCCGCGCGCGGTGCCCACGGCGCTGATCGTCGCCGCGTTGACCGCCTGCTCGGGCGTGAACTCGTACGTCGCTCCGTCGCCCTTGCCGGAGACGACCTTGCAGCCTGGGTCGCCCGTGCCTCCGGTGACGTACTGCACCGCGAGGTACCCGGCGACCGCGAGCAGGACCGCGAAGGCCGCCCCGAAACGGATCAGGCGGCCACGACGCTTCGACGTGGGGGACGGCTCTGGCACGCACAACAAGGTACTGGAGAGTAGCGGGGGCCCTGAGCCCGGTGGGGACGAGGGGCACAGCCCCTGGCGGGTTAGGGTCGACGCCATGGCCGATACCCCGCTTGACCTCACGCTGGACGCCGCGCGGCTCACCGCGCAGCTCGTCGACTTCCCCTCCGCCAGCGGCACGGAGAAGCCGCTCGCGGACGCGATCGAGACCGCGCTGCGCGCCCTGCCGCACCTGACGGTCGACCGCCACGGCAACAACATCGTGGCCCGGACGAACCTGGGGCGCGCGGAGCGGGTGATCCTGGCCGGCCACATCGACACGGTCCCGATCGCGGACAACGTCCCCTCCCGGCTGGACGAGGACGGCGTGCTGTGGGGCTGCGGCACCTGCGACATGAAGGCGGGCGTGGCCGTGCAGCTGCGCATCGCCGCCACCGTCCCCGCGCCCAACCGTGACCTGACCTTCGTGTTCTACGACAACGAGGAGGTCGACGCGGAGCTCAACGGCCTCAAGCACGTCGCCGAGCAGCACCCGGAGTGGCTCGAAGGCGACTTCGCGGTGCTGCTGGAGCCCTCGGACGGCGAGGTGGAGGGCGGCTGCCAGGGCACGCTGCGGGTGCTGCTGCGGACCAAGGGCGAGCGGGCCCACTCGGCGCGCGGCTGGATGGGGTCCAACGCGATCCACGCGGCGGCCCCGATCCTGGCCCGCCTGGCCTCCTACGAGCCGCGGCACCCGGTGATCGACGGCCTGGAGTACCGCGAGGGCCTGAACGCGGTCGGCATCACGGGCGGCGTGGCGGGCAACGTCATCCCCGACGCGTGCGTGGTGACGGTCAACTTCCGCTACGCCCCGGACCGTACGCCCGAGGAGGCGGTGGCCCACGTCCGGGAGGTCTTCGCGGACTGCGGGGTGGAGGAGTTCGAGGTGGTCGACTCCAGCCCGGGCGCGCTGCCCGGCCTGTCCCACCCGGCGGCCGTCGCCTTCATCGAGGCGGTGGGCGGCACCCCGCGGCCCAAGTACGGCTGGACGGACGTCTCCCGGTTCTCCGCGCTGGGCGTCCCGGCCGTGAACTACGGCCCCGGCAATCCGCAGCTGGCGCACCGGCGGGACGAGCGCGTGGAGGTGGCGAAGGTCCTGGCAGGGGAGGAACGTCTGAGGGCCTGGCTGACCTCCTGACCCACGGGGTGCCGCCCCTCGGGTGACGGTCCGTGTTTACGGCGCTCCATGGCGGACATGCTGAGGTCCCTCGTTCGTAACCCGCGTAGATCTACGCTGAACCGGAACGTCTGCTAGCGGAGGGAGCGCACATGGCTACCGGCAACCCCGAGGGGACGAAGCAGCCGCCGGAGGAACAGCGCCTGGGCCCGGTCCTCCGGCGGCGCGGCCAGGTCACGGCGAGCACGACGGACCAGCGTCTGCTGGACGCCGGCGGCCCGTCGGACTGGGTGCACACCGACCCCTGGCGCGTGCTGCGCATCCAGTCGGAGTTCATCGAGGGCTTCGGCACCCTCGCCGAACTCCCGCCGGCCATCAGCGTCTTCGGCTCGGCCCGCACACCACGGGACTCGGCGGAGTACGAGGCCGGTGTCCGGCTCGGCCGGGGCCTGGTGGAAGCGGGCTTCGCGGTGATCACGGGCGGCGGCCCGGGCGCCATGGAGGCCGCCAACAAGGGCGCCTGCGAGGCCGACGGCATCTCGGTGGGCCTGGGCATCGAGCTGCCCTTCGAGCAGGGCCTGAACCCCTACGTCGACATCGGCCTGAACTTCCGCTACTTCTTCGTGCGGAAGATGATGTTCGTCAAGTACGCGCAGGGTTTCGTGGTCCTGCCCGGCGGCCTCGGCACCCTCGACGAGCTCTTCGAGGCCCTCACCCTGGTCCAGACCCAGAAGGTCACCCGCTTCCCGATCGTCCTGTTCGGCACCCGCTACTGGGGCGGCCTGGTCGACTGGCTCCGCGACACGGTCATCGCCCAGGGCAAGGCCTCGGAGGCGGACCTGCTGCTGTTCCACGTCACGGACGACGTGGACGAGGCGGTGGCGCTGGTGTCGAAGGAGGCGGGCCGCTAGGCACGGCACCTGGGTCCAGGGGGCGCAGCCCCCTGGTACCTCTGGGGGCGAGCCCTAGGCCAGACCGCGCCGGGCGACCGCGGGCTCCCGGTGCCCGGCGATCGCCGAGACCATCTCCAGCACCTGCCGCGTCTCGGCGACCTCGTGCACCCGGTACACCTGCGCCCCCAGCCACGCCGACACGGCCGTCGTGGCCAGCGTCCCCAGCACCCGCTCCTGCACCGGCTTGTCCAGCGTCTCGCCCACGAAGTCCTTGTTCGACAGCGACACCAGCACCGGCCACCCCGTGGCAACCATCTCGCCCAGCCGCCGCGTCGCCTCCAGACTGTGCCGCGTGTTCTTACCGAAGTCGTGCCCGGGGTCGATCAGGATCGACTCCCGCGGTACGCCCAGCGCCAGCGCCCGCTCGGCCAGCCCGACCGTCACCTTCAGGATGTCGGCCATGACGTCGTCGTACTCCACCCGGTGCGGCCGCGTCCGCGGCTGCGCGCCGCCCGCGTGCGTGCACACCAGCCCCGCCCCGTACCGCGCGGCGACCTCCGCGAGCCGTGGATCGACCCCGCCCCACGCGTCGTTCAGCAGGTCCGCCCCCGCCTCGCACACGGCCTCGCCGACCTCGGCCCGCCACGTGTCCACGCTGATCACGACGTCCGGGAACCGCCGCCGCACCTCGGCCACGAACCCGACCGTGCGCCGCGCCTCCTCCTCGGCGGTGACCTCCTCGCCCGGCCCGGCCTTCACCCCGCCGATGTCGATGATCGCGGCGCCCTCGGCCACCGCCCGCTCCACCCGCGCCAGGGCGGGCTCGTCGTGGAAGGTCGCGCCCCGGTCGTAGAAGGAGTCCGGGGTCCGGTTCACGATCGCCATGATCACCGGCTCGTGCGGTGCGAACTCCCGCCTGCCCAGCCTGAGCATTTCCTGTGACCTCTCCTTGTGTTTCCCGGGTACGTCCCGGGTCTCCGGCCGCCCGCGACCCCGACTGCCGGACTCGCATGGCACGATCGGAGCCTGACACATCCGGCGTGACACGACCCGCGCGCCGGAGCGAAGACAGCCGCGTCGGCGCCCAGCGCGCCGGCACCGAAGACCGTGGGGACCCCAGCGATGGTTATGTTCTTGTTCCTGGTCGTCGCGCTCGCCGTCGTGGTCGCCGCGGTGACGCTCGCCGTGGTGTCCGGCGGCGAGAACGGCCCGCTGCCGGAGGCCGCCCCCGAGCGGCTCCAGGACCACCTGCCCCCGGACCGCCCGGTGGGCCGCGCCGACGTGGAGCGCCTGCGCTTCCCCCTGGCCGCCCGCGGCTACCGCATGGCGGACGTCGACGACGCCCTCAGCCGCCTGGGCGCCGAACTCGCCGAGCGCGACGCCCGGATCGCCGACCTGGAGTCCGCCCTGGCGGGCGCCCGGGCCGCGGCCGCCCACGTCTCCATGGAGAAGCCCGACCGGGAGCAGGAGGACCGGCCATGAGCGACGGCACCGCGCTGGCGGGACCGGACGGCGCCCCGCGCTGTCCCTGGGCGCTGTCCGCCGCCGAGTACGTGACGTACCACGACGAGGAGTGGGGCCGCCCGGTCCACGGCGACGACGCCCTGTACGAACGCCTCAGCCTGGAGGCCTTCCAGTCCGGTCTGTCCTGGATCACCATCCTGCGCCGCCGCCCCGGCTTCCGCGCCGCCTTCGCCGACTTCAAGATCGACGCGGTGGCGGCCTTCACGGACGAGGACCGCGCGCGGCTGCTCGCCGACGCCGGCATCATCCGCAACCGCGCCAAGATCGACGCGACCCTCGCCAACGCGCGTGTGCTGGCGGACTGGGCGCCGGGCGAACTGGACGGCCTGATCTGGTCGTACGCCCCCGACCCGGCCGCCCGCCCGGCCCCGAAGACCCTGGCCGACGTCCCCGCGGTCACCCCGGAGTCGACGGCCCTGTCCAAGGCCCTGAAGAAGCGCGGCCTGCGCTTCGTCGGCCCGACGACGGCGTACGCGCTGATGCAGGCCTGCGGACTGGTCGACGACCATCTGGAGGCCTGCGTCGCACGCCGCGCCTGACACCGGCCGCGGGCTCAGCGCCCCAGGTACCTCGGCTTCTCCTTGTCGACGAAGGCCTGGACGGCGATCGCGTGGTCCTGAGAGGACCCGGCCCGCGTCTGCAGCTCGTCCTCCTTCTCCAGCGTCTCCTCCAGGGAGTGGGTGAGCCCGTAGGCCACCGCCTCCTTCAGCGCCGCGTACGCCACCGTCGGCCCCCCGGCCAGCGCCCGCGCCACCTTCTCGGCCTCCGCACGCAGCTCCGCGGCCGGGACGACCCGGTTGGCGATGCCCAGCTCGTACGCCTCCTGCGCGCTGATGCTGCGCGGGAAGAGCAGCAGGTCGGTGGCGCGCCCGGGCCCGACGACCCGCGGCAGCGTCCAGGAGATCCCCGAGTCGGCGGTCAGCGCCACCCCCGCGAAGGAGGTGTTGAAGGACGCCGTGTCCGCCACGACGCGGTAGTCCGCCGCCAGGGCGAAACCGAGGCCGGCCCCCGCGGCGACCCCGTTCACCGCGGCGACGACCGGCTTCGCCGCCCCGGCCAGCGCCCGCACGATCGGGTTGTAGTGCTCCCGTACGGTGCTCATGGTCTGCCCGGAGCCGGTCTCCCGGTCGGCGGCCAGCAGCCCGATGTGCTCCTTGAGGTCCTGCCCGACACAGAACGCCCGGTCACCGGCCGCGGTGAGCAGCACGGCCCGGACGGCGGTGTCGTCCGCCGCGGCGCGGGCCGCGTCCCGGAGGGCGACCTTGGTCTCGATGTTCAGCGCGTTCATCGCCTCCGGGCGGTTCAGCGTGATCGTCGCCAGTCCGTCGCTCACCTCGTAGAGCACGGTGTCGGCCATGGCGTATCCCCTCCGTATCGCGGCTCGGGGACGTACCGGCGGGTACGTCCCGGTCTGCAGCACAGCATGACGGAGATGACCGGCGGCTGACCGGAAGGGGCGTGTGACCTGCGTCAAACAATTCCGGTCCGGATCCGTTCGGCCCAGTCGGGCGCGGCGGCGCAGTATCGCAGTCACATCGCCGAATTGAGTGGTTTTGCTCGCGCGCGTTGCCCAAGCGATGCCGACTGATGTTGGTCATCGGGTCATGAGATGCGGGATAATGGCCTGGAAGCAATGTGTTCGATGCCGGTGACGCGTGTCCTGCTCACAGGACCGCGCGTGCCCTTCGTGGGTCGTCGGCTTGACGATGAGCTGGGTTTCAGGAAGGGGAACGAGCATGGCGGCCATGAAGCCGCGGACGGGCGATGGCCCGCTCGAGGTGACCAAGGAGGGGCGGGGCATCGTCATGCGCGTTCCGCTCGAAGGCGGCGGTCGGCTCGTCGTCGAGCTGACCCCGGACGAGGCCGACGCCCTCGGCGACGCCCTCAAGAAGGTCGTCGGCTGACGCGCAAGCGACCATATCCTTTCAGCTGCCCCGGCACCCCTCGCGGTGCCGGGGCAGCTGTCTGTGCGCCCGGCGCGGGGTGAGGTCCGCGGGCCGTTTCACCACGCGGTCACCGCTTCACCGCGCACAGCAGTCCGTCCCCCACCGGCAGCAGCGACGGCACCAGCTCCTCGCTCTCGCGTACGGTGCGCAGCAGCTCCCGCAGCCGCAGCACCTCCGTGGGCTGCGGACCGGAGTCCACGGTCCGGCCGTGCGCGAAGACGCCCTCGAAGACGACCAGCCCGCCGGGGCGCAGAAGCCGCAACGATTCAGCGAGGTAGTCCGGGTACTCCAGGCGATCGCCGTCGCAGAAGACCAGGTCGTAACCGGCGTCCGCGAGGCGGGGCAGGACGTCCAGGGCACGCCCGGGGATGAAGCGGGCCCGGTTGCTGGCGAAACCGGCGGCGCGGAAGGCCTGGCGCGCGAACTGCTGGTGCTCCGGCTCCGGGTCGACGGTGGTCAGGACCCCGTCCGGCCGCATGCCGTGCAGCAGGTGGATCCCGGAGACCCCGCACCCCGTGCCGATCTCGGCGACCGCCTTCGCGTCCACGGAGGCGGCCAGCAACCGCAGCGCCGCGCCCGTGCCGGGCGACACCGAGCGCAGCCCTGCCTCACGGGCCCGGTCGCGGGCCCAGTGCAGCGCGTCGTCCTCGGCGACATAGGCGTCGGCGAACGCCCAGCTCGTCAGCCGGTTGCCGGTAATGACCCTCTCCTGTCCCCGTGGTTGCCTGGGCGTGACTGTATCCGTTGGCGCCGGGAACCCGCAGATGGGACCGGTCGTTTGAAGGGGTGAGCAAGCGGCGCTGGTGGTGACGGGGGGAAGCGGATGGATCGGTACGCCGAGCAACTGCTGACGCAGCCGTACGAGCCGGGCCAGCAGGAATCAATTTCTCGTAAAACCGCTTATCCGGTGCTAACGGGCGAGGTGGCTATGGTAGGGGCTCCACTGGACACCACCAGAGCTGACAGGGGAGGTGCGGCTGCGCCCGGGGATCGCGGAGGAGCGTTGCGGCGCCTCCTCGGATCGGCGGGCAGGCCGAGATCCGTGAACGACACCGCTGACCACAGCCACGCCACCGGCTCCGCCGCCGGACGGGCCCAGACCGCGACCTTCTCCACCGACGCGGACGGGCAGGCGTGGACTCCGCCCACCTGGGAGGAGATCGTCAGCACACACAGCGGACGGGTCTACCGGCTCGCCTACCGCCTCACCGGCAACCAGCACGACGCGGAGGACCTCACCCAGGAGGTCTTCGTCCGCGTCTTCCGCTCCCTGTCGACCTACTCGCCGGGCACCTTCGAGGGCTGGCTGCACCGCATCACCACCAACCTCTTCCTGGACATGGTCCGCCGCAAGCAGCGCATCCGCTTCGACGCGCTCGGCGAGGACGCCGCCGAGCGGCTGGCCAGCAAGGAGCCCACGCCGTCGCAGGTCTTCAACGACGCCCACTTCGACGCGGACGTCCAGCAGGCCCTCGACACCCTCGCCCCCGAGTTCCGCGCCGCCGTCGTGCTGTGCGACATCGAGGGCCTGTCGTACGAGGAGATCGCCGCGACCCTCGGCGTGAAGCTCGGCACGGTCCGATCCCGGATCCACCGCGGGCGCTCCCAGCTGCGCAAGGCCCTCGCGCACCGCTCCCCGCAGGCGCGCGCCGAGCGCCGCTCCTTCGTGCCCCGTGTGCCCGCACTGGGAGGGGGGAGCGCGAGCGCGTGAGCGGTTCACGGCCCGAGCGCGAGGGGCATCTCGCGGAACAGCACCTGGGAGACCGACTCTCCGCCCTGGTGGACGGAGAGCTCGGTCATGACGCGCGTGA
The DNA here is from genome assembly GCF_040678435.1 of Streptomyces sp. NPDC052682. Taxonomy (NCBI): domain Bacteria; kingdom Bacillati; phylum Actinomycetota; class Actinomycetes; order Kitasatosporales; family Streptomycetaceae; genus Streptomyces; species Streptomyces sp. NPDC052682. The sequence goes on along the minus strand of NZ_JBFATS010000003.1, from coordinate 186,116 downwards.
GCGCGTGCTGGCCCATGTGGCCACCTGCGCCAAGTGCAAGGCGGAGGTGGACGCGCAGCGCCGGCTGAAGAACGTCTTCGCGGAGGCGGCCCCTCCGCCGCCCTCCGAGAGCTTCCTGGCCCGTCTCCAGGGGCTCCCCGCAGGGGGTGACCCTGACGGCGGCGGCACGCCGTTCGGCGGGGGAGGACTGCCCGGGGGACTGCCCGGACGGCTCGGAACCTCCGCGGCCTCGGGAGTCTTCGGGGTGAAGCGCGGCGAGCGTTTCGAGTTCGACTACGCCCCCACCCGGCGGCACGCCCCCGTCCTGCCGGCCTCCGTCTCCCCGGCCGGCCGGGGTTTCAGGATCCACGACGTCAGCCGTCCCGAGACGGACCGGTCCCCCTCGCGGCTGCGGTTGGCGTTCGTCGCCGCCGGGGCCGTGTCGCTGGCCGCGCTGGCGCTGGGCGGGGTCACCGCGGGCCTGCCGGCCGACACCGAGGCCCGTGGCGGTTCCGGAACCGGCAGCAACGTCACGCCGATGCGCACCCAGGGCTCGGGAGCCGCCCCGGCCCCCGAGACGCAGCGCCGCCGGAGCGTGGGACCGCTGCTCGGGCAGGCACAGAGCCAGGGCATGCTCGGCGCCACCCCGGTCGCCCCGACCGAGGCCAGCGCCCCGCTGCTGCCGGGCGTACCGGCCTCCGTGGTCCGGCGGGACCCGACCGCGCTGCACGCCCTGACCACGCCGGTCGTGGCCGGTGCAGCCGCCGTCTCCCCCCTGATACGCCCGCTCAGTGCCACTCAGCCGCTCGCTCTGACCGCCTGGTCCGCCGCCTCGGGGCTCCCGGGGCCCGGCCTGCTCGGCTCCCCGGTCTCCGGCCCGGCCGCGTCCCCGTCTCCCTCCACCTCCTCGTCCCCACCTCGCTGAGGGCCGCTCGCCGACCGGCTCTGCGCACGGGCGCGCGAACCTGATTGAATCCGGGGATGCGCCCACGGCCAGGCGGTCGTCAGGGTGCGGAGTCGACTGCCGCGGGCACCGCCGATGGGCCGTGCCACGGCCAGCTGTGGGGAGAGCATGAACGAGGGGAAGCCCACGAAGGCGAAGTGGTGGAGCCGTCCTCGCACGCAGGGCGAGGGGGAGCCGGAAGGGGCTTCGTCGCACGACCACGGGGCCGCTGCACCCGGATCCGGGGGCCGGATTCCTTCGGTGGACGCCGACGGGGACTTCCGGCTGGAACGCCCCCGGACGGCTCGCGCCGGTGACGAGGGCGACTTCGAGCCGGCACGGCCCGCGGTTCCTCAGGGCGGGGACGGCGACTACGAACTCGAGCGACCCGCCCCAGCCGAGGCCGGCCCGGGCACGCCTCCGACCGGCGACGCCGCAGGGCCGGACACCCCTGCGGCCGCCGCCGACCAGGCCGCCGCTGACGCCGGGCCCCTCCCGCCTGCCCCGCCCGGTTCGCCGGCGGGGGTGGAGTCCGCAGGTGCTGTTTCCGGGAGGCCGGGGGGCGGGGGACCTGTGGCCGTCGGGTCGGATGCGCCGGTCGGTGGGGACTCGGCGTCCGTCGTGCCCGGCTCGCCGGTGGGAGCCGAGTCTGCGGGTGCTGCCTCCGGGGGGCCGGAGAACCGGGGACCCGTGGCCGCCGTGTCCGCTGCGTCGGTCGGTGCTGAGCCCGCGGGTGCCGTTTCCCGGGTACCGGAGGGCGGGGGCCCCGTGGCCGCCGTGTCCGGTGCGTCGGTCGGTGGCGAGTTCCCGGATGCCGTCGCCGGAGTGCCGCAAGGCGGGGACCCGGTGGCCGGCGGAGCCGAGCGGCCCAAGCCGTTGCACGACCCCGACCCGTACAGCACGCCGCCGTACGGCGAGCCCGGCCCCTGGGCTCCGGCGCCGCCCGTGCAGCACCCGGCCACGACACCCGCACAGGGCACGGCCGTGGCGCCCCCGGCACAGGTCCGGGCGCCGGCCCCGGGCACGCCCCTCCCGCCGCCGCACGGCGTATCCGGGGCGGCCCCCGTCCCCGCCCCGGCTCATGACGTACCGGCCGGCCTCCCGCTCCCCGCCCCGGGTGTGCCCGTCGCGCCGCCGCACGGCATGGCACCCCCGGCCGACGGCCCCTGGCAGCGCTACGACCCCTGGGCCGTCCCCGCCGCGGCCCCCGCAGCGACGGGCCCGCTGCTGCAGACCGGGGCGGCCGTGGCCACCCCGGAGCAGCGGCGCACCAGGGCCAGGAAGGCACTCGTCGCCGGTGCCGTCCTGCTCGCGGTGGTGTCCGGGGGCGTCGGCGGCGTCGCAGGGGCGTATCTGGAGCGCAACGGCGGGGTCGGGACCGTGGAGTTGCCGCAGGCCGGGAAGGAGCCCGCCGGGCGGGCGCCGGGCAGCGTGGCCGGCATCGCGGCCCGGGCCCTGCCGAGCGTGGTCACCCTGCACGTGAGCGGCTCCGGCGAGCAGGGCACCGGCACCGGCTTCGTCCTGGACACCCGCGGCCACATCCTCACCAACAACCACGTAGTGGAGCCGGCCGGCTCCGGCGGCGAGATCACGGTGACCTTCAACAGCGGCGACACCGCCGAGGCCACCGTCGTCGGCCGGGACAGCGGCTACGACCTGGCCGTCGTGAAGGTCAAGGGAGTGGACGGGCTCAGCCCGCTGCCGCTCGGCAACTCCGACAACGTGCAGGTCGGCGACCCGGTCGTGGCCATCGGCGCCCCCTTCGACCTGGCGGGCACCGTCACCTCCGGCATCATCAGCGCCAAGGAGCGGCCCATCACGGCCGGGGGCGACAAGGGCGACGGCAGCGACGTGTCCTACGTCGACGCCCTCCAGACCGACGCGCCCATCAACCCCGGCAACTCCGGAGGGCCCCTGCTGGACGCCCAGGGCCGGGTCATCGGCATCAACTCCGCGATCCGTTCCGCCGGCAGCGGTTCCGACGCGGAGGGCGGCCAGGCCGGGTCGATAGGCCTCGGCTTCGCGATACCGGTCAACCAGGGCAAGCGCGTCGCCGAGGAACTGATCAACACGGGCCGGGCCACGCACCCCGTGATCGGCATCACCCTCGACATGAACTACACCGGAGACGGCGCCCGGGTCGGCACCAAGAGCAACGACGGAGGCTCACCGGTCACCCCGGGCGGCCCCGGCGCACAGGCGGGCATCAAGGCCGGTGACGTCATCACCGAGGTCGACGGCCAGCGCATCCACTCCGGCGAGGAACTCATCGTCAAGACGCGCGCCCACCGCCCCGGCGACCAGCTCGAGCTGACCCTCCAGCGCGAGGGCCGGGAACGGAAGGTGTCCCTGCGGCTCGGCTCCTCCGGTGACTGAGGCCGGCAAACAATCGGGAAAGCGCTCACACCACAGCACTCGGAGAGCCCGGGACAGTACCGGTCGTACGGGATCGCCGGGTACCGTGGAGCCGGCCCGGACCACGGCAAGACCCGCACAGACCACCGAGGGCCGAGGACCGCGGACATCGCAAGGAGCTTCAGGTGTTCAATGACATAGGACCGCTCGAGCTGGTGACGATCGTCGTCCTCGCCGTGCTCGTGTTCGGTCCGGACAAGCTCCCGAAGGTCATCCAGGACGTCATGCGCACGATCCGGAAGATCCGTGAGTTCTCGGAGAGCGCCAAGCAGGACATCCGGCAGGAGCTCGGGCCGGAGTTCAAGGACTTCGAGTTCGAGGACCTCAACCCCAAGACGTTCCTGCGCAAGCAGCTGGAGAACGACGACCTGGGGCTGAAGGAGATCCGCAACGGCTTCGACCTGAAGAAGGAGATGGCCGAGGTCACGGACGCCGTGCACGGCCGCGACACGGAGCTGCCGGCCGCTTCCGGCTCGGGCTCCTCCGGCCGGGTCGACATGACCAAGAAGCCCGACACCCCGGGCGGCGACGCCCGCCCGGCCTTCGACCCGGACGCCACCTGACCGTACGACACGCGCCCGCCGGGGGCGTACGCACCCGGCGGGCGTGACGCGTTTCATACTCCACCCGGGCTGCGTACGGCCTGAACCGGGCGTACGGACGCCCCATGTGGCGGGCGCTTTCCCTGCTGGTCGCGGCGGGTGTGGTTATGCTGCCGAGTTGTTGTGCGGACCGTACACGAACGAGCAACGCCCCCCGAAGCGGGGCGGGCCGCTCCGGTTCGACGAGAGCGAGGAGGCGTCCGGGCACATGGAGACGACGAGTCGGGCAGTCGCGCAGACGCCGGCCGCGGAGGGCGGACAGCAGGTCCCCACCGCCCGGCGTACGGTCGACGACTACCTGCGTGCGCCCTTCCCGTGGTACGGCCTCGACGAGGCCTTCACGGGGCAGCGCTGGCTGATGCAGGTCGGAACGGCGGCTGACGGCGCCGTGGAACACGGCTCGATCGGCCACGGTGACGAGCCCTCGGTGCGCAGCGAGTACGCGGCCGCGGCCGCGGGCGAGCAGGACGCCAAGGAGAAGTTCGCGGTCGTGGTGACCGTGGCGTCCCACCCCGTGCGCCGCAGCCCGGACGGCACGGGCGTACTGGAGGCCACGTCGGTGTCCTCGGCGGCCTGGCTGGCGGGCGTGGGGCTGCTGTCCTTCACCTGGCCGGGGCACATGGACCACACGCTGCGGGACGACTGGCTGGAGCAGCAGACCGAGACGGCCTGGGTCCTGGCGGACGACCTGGACGGGCCCGACTGGACGACGCTGTCGTTGCCCGTGGACGGGGTGCCGACGCCGTTCCACTACCGGGAGTCCGAGTTCGGCTGGGTCCTCGCCGGTGCCACGACGTCGGGGGTGCATCTGGGGGCGTACGGCAGGGGCATGAGCGCGTACGGGCTCGGCTTCGCCGTGGTGAAGGACATCGCCGAGTACGCGTGAGGCGTGCACGCGTGAGTGCGTACGCGTCAGGCGCGTACGCAGCGGGAAAGGGGCGCCGTCGGTTGTCGGCGCCCCTTCACCGTAGGGGTGCGCAGGGACGTTCCTAGAACTTGTTCCGCGGAGTGATGCCCAGCGACAGGCCCGCGAGGCCGCGCTGCCGCCCGCCCAGCTTCCCGGCGATGGCGCGCAGGGCCGTGCCCGCCGGGGAGTCCGGGTCCGTCAGGACGACCGGCTTGCCCTCGTCGCCGCCCTCGCGCAGCCGGACGTCGATGGGGATGCTGCCGAGGACCGGGACGGTGGTGCCCGTGGTCCTGGTCAGGCCGTCGGCGACCAGCTGCCCGCCGCCCGTGCCGAAGACGTCGACCATCTCGCCGCAGTGCGGGCAGGGCAGGCCCGACATGTTCTCGACCACGCCGACGATCTTCTGGTGGGTCTGCACGGCGATCGAGCCGGCCCGCTCGGCGACCTCCGCGGCGGCCTGCTGGGGCGTGGTGACGACCAGGATCTCGGCGTTCGGGATCAGCTGCGCGACGGAGATCGCGATGTCGCCGGTGCCGGGCGGCAGGTCCAGCAGCAGGACGTCCAGGTCGCCCCAGTACACGTCCGCCAGGAACTGCTGCAGGGCGCGGTGCAGCATCGGGCCGCGCCAGACGACCGGGGCGTTGCCCGGGGTGAACATGCCGATGGAGATGACCTTCACGCCATTGGCGGACGGCGGCATGATCATGTTCTCCACCTGGGTGGGGCGGCCGTCGGCGCCCAGCATGCGCGGCACGGAGTGGCCGTAGATGTCGGCGTCGACCACACCCACCTTGAGGCCGTCGGCCGCCATAGCCGCCGCCAGGTTCACCGTCACCGAGGACTTGCCGACGCCGCCCTTGCCGGAGGCGACCGCGTAGACGCGGGTCAGGTTGCCCGGCTTGGCGAAGGGGACCTCGCGCTCGGCCTGGCCGCCGCGCAGGGCCGCCGCCAGCTCCCTGCGCTGCTCGTCGCTCATGACGTCGAGGGTGACGTCGACGCGGGTGACGCCCTCGACCCGCGAGACCGCCTCCGTCACGCGCTGGGTGATGGTCTCGCGCATCGGGCAGCCGGAGACCGTCAGGTACACGGTGACCGCGACCGCCCCGTCCGCGCCGATCTCCACCGACTTGACCATCCCGAGCTCCGTGATGGGCCGGTTGATCTCGGGGTCGTTCACCGTCGCCAGTGCCTCGCGCACCGCGTCTTCCGTAGCCATAAGGACGATGGTACGGCGCCCGGGAGGGCCCCTGGTAAGCCCGTCAGCGGTCGTCTGCGTCACGTCCGCGCGGCCGGTCCGCCGGAACTGCCTGGAATGTTCCGTGCTCGTGACGGTGGCCGTTGTGCCGTTCCTCCAGTTCCTTCACCAGGTCCTGGAGCTCGGAGCGGATCCAGTCGCGGGTGGCGACCTCACCCAGGCCGATGCGCAGCGCGGCGACCTCACGGGTGAGGTACTCGGTGTCCGCGATCGAGCGCTCGTTCTGCTTGCGGTCCTGTTCGAGGTTGACCCGGTCGCGGTCGTCCTGCCGGTTCTGCGCGAGCAGGATCAGCGGGGCGGCGTACGAGGCCTGCAGGGACAGCGCCAGCGTCAGGAAGATGAACGGGTACTCGTCGAACCGCACCTCGCGCGGCATGAGGGTGTTCCAGGCGATCCAGACGATGATCACCACCGTCATCCAGACCAGGAACCGCCCGGTGCCGATGAAGCGGGCGATCCGCTCCGACATCCGGCCGAAGGCCTCCGGGTCGTACTCCGGGAGCAGCCTCGGCCGCCGCGGCAGCGGCTGGTCGAGCCGGGTGCGATGCCGGGGCGCGGCCGTGGCCCCGGCCGGTACGCGCTCGCGGACGGTCTCACGCTCAGGAGCCATCGGTCGCCACCTCCTCGTTCAGCTGGAACTCCGTCTCCCGCCAGTCCTCGGGCAGCATGTGGTCCAGGACGTCGTCCACGGTCACCGCGCCCAGCAGCGACCCGGCCTCGTCGACGACGGGCGCGGCCACCATGTCGTACGTGGCGAAGAACCCGGCGATGTCGGGCAGGGGCGCCTCCGGGTCGAGGGGTTGCAGGTCGCTGTCGACGATCGAGCTGACCAGCGTGTAGGGCGGCTCGCGCAGCAGGCGCTGGAAGTGCACCGTGCCGAGGTACTTGCCGGTGGGTGTCTCGTCGGGCGGGCGGCAGACGTAGACCTGGGCGGCGAGGGCCGGGGACAGGTCGGGGTTGCGGACCCGGGCGAGGGCGTCGGCGACGGTGGCGTCCGGCCGCAGCACGATCGGCTCGGTGGTCATCAGACCGCCCGCCGTGCGCTCCTCGTACGACATCAGACGGCGCATGTCGGCCGCGTCGGACGGCTGCATCAGGCTCAGCAGCCGCTCCTGCTCCTCCGTCGGCAGCTCGCCCAGCAGGTCGGCGGCGTCGTCGGGGTCCATGGCCTCCAGCACGTCGGCGGCGCGTTCCTCCTTCAGCTTGCCGAGGATCTCGATCTGGTCGTCCTCCGGCAGCTCCTCCAGGACGTCGGCGAGCCGGTCGTCGTCGAGGGCGGCGGCGACCTCGGCGCGGCGCTTGGGGGAGAGGTGGTGCAGGACGTTGGCCAGGTCGGCGGCGCGCAGCTGCTCGAAGGTGGCCAGCAGGCTCTCCGCGCCCTGCCCGTGCTCCTCCAGGGAGAAGCCGGTGACGGCCGACCACTCGACGGTGAGCGCCTCGCCCCTGGCGCGCCGGAAGGGGCTCGCCTTCCTGCCCTTGCGCACGAAGACCCGGTCGATCTCCCACTCCCGGCGGGCGGGCAGCTGATGCACCGACAGGTCCAGGACGGTGACCTCCTCACCGCTCTCCACGAGCGTCACGCGCCGGTCCAGGAGCTCACCGAAGACCAGCCGCTCGGTGGGCCGCTGCTCGAAGCGCCGGACGTTGAGCACGCCGGTCGTGATCACCTGGCCCGACTGCACGGCGGTGACCCGGGTCATGGGCAGGAAGATGCGGCGGCGGGTGGCGAGTTCGACGACCAGGCCGAGCAGCCTCGGCGGCTTCCGGCCCACCCGCAGCATGACGACCAGATCGCGCACGCGCCCCACCTGGTCGCCGGCCGGGTCGAAGACGGCGACACCGGCGAGGTGCGAGACGAAGATCCGGGGGGCGCCCGCTGCCATGGCCGCGGCTCCTTTTCGTGCGGGGTGCTTCCTGGTGACTGTCTTTTCCGAATTGCCCGCTCGGATGGGCTTCAGGCTAGCCCGTCCAGATCGGGTGTGCGCTGGTGGGGGGTCCGGACGGACCGGCTCAGCCGGGCCCCTGCGGCACCGGTACTCTGCGGTACGCCGTCGAGGATCCCGATCAGGAAGGCAGCCCCACCTGTGACTCCGATTCCCCAGGGCCGAAACCGCAGGGCCGCGCTGGTGGGCGCGATGTGCGCGCTGGCCGTGGCGGGGACGGGCCTCCTCGCGGGATGCGCCGAGGACCCGGACGAGGGCACCAACGGCGTCGGCAGACTGCCCGCCGAGCAGATCCAGACCAAGACCCGCACGGCGGCCCGGTCCGCCTCCGCGGTCCGCCTGCACGGCAGCGTGGTCAGCAGCGGACGTACGTACACGCTCGACATGCGGCTCAAGCCCGGCGGCGCCACCGGCTCGGTCACCGCCAAGGGCGCCACCTTCCAGCTGCTGCGGATCGGCGAGCAGCTCTACCTCAAGGCCGACGCGGCGTTCTGGAGTCACGGCGACGGCCAGGACGGCGAGGGTGACGCGGCGGCGGCCGGCAAGCTCGACGGCAAGTACGTCAAGGTGCCGCAGGGCGACCCCTCGTACCAGAAGTTCAGCGGTTTCACGGACAAGGACGTCCTCCTCGACGGTCTGCTCACACTGCACGGCAAGCTGGAGACGGACGGCCACCACGAGCAGGCGGGCGTCCGCACGATCCGCATCACCGGCGACCAGGGCTCCGGCGGCACGCTGGACGTCTCCCTGGAGGGCAAGCCGTATCCGCTCCGCCTGGTGCGGGGTGGCGGGGCGGGCACCCTCCGTTTCTCCGCGTGGGGCCAGGACTTCCCCCTGGCCGAGCCGGCGAAGGGCGAGACCGTGGACTACGGCAGGCAGCTGCCGGCGTCCTGAGGCGCCTACCCCCGTTTTCGCCGCTTCAGCAGCAGCCGCGGCAGACCCGCGGGGATCGGCTGCCGGGTCGTCACCGGGGTCGGGCGGGGCGCCTCGGCCAGGGAGCCGTCCGGCAGCGGTGCCGTGGGCCCCGCCGGCTCCAGGCGCAGCACCCGGCACTCGCGGGCCCAGCGCTCGGGCATCGCCTCGCCGTCGGGCGCGTTGAGCCGCTTGCCCTTGAGCTCGGCGACCGCCGCCTGCCACGCCTCGGACCCGGACGCGAGCTCGACGACCTTCGCGGTCCAGGTGACCAGCCGACCGCCCTTGTCCTTGCTGCGGACCGTGACCTGGGCCTCGGCCCCGTCGGACAACCCGCCCAGCGGCTGCTCGCCCGGCCCGTCACCGACGACACACGCGGCACCCTCGTGCCACACGTGCCACAGCGCACGCGCCGGGAGGCCGGGTGCCTCGACCCAGATGAGGCCGGACTTCTTCGTGGCCTCCTCGACGAGGGCCTGGTTGAGCAGCGCACTTGTCATGGCGCAAGCCTATCCGGGCCGGTCAGAGCCAGCCGTTGCGCTTCAGCGCGCGGTGGATGCCCAGACAGATCGCCACGGTGATGCCGAGGGTCACCGGGTAGCCGTAGCGCCAGTGCAGCTCGGGCATGTGGTCGAAGTTCATGCCGTAGACCCCGCACACCATCGTCGGTACGGCGATGATCGCGGCCCACGAGGTGATCTTCCGCATGTCCTCGTTCTGGGCGACGGACGCCTGGGCGAGGTTGGCCTGGAGGATGGAGTTCAGCAGCTCGTCGAAGCCGAGGACCTGCTCCTGGACGCGGGCGAGGTGGTCGGCGACGTCCCGGAAGTACTTCTGGATGTCCGGGTCGATCAGCCGCATGGGCCGCTCGCTGAGCAGCTGCATGGGCCGCAGCAGCGGCGACACGGCCCGCTTGAACTCCAGGATCTCCCGCTTGAGTTGGTAGATCCGGCCGGCGTCCGTGCCGCGCGGCGCGCCCTTGCGGCCCGGCGAGAACACCTCGGTCTCCACGTCGTCGATGTCGTCCTGCAGGGCGTCGGCGACCGCGATGTACCCGTCGACGACGTGGTCGGCGATGCCGTGCAGCACGGCCGAGGGGCCCTTGGCCAGCAGCTCCGGGTCCTCCTGGAGGCGGTGCCGCAGGCTCCGCAGCGAGCCCTGCCCGCCGTGCCGGACGGTGATGAAGAAGTCCCGGCCGGTGAAGCACATCACCTCGCCGGTCTCGACGACCTCGCTGGTGGAGGTGAGCCGGTCGTGGTCGAGGTAGTGGACGGTCTTGAAGACGGTGAAGAGGGAGTCGTCGTAGCGCTCCAGCTTGGGCCGCTGGTGGGCCTGGACGGCGTCCTCCACGGCCAGCGGGTGCAGCCCGAACTCCCGGGCGATACCGGCGAACTCCTCCTCGGTCGGCTCGTGCAGGCCGATCCAGGCGAAGCCTCCGTCGCGGCGCACCAGGCGCATCGCCTCCTGCGGGCTGAGCGCCCGGTCGGTGACCAGACGCCGGCCGTCGCGGTAGACGGCGCAGTCGACGACGGCCGAGGTGCCGGCGCGGTCGCGCGTGCTGTCGTAACCGCCGCTGTCCTTGCGCAGCGACACACGGGAGGGACGGACCACGGCGCGCAGGTCGCGGATCATCGACATGGGCAGGGCTCCTTCGCAACGGGCGACGAAGGGCCTCCGGCGGCGGGTGGAACTACCCGGAATGGGGACGTCCTGGATACGCATGTTTGGCGCGTCCACAAAGCGGGGAGCACCGCACCGTCGCGGTGGCGAGCTTCGTCACTGATTCAGCTACTGCGGCAGATCAGGCAAAACGAAACGAAGTGCTCTTCCGTACGAAGACGCGATGAAGACGCGCAAGCGAGAGGTGACAGCCGGCTAGAGCGAGACCAGCGAGATCAGCGGTCGGAAGAGCGGGTAGTACTGCACGGTCGACTTCGATCCATGACAGCCCCACCTCCTCCGGCCGGTCCCTCGTAAGGGACGATCCTTCCCCCTGTAGGGGTTCCCCGTAGGGGAGTGTTTTCACGGCGTCGGGACCCGATCGCGACGCTTCTGCGTGCTGCCCCGAACCACCGGGCAAGAGTATCAGCCCGCCCGTGGTGTCAAGGCGCTGCTTTGCCCGGTACTGACGAGTTCTATGCTCGCCGCATGGCAGATGTTCTCCCTCTGGTCGAGGCCCGGTTGCGTAGCGCGCTGGGCGAACCGGACGCGCGCGCCGCGGTCACCTTCCTCGGCACGGACCGCATCGAGGTGCTCCGCTTCCACGAGGGCGACATCGTCCGCTACGCCACCCTCGGCATGTCCGCACACCCCATGACGGACCCCACGGCGACGCTCGCCGACCCGGTCAGGGGGCCGCGCGCCGAACTGGTCCTGTCGGTGCGGGCCGGGCTCGCCGACACCGGCAAGGTGCTCCGCCCGCTGGCCGTGCTCGCCGCGTCCCCGCAGGTCGAGGGCGTGGTCGTGGCCCCCGGCGCGTCCCTCGACGTCGGTGAACCGCTGTGGCCCGGCGCCCCGTTCACCTCCGTCCTGGTCGCCGAGCCGGGCGGCCTGGTCGAGGACCTGGAACTGGACGAGCCGATGGATCCCGTACGGTTCCTGCCGCTGCTGCCCATGACGCCAAACGAGGCCGCCTGGAAGCGGGTGCACGGCGCCCAGGCGCTCCAGGAGCGCTGGCTCACGCACGGGACGGACCTGCGGGATCCGTCCCGCAGGTCCGTCCCCCTCGAGTGACCGATCTCACCAACCAGTGGCCGGAAAGCGTCAGTTGGCGAAGACGCCTCCACCGTCCCCGGTGGCGATCCTCGGCTCCGGCGCCGCCACGTCGTGCGTGAGCGCCCTGCGCCGTATGGCGACCAGAGCGCGCCCAGCACCGCGGTGACGGCCGCCACCACGAAGGGGAGACGGGCGTCGCCCCACTCCTCCAGCCGCGGTGCGAGGCAGGGCGCGGCCGCCGCCGCGAACCACCGCACGAAGTTGTAGCCGGCGCTCGCCACCGGCCGGGGCGCGTTCGAGACGCCAAGGGCCAGCTCGGTGTAGACGGTGTTGTTCACGCCGATCAGGGCACCGGACAGGACCGTGCACACGACGGCGGCGGTATGGCCGCCGTATCCCAGCACGAGCACATCGGCCGCCAGCGCACCAGTGAGCCGCCGAGCACCCGCAGCGAGCCGTACCGCTTCTGCAGACGCGGCGCCACGAGCACCGAGAAGACCGCGAGCAGCACGCCCCAGGCGAGAACACGGCCCCGGACCGGTACGGGGTCATGTTCAGTACGAACGGGGTGAAGGCCAGCACGGTGAAGAACGTGTAGTTGCAGAAGAGCGCCGAGCCGGCGGCGGTGGCCAGGCCGCCGTGGCCGAGCGCCTTCACCGGGTCGAGCAGCGAGGTCTTCCGGGCCGGCCTCGGCTGCTCCTGCAAGAACGCCGCGACGCACAGGAAGCCGACCGCCATGAGGAAGGCGGTGCCGAAGAAGGGGTAGCGCCAACTGGCGTTCCCCAGCAGGGCGCCCAGCAGCGGGCCGCAGGCCATGCCGAGGCCGAGCGCCGACTCGTACAGCAGGATGGCCGCCGCACTGCCCCCGGCCGCCGCCCCGACGATCACCGCCAGCGCCGTGGAGACGAACAGCGGCGAAGGCCACGACCGACGCCAGGCCCAGCAGCAGGGTCCTGCGGCCGCCGATGCGGCTGGAGACGAAGCCGGTCACCGGCATCGCGACGGCGGTGATGAGGAAGTACGAGGTGAACAGCAGCGAGACCTGGCCGGGTGTGGCGCTCAGGCCCTGCGCGATGGACGGCAGGATCGGGTCGACCACATTAAGTTAGCTACGCTAACTAGTGCATAGGGCAGCCGGTTCCCCTGGTCAGCCGGTTCCGCCCGGTCGGGTGATCGTCCTTGACGGGACGGGGCAGGGGTAGGACCGTGGAGCCCTATGAGGGGCGAACCCAGTTGCCCGAAGTGTGGTGGCCGGGTCAGGGCTCCCGGCCTCTTCTCCGATTCGTGGCAGTGCGATGTGCATGGCACCGTGCATCCGGTGCAGCCCGTGATACCGCCCAGCGTCGACGCCCTCGAGGTCGTGGTGCACCGCGCCAAGGTGCCGGTGTGGATGCCGTGGCCGTTGCCGGTCGGCTGGCTCTTCACCGGCGTGGCCTGCGCGGGCGACGACCGCAGTGGCGGCCGCGCCACGGCCGTGGCCTGCTCGGGGCCCGGCCCGCTCGGCGGCCCGGGGGAGCTGATCCTCGTGGCCGAGGAACTAGGCGTGGGCCTGGGCGCGCGGTACGCCGGCATCGAGGGCCCCGACCCGGGACCCTGCCTGGATGTCGGGAAGCCCGCCCAGGCCAAGGTGCTGGCCGCCGGCCGCCCGACCCCGCTGTGGCTGCTGTCCGGCACCCCGGACGACCGCGCCGTCTTCGCCGGTGAGGCGCTGGGCATGTGGCTGTGGGCGGTGGTGTGGCCGGAGCAGTCCGGGCTGCTGATGTACGACGAGCTGGTGCTGGCCGACCTGCGCGAGGCGGGGGCGGAGGTGGAGCTCGTGCCGTGCGGTGCGCTGTCGCCGCGCCTGCTCGAGCCGTAGCGGCAACGGGGGTGGGTCTCGGACGTCAGCGGCGGCTGCGGGTCGTCTCGGGCTGATCGCGCGGTTTCCTGTGCCCTGGGCGGCCCGTCCGTAGGGGGCGCAGAGCGGTTTCGGGTGTGACAGAGGAGCCGGAAAATCCGGTTATCCTTGAGCGTCCCTGTCCGTTCCGTCACCGCCTGGAGTTCGCGTCGTGCGCATCGATCTGCACACCCACTCCACCGCCTCCGACGGCACGGACACCCCGGCCGCCCTGGTGCGCAAGGCCGCCGCGGCCGGGCTGGACGTCGTCGCGCTGACCGACCACGACACCACCCGCGGACACGCCGAGGCCATCGCCGCGCTGCCGCCGGGGCTCACCCTGGTCACCGGCGCCGAGCTGTCCTGCCGTCTCGACGGCATCAGCATGCACATGCTGGCCTACCTGTTCGATCCCGAGGAGCCCGCGCTGCTCGCCGAGCGCGAGCTGGTCCGCGACGACCGGGTGCCGCGCGCCCAGGGCATGGTCGCCAAGCTCCAGGAGCTCGGTGTGCCCGTGACCTGGGAGCAGGTGGAGCGCATCGCCGGTGACGGGTCCGTCGGGCGGCCCCATGTGGCCACCGCCCTCGTCGAGCTGGGCGTCGTACCGACCGTGAGCGACGCGTTCACGCCCAACTGGCTGGCCGACGGCGGGCGGGCGTTCGTGGAGAAGCACGAGACCGACCCGTTCGAGGCGATCCGGCTGATCAAGGGCGCGGGCGGGGTCGCCGTGTTCGCGCACCCGGCCGCGAGCAAGCGGGGCCGTACGGTCCCGGAGTCCGCGATCGCCGAGATGGCCGCCGCCGGCCTCGACGGTATCGAGGTCGACCACATGGACCACGACGCCGGCGCCAGGGCGCGGCTGCGCGGGCTGGCGAAGGAGCTGGGGCTGCTCGTCACCGGGTCCAGCGACTACCACGGCAGCCGGAAGACCTGCGTGCTCGGTGAGTTCACCACCGACCCCGAGGTGTACGGGGAGATCACGCGGCGGGCGACCGGGGCGTTCCCCGTCCCCGGCACCGGCGGGGCCTGACACCCACCGCGACCCGAGTCCTCCTTCTCTCTTCTCCTTTCCCCCTTCTCCCCCTCTCCGCTCTCTGCAAGGCACACATGTTCGACGTCGCCGTCTTCGGCTCTCTCTTCCTGACCCTTTTTGTCATCATGGATCCCCCCGGGATCACCCCGATCTTCCTCGCGCTGACCGGCGGGCGCCCCGCGCGGGTGCAGAAGCGGATGGCGCTGCAGGCCGTGTGTGTGGCGGGGGGTGTGATCACCGTCTTCGGCCTGCTGGGCCATCAGATCCTGAACTACCTGCACGTCTCCGTACCGGCGCTGATGATCGCCGGCGGGCTGCTGCTCCTGCTGATCGCCCTGGACCTGCTCACCGGCAAGTCGGACGAGCCGAAGCAGACCAAGGACGTCAACGTCGCCCTCGTCCCGCTCGGCATGCCCCTGCTGGCCGGGCCCGGGGCGATCGTGTCGGTGATCCTCGCCGTGCAGAAGGCCGGCAGCGTCGCCACGCAGGTCTCGGTGTGGTCGGCGATCCTGGCCATCCATGTCGTGCTGTGGCTGGTCATGCGGTACTCGCTGCTGATCATCCGGGTCATCAAGGACGGCGGCGTGGTGCTCGTCACCCGGCTCGCGGGCATGATGCTCTCCGCGATCGCCGTGCAGCAGATCATCAACGGGATCACCCAGGTGGTCCAGGGTGCGTGAGCGGCGCTGAGCGGCTCATGTGCGCCGCATGAGCAGAGCCCCCGTACGGGAACCGGTCGACGGTTCCGTACGGGGGCTCTCAAGCGTATGTAGAGGGGCTCCGCTGCTGGCGAGACCGGCTACGGCTCGCTTACGACGCCGAGGTCTCGGCCGGACGGATCCACAGCCGCTGCCCGATGGCGGCGGCCTGCTGAACGATACGGTTGACGGAGGCGGCGTCCACGACGGTGGTGTCCACGGGCGTGCCGTCGACGTCGTCGAGTCGCATGATTTCGAAGCGCATGGGGCTTCTCCCTTCGTCTGGTCATCCTCCTGAAGGAGAACTACTGGTGGGTGGCCCACGGGGCCGCGGTGCCCCCTGTTCCGTACTGAGTCAACGGGCTGCGTGTTACAAACATTCCCTACGCTAAGGAAATTTTTCGAACGGCTAATTACTGACCGGTAAGTGTCTGGGTCGAGACTGGCCCGGACCGGTTGTGTACCGGTTGTGGCCGAAGCGTGACCGCCAGGACAATGGACGGGATGAACGACGACCTCGCGGCTCTCAGCGCCCGCATCGACCGCACCAACGAGCTGCTCCACCGCATGCTCGCCGAGGTGGCGAAGACGCCCTCGACCCATGCGATCTTCGTCGACGCGGGCTACCTGTACGCGGCGGCCGGGCGGCTCGTGGCGGGCACCGAGGACCGGCGGGCGTTCGACCTCGACGCCGAGGGGCTGATCGACGCGCTCATCGACCGGGCCCGCACCATCTTCGCGGACAGCCGGCTGCTGCGGGTCTACTGGTACGACGGAGCCAGGCGCCGCATCCACACGGCCGAGCAGCAGTCCATCGCGGAGCTGCCGGACGTCAAGGTGCGGCTGGGGAACCTGAACGCCAACAACCAGCAGAAGGGCGTCGACTCGCTGATCCGCACCGACCTCGAGTCACTCGCCCGGCACCGCGCCATCAGCGACGCGGCGCTGCTCGGCGGCGACGAGGACCTGGTCTCGGCGGTCGAGGCGGCGCAGGGGTACGGCGCCCGGGTGCACCTGTGGGGCGTCGAGGCACCGGAGGGCCGCAACCAGGCCGAGCCGCTGCTGTGGGAGGTCGACAGCCAGCGCACCTTCGACCTCGACTTCTTCAAGCCCTACGTCTCCCGCCGCACGGCCCCGGCGTACGAGTCGGCGGCGGCCCGGCCCACCCGGGAGGACGTACGGTTCGTGGGCGCGCAGATCGCCGCCAAGTGGCTGGCCGCCCGGGGCCGGGACACCCTCGTCGAACTGCTCCCCGGACACCCCTACCTGCCCGGCTCGGTCGACCAGGACCTGCTGGTGGAGGCGGAGGGCCTGCTGCAGTACTCGCTGCGCGGGCAGGCGGACCTGCGGCGGGCGCTGCGGGACGGGTTCTGGGACCACCTCCAGACGCTGTATTAGGTGCGCTCCCGACCCGCCGTGTCCCAGAAGTCGGCCAGGGCCCGGGCGGTGGGCAGCGGCTGGTCCGCGTTAGGGGAGTGCTCGGCGCCCTCGACGACCGTGCGGTGCGCGTTCAGCCGTACGGCCATGTCGTCCAGGAGCGCGACCGGCCAGGTGTCATCGTGCGCACCCGACAGCACATGGAACGGCAGGGGAAGGGCGGCCAGTTCGGCCACCCGATCCGGCTCGGTGCACAACTGGCGGCCGGTGGCGAGCAGTTGGGCGGGCTTGGTGCCCAGCCAGCGGCGGCGCAGCAGGTCCTGGTCGCCGATGCCCCGGGCCGGGCCGCCGACCTCCTCGGGCGGGCCCATCGCCTGGATGACGTCCCAGACCTCCGCCATCGACATCACCGCGAGCGCGTCGCGCAGCAGCTTCACACGCTGCTGCTGGGAGACGGAGATCTCGGCCGGTCCCGACGCCATGAGGGTGAGGGACCGGAACGGGGCGTGGTCGAGCAGCACGGCGGCCCTTGCGATCTGCCCGCCGAGCGAGTGCCCGAGCAGGTGCACGGGGCCGCAGTCCAGCGCCTCGGCCTGTGCGAGCACGTCCCGCGCCAACTCCTTCTGGGCGTAGGCGGTCTCGTCGTCCTCGGGGCCGTCCGACTCGTGCTGTCCCCGGCCGTCCACCGCGACCGTGCGGTACCCGCGCGTCGCGAGCGGCTCGTGCAGCAGAGTGAAGTCCTCCTTGCTGCCGGTGAATCCCGGCAGCAGGAGAGCCACGCCGCGGGGCTCCGCGCCGGGCGCCGCGGGGCAGTCGACGACGGCGAAGACGCCGCGGGCCGTTGAGAGGCCGTACGCGCGGGCGCCGGGGGGTGGGGCGGGGGCGGGGTGGGTCGTCACGTGGGTGAGGGTATCGGGTGGGGGAGGGCCCGGGGGTTCTCGCCAGGTGAGATGCGCAGTGGGGTGTGCCGGGACGCCGACGGCCCGGGCCCACAAGAGGTGGGACCGGGCCGTCGGCGTGTGTCGTTCTCCCGCTGCGGGTCCGGAGGACCGGTTCTTCCGCGACGGGAACCGCAGGGCGTCAGCCGTCCGTGGACTCCGCGGCGACCGTGGCCTTGCGGGCCCGGCGGGCCCTGGGCTTGGTCTCCGCCGCTTCGGCCGTGTCGGTGCCCGGCTCGGCCTTGGCGGTGGCCTTGCGGGTGCGGCGCGGCTTGGTTTCGGCGGTCTCGGGGTCCGGGGTGGCCTGTGCCGGGATGTCCGCGGGCTCGGTGGCCTTGCGGGTGCGGCGACGGGGCGTGGCCTCGGTGGCCTCGGCGGTGTCGACGGCTTCCTGGGCCTTGGCGGCCGCGGTCTTGCGGGTGCGGCGCGGCTTGGTCTCCGCCGTCTCGGCCGTGTCGGTGCCCGGCTCGGCCTTGGCGGTGGCCTTGCGGGTGCGCTTCGGCTTGGCCTCGACGGTCTCGGGGTCTGGGGTGGCCTGTGCCGGGATGTCCGCGGGCTCGGTGGCCTTGCGGGTGCGGCGACGGGGCGTGGCCTCGGTGGCCTCGGCGGTGTCGACGGCTTCCTGGGCCTTGGCGGCCGCGGTCTTGCGGGTGCGGCGCGGCTTGGTCTCCGCCGCTTCGGTGGTGTCGGTGCCCGGCTCGGCCTTGGCGGTGGCCTTGCGGGTGCGCTTCGGCTTGGCCTCGACGGCCTCGACGGCCTCGACGGCCTCGACGGCCTCGACGGCTTCGGCGGTGTCGACGGCTTCCTCGGCCTTGGCGGCCGCGGTCTTGCGGGTGCGGCGCGGCTTGGTCTCCGCCGCCTCGGCGGCTTCCGGCGCCTCGGGGGCGGCGGCGGACGCCGATGCGGCGGTCTTGCGGGTCCGGCGCGGCTTGGTCTCCGCCGCCTCGGCCGTGTCGACGGCGGTTTCCGCCGCGGCGGTGGCCTTCCGGGTCCTGGACCGGCGCGGCGTGGCCTCGGTGGCCTCCGCCGTCTCGACCGCGGTCTCGGCGGCCTCCGTGACCGGCGGGGCTTCCGCGACAGCCGGAGCCTGCGCGGTCTGCGCGGGGGTCGTCTCCTCGACGGACGGCTCGGCCGTCCGGCGGACACGGCGGCGGCGCGGCTTGTCCTGCTCCGCCCGGGCGGCGTCCGGCGCCGGGCGCGGGCCTGCCTCCGCCGTCTCCACAGCGCTCTGCGCGGCCTCGGACACGACGGCCTCGGACACGACTGCCTCGGCTGCCGCCGTGCTCGGCGTCGCGTCGGCCGGTACCCCGCCGCGCATACGGCGACGGCGGCGCGGCGTGCGCGGAGCCGTGCCGGCCTCCGTCTCGGCGGCCTGGGGAGCCGTGCTCTGCGGCGCGGTCGAGGACTCGGGCGTACCGTCCAGCGGCGCCCCGCCCCGCGTACGGCGGCGGCGGCGCGGCGTACGCGCCGGGCGCTCACGGTCGGCGGACGGCGCCTCGTCACGGCCGCCGCGACCACCGCGGCCACCGCGCCCGCGCGGCCCCCGGCCGCCCGGCTCGCCGAGGTCCTCCAGTTCCTCCGCGTCCAGCCCGGCGCGCGTGCGCTCCGAGCGCGGCAGGACGCCCTTGGTGCCCTCGGGGATACCGAGGTCGGTGAAGAGGTGCGGGGAGGTGGAGTACGTCTCCGGCGGGTCGCTGAAGTCCAGCTCCAGCGCCTTGTTGATCAGCTGCCAGCGCGGCACGTCGTCCCAGTCGACCAGGGTGATCGCCGTACCCTTCGCGCCCGCCCGGCCCGTACGGCCCACGCGGTGCAGGTACGTCTTCTCGTCCTCCGGCGACTGGTAGTTGATGACGTGCGTGACGCCCTCGACGTCGATGCCGCGCGCGGCGACGTCGGTGCAGACGAGCACGTCCACCTTGCCGTTGCGGAAGGCGCGCAGCGCCTGCTCGCGGGCGCCCTGGCCGAGGTCGCCGTGGACCGCGCCCGCGGCGAAGCCACGCCGCTGCAACTGCTCGGCGATGTCCGCCGCCGTACGCTTCGTGCGGCAGAAGATCATCGCCAGGCCCCGGCCCTCGGCCTGGAGCATGCGGGCGACCATCTCCGGCTTGTCGAGGGAGTGCGCGCGGTAGACGAACTGCTTGATGTTCGCGACCGTGGCGCCCTCGTCGTCCGGCGCGGTGGCGCGGATGTGGGTGGGCTGGGACATGTAGCGGCGCGCGAGGCCGATGACCGCGCCCGGCATGGTGGCCGAGAAGAGCATGGTCTGGCGCTTGGCCGGCAGCATGTTGATGATCTTCTCGACGTCGGGCAGGAAGCCCAGGTCGAGCATCTCGTCGGCCTCGTCGAGGACCAGGCACCTGACGTGGCTCAGGTCGAGCTTCTTCTGGCCCGCGAGGTCGAGGAGCCGGCCCGGGGTGCCGACGACCACGTCGACGCCCTTCTTCAGGGCCTCGACCTGCGGCTCGTAGGCCCGGCCGCCGTAGATGGCGAGGACGCGCACGTTGCGCACCTTGCCGGCGGTCAGCAGGTCGTTCGTCACCTGCGTGCACAGCTCGCGCGTGGGGACGACGACGAGCGCCTGCGGGGCGTCGGTGAGGTCCTCGGGCCTGGCGCGTCCGGCCTCCACGTCGGCGGGGACGGTCACGCGCTCGAGGAGCGGGAGGCCGAAGCCCAGCGTCTTGCCGGTGCCGGTCTTGGCCTGGCCGATGACGTCCGTGCCCGAGAGGGCCACGGGCAGCGTCATCTCCTGGATGGGGAAGGGAGTCGTGATGCCGACGGCCTCCAGGGCCTCGGCTGTCTCGGGGAGGATTCCGAGGTCTCGAAACGTCGTAGTCAGGGTGCTGCCTCTTCTGTGTGCGCGGCGCGAGGCGAGCGCGGGGGTCGTGTCGTGTGACCGTGCCGGGGACGTCGGCCGCCCGGGCGGGCGGGCCGTGTGGCACGGGACCACTGCCGACGCTCTAGCGCTCGTACCGCTGAGGGTGTCCCCCTCCGGGTGCCGCACGCGTGGTGCCGTACGGACGGGGAGGGCTGTCGGGTCGGAGCCGATCGGGCCACCGACCGGGCATCCTCATACGTGCGGCCCGTCGAGTACGTCCTCTGCATTGATCGGCGTACTCAGCAGGCGCATTACCACCATACCCCGGATTCGCGCACATGCGATGGCCGATTTGGTCACGTAGTCGTCGTCACACTGGTTGACCAGTGCCTTCCACCGGGTGGGGAGCGGACTATTGTGCGCTTCATGACGAGCTCTGACAAGCCTGAGAACGCGGCGGGCACCCCCGGCGCCGCCGAGCACACCGCAGTCGCCGCCCTGGACTGGGCGACGGCCTCCGCCGACCCGCAGTACCGCGCCGCGGTCGTGGACCTGCTCGGCGCGCTCGCGTACGGGGAGCTGGCGGCGTTCGAGCGCCTCGCGGAGGACGCCAAGCTGGCGCCGACGCTGGAGGACAAGGCGGAGCTGGCGAAGATGGCCTCCGCCGAGTTCCACCACTTCGAGAGGCTGCGCGACCGGCTCAGGGAGATGGGTGAGGAACCGACCCTGGCCATGGAGCCGTTCGTCGCCGCGCTCGACGGCTTCCACAAGCAGACGGCCCCCTCGGACTGGCTGGAAGGGCTCGTCAAGGCGTACGTCGGTGACTCCATCGCCAGCGACTTCTACCGGGAGGTGGCGGTGCGGCTGGACTCCGACACCCGGAGCCTGGTGCTGGCGGTGCTGGACGACACCGGGCACGCCGGCTTCGCCGTCGAGCGGGTGCGCGCCGCGATCGACGCCGACCCGCGGGTGGGCGGGCGGCTCGCGCTGTGGGCGCGGCGGCTGATGGGGGAGGCCCTGTCGCAGTCGCAGCGGGTGGTCGCCGACCGGGACGCGCTGTCGACGATGCTCGTGGGCGGCGTCGCGGACGGCTTCGACCTCGCGGAGGTCGGCAGGATGTTCTCCCGGATCACCGAGGCGCACACCAAGCGAATGGCCGCGCTGGGCCTGGCCGCGTAGCGCTGCGGGGAGGGCCGGAGGTTGCGCGGCCCGCTGCGGTGGATCTGCGGCTGGTCGCGCCGGCCCCGGGGCCCCGTGGGCCCGGTCGTCTCGTACCGGTGAGGTGCCGCCGTCACGCCGTCGCTGATCGTCGGCGGAGTCTGCCCGACGGCCGCAGCAGCAGCGACAGCGACGCCACCGAGACGATCGCCGCACCGAGCAGGACCAGCGGCAGGTTCCCGGCGTCCAGGGCGCTGTGCGTGACGAAGGCTCCGAAGAGGGATCCCGCGACGCCCGTGGACAGCACCAGGGTGCGGGCCGGGAGGCGGTGGGGCAGGCGGTGTACCGCCGCCCACGCCAGGGCGAGACCGAGGATGGCGGAGCTGAGCGCTTCCAAGAGCATGTCGGGGTCCCTCCCACATGGCCGGCCGGCCCACAACGGTCGTAGCCGGTCTTACCCCTGACCTGCGGAATCCAATCCACCCCTGTGGGCGACCTGTGCGCCATCCGTGAAGGAAAACGGTGGGTGAACACCTGGCCAAAGATCGGCCTCATGACGCAGGGCCCGGCGGTGCGCGACCGCCGGGCCCTGCGTCATGTGCGCGTGCCTACAGCGCGCCGAACCCCACCTTGCGCGGGGCCGGCTCGCCGATCTCCACGTAGGCGAGGCGGTCGGCCGGGACCAGGACCTTGCGGCCGTGGTCGTCCACGAGGCTCAGCAGCTGCGACTTGCCGGCGAGTGCCTCGGCCACCACGCGCTCGACCTCCTCGGAGCTCTGACCGCTCTCCAGAACGATCTCGCGGGGCGCGTGCTGCACGCCGATCTTGACCTCCACGGCTATGTCCCTCCGACGGTCAGTGAAGTGCGCGACCTTCCGCGCCGTACCCCGCACACATTAGCCCGGTGAGGGGACGGACACGCTCCGGGCGAGCACGCCAACAGCGAACAGCCTGCGGGAACAAAGCCCGGGCACACCGCTTGGGTCAGTGGTGCTGCT
Source organism: Streptomyces sp. NPDC052682 (assembly GCF_040678435.1). Lineage (NCBI taxonomy): Bacteria > Bacillati > Actinomycetota > Actinomycetes > Kitasatosporales > Streptomycetaceae > Streptomyces > Streptomyces sp. NPDC052682. Next base: position 163,552 of record NZ_JBFATS010000003.1, on the reverse strand, counting down.
GCTCACTGCCGTGCAGCGGGAAACCCGCGATGCCCCGCCACGCCAGCGAGGCCAGCAGCTGCACGGCCTGGTCGCGCGGCACGCTGCGGTCGCTGTGCAGCCAGGACCGCGCCACCACCTGGGCGAGGCCGCCCAGGCCCGAGGCGAGCAGCATCGACTCCGCGCGCGACAGGCCGGTGTCCTCGGCGATGACGTCGCAGATCGCCTCGGCGCACTCGTTGGTGACCTTGTCGACGCGCTCGCGCACGGCGGGCTCGTTCGTCAGGTCCGACTCGAACACCAGCCGGAAGGCGCCGCCGTCGTCCTCGACGTACGCGAAGTAGGCGTCCATGGTCGCCCGGACGCGCTGCTTGTTGTCGGTCGTCGACGCCAGCGCGTTCCGTACGGCCTGGATGAGCGACTCGCAGTGCTGGTCCAGCAGGGCCAGGTAGAGGTCGAGCTTCCCCGGGAAGTGCTGGTAGAGCACCGGCTTGCTGACGCCGGCGCGCTCGGCGATGTCGTCCATCGCGGCCGCGTGGTAGCCCTGGGCCACGAAGACCTCCTGGGCGGCGCCCAGCAGCTGGTTCCGTCGGGCACGGCGCGGCAGGCGCGTGCCCCGCGGGCGAACCGCCTCTGTCTGCTCGATGGCTGTCACGCCGCCTCCCATAGTCGTCCACATGCGGTCTGGGCCGCGTCGCCATCGTACTTTTCGGTAACCGTGCTGCGCGCGGTGCGAGCGCGAAATTTCACGGACCGGACAGGGGACGCAGCGGCACAGACGGCTCCCAACGGGATCAAAGCGGGCACGACGCGGCCTCTTTCCTGCTCAGCGGCGCCCCGCGCCGCCCGGCGTCGCCACACGTCACCGGTAGTCGTCCTCGTCGAGGTCGACGATCCGGGCCTGCTCCGCCAGATCGGCCTCGCTGGCGCGGCCCGGGTCCAGCCGGGTCAGCGGGTCGTCGCGGTCCGGCTTGATGTCCGCGAGCTGCTCCGCCGCGTCGACCTCCGGGGCCTCGACACCGAACTCCCGGTCCTCCCGCGCCTCCTCGTCCTCGAACGTCTCGGGGTCGGTGGGGTCTACGGCCATGGGTGGGCTCCCTTCCAACGATCGTCCCTGAAGCATGCAGGGGCCACATGCGGGTGCCCTCTGTACGAGCTTAGGAGGCACCCGAACCGGACGCTATGCGATCCGCGTACGGGACGTGACGCGATGCGCGTCCCGCGCGGCCGATGCGGGTCGCTTGTGTTCCCCCCTGGCGCGCGGCGACACCCACTCCTTGCGGTGGGGGCGCCGTCGGTGGTGTGCCGGCAACCTGCCTGCCGGGCACACGTCTTCGTGGCCGGCAAGGGACAGGTACCTGTGACGGCGAACACGTGAACCACTACGTGATCGTCTCGTAACATTGCCGCATGTCTTCGACCGAGCTGCCGTCGGTGCCCCCCGCCAACGTGCTTCCCAAAGTGGCGGCCGTCCGGGTCGCGGAGGGGGAGCGGCTCAGGTCGGTGCACCTGCCGGGCGTCACGCTCACGGTGCGGTCGCGCCCGCCCGCCCGCGACGGGCTGCCGCCCGCCCTGTACGTCCACGGCCTCGGCGGGTCCTCGCAGAACTGGTCCGCCCTGATGCCCCTGCTGGACGACGTCGTCGCCAGTGAGGCTGTCGACCTGCCCGGCTTCGGGGACTCCCCGCCACCGGACGACGGCGACTACTCGATCTCCGGGCACGCGCGTGCGGTCATCCGGTATCTCGACGCCGCCGGACGCGGCCCCGTGCACCTGTTCGGGAACTCACTGGGCGGGGCGGTCGCCACGCGCGTCGCCGCGGTGCGGCCCGATCTGGTCCGTACGCTCACGCTCGTGTCTCCCGCCCTGCCCGAGATCCGCGTCCAGCGCAGCGCCGTGCCCACCGGGCTCCTGGCGGTGCCCGGGGTAGCCCCGCTGTTCACCCGGCTCACCCGGGAGTGGACGGCGGAGCAGCGGGTCCGCGGGGTGATGGCGCTGTGCTACGGAGACCCCACGCGCGTGACGCCCGAGGGGTTCCGCCACGCCGTGGAGGAGATGGAGCGGCGGCTGCGGCTGCCGTACTTCTGGGACGCGATGGCCCGTTCCGCGCGGGGGCTGGTCAACGCCTACACGCTGGGCGGGCAGCACGGGCTGTGGCGCCAGGCCGAGCGGGTGCTCGCGCCGACCCTGCTCGTGTACGGCGGCCGGGACCAGCTCGTCGGCTTCCGCATGGCCCAGAGGGCGGCCCGGGCCTTCCGTGACGCGCGTCTGCTCACGCTGCCGGACGCCGGGCACGTGGCGATGATGGAGTACCCCGAGACGGTGGCCATGGCCTTCCGCGACCTCCTCCGGGACCGGGGCGAGGCGGGGGAGCGGGCCGCCGGGAAAGCAGCTCGTGAGCCCGGCGGCGCTCGTGCCGGCCAGGGCGTGGACGGCGGCGTGACCGCCGAGAACGTGGGGGGCTGAAGCCCGACGTGGGACGCCACAGCCGCCGCGGCCCCGCCCCCAAGGGCGACGCCGCGCAGACAACAGCAGTACGGGACGGGGGGCCGGGGCCGGATGCGGCTCCCGGAGCCCGGACGTCCGGCGCCCTGCCCGGGCGCCGTCCGGCACCGGCGCCCCAGGGCCCCGCGCAGGGGTACGGTCTGCCGCCCCGACCCGACGGAACCCCGGCACGCGGCGTGCCGCGGCTGCCGGACGGCACTCCCGCCCAGGGCGTCCCGGGGATGCCCGACGGGACCCCCGCCCACGGCACCCCCCGAGTCCGGGGAGGCCACCCCGAGCAGCGGGAACCTGGCGGCGGCTGGGGGGAGTTGAGAGGACGGGGCGGGGCCGCGCTGCCCATACCGCGGCAGCGGCGGGCACCGGTGGACGGGCCGCGCCAGGAGTACCTCGACGCCTTCGCCCAGGACGAGGACGTCTTCGCACCCCGCTGCCCCCGCACCGCCACGGCCCGCACAGCCGCGGAACCCCACGCCCACGCCCGCGTCTCCGACGGCGGTGACGGCGGTTCTCCCACCGGGACGCCCGCGCCCACCAAGGGGGCCAAGGGGCGGACCTTCACCGGCATCGCGGCCGCCGCCGTCACCACCGTACTGGCCGTGATCGTCGCCGGACAGGTCGCCGACGACCGCGACGGCGGCGCCGTGCCGCCGCAGTCCGCCGCCGACCAGGCCGGCGACTCCGTCGTGCGGGAGGACGGCCGGGCGGCACCCTCGGTGGCGCCGAGCGCGACCGCGCAGCTGACGTACGAGCAGAAGATGGACCGCAGGTACCCGCTGAGCGCCACGTTGAAGGGGCCGGGGAAGTTCGACGCGGTCCCGGGCATCGACAAGGCGCCCGGCGGCGGGCAGAAGTTCACCTACCGGGTGGACGTGGAGCAGGGGCTCGGGCTCGACGGCGAACTGTTCGCCGAGGCCGTGCAGAAGACCCTCAACGACGACCGCAGCTGGGCCCACAACGGTGCCCGGACCTTCGAGCGCATCTACTCCGGGAAGCCCGACTTCGTGATCACCCTGGCCAGCCCGGGCACCACCGCCGAGTGGTGCGCCAAGTCGGGGCTGGACACCACCGTGGACAACGTCTCCTGCGACTCGGCGGCGACCGAGCGCGTGATGATCAACGCCTACCGGTGGGCGCAGGGGTCCAAGACGTACGGCGACAAGATGTACGCCTACCGGCAGATGCTGATCAACCACGAGGTCGGCCACCGCCTGGGCTACGGCCACGTCACCTGCGACAAGGACGGCGACCTCGCTCCGGTCATGCAGCAGCAGACCAAGTTCCTCGACCACGACGGCGTCCACTGCCGGCCCAACCCCTGGCCCTACCCGGGGAGTTGACGCAGGGGCGCGGGTGACGTGCGGTATCTCGCGTTGACATGCGCAGGAAGTTCGTTCATATTTCTGGGCATGTCCGCCCGTCACGCCTTCACCCGCGCCGCCTTCGAGCTGGCGCTCATCGGCGTGACCCCGCTGTGCGTGGCCGACATTCACTGTTGCTGACGCCCGCCTCAGGCGCGCGTCGCGAGCTCTCCTTCTCGCCGTGACCCGTCACGGTCCTTCCGTGACCCCGTCACGGCTTCTTCGACGACCCGGCGCCGGGGCTGACGTCTGTTCCCGTTCGTCTCACCCTTCGTCTGCCTGTCTCGCTTTCTGAGACGCCACCTTGAGAGGTCGTCATTTCGATGCGTCAACCGTCCGCACCCCGCGCCCGCGCGGCGTCCGTCTCGCTCGTCCTGGTCCTGGCAGCGGGCGCCGCCGCCTGCGGCCCGAAGGACAACGATGCCAAGGGCGCCGGTGGCGACTCCGCACCGCACAAGGGCGGCACCCTCACCGTCCTGAACTCCAACCCGCAGCAGGACTTCGACCCCGCCCGGCTGTACACCTCCGGCGGCGGCAACGTGCCGTCCCTGGTCTTCCGTACGCTCACCACCCGCAACCGCGAGAACGGCGCCGCCGGCGCCAAGGTCGTCCCCGACCTGGCCACCGACACCGGGCGGCCCGGCAAGAACGCGACCGTGTGGACGTACACCCTGAAGAAGGGGCTGAAGTACGAGGACGGCACGCCGATCACCTCGGCCGACATCAAGTACGGCATCGAGCGGTCCTTCGCGCCCGAACTGTCCGGCGGCGCGCCCTACCTGCGGGACTGGCTGGTGGGCGCCGCCGACTACCAGGGGCCCTACAAGGACAAGAAGGGCCTGGACGCGATCGAGACGCCGGACGAGCGGACCATCGTGTTCCATCTGAACAAGCCCGAGGGCGAGTTCCCCTACCTGGCCACCCAGACGCAGTTCGCACCCGTGCCGAAGAGCAAGGACACCGGCACCAGGTACGAGCAGCACCCGGTCTCCTCCGGGCCGTACAAGGTGGTGAGGAACGAGAACGACGGCGAGCGGCTCGTGCTGGAGCGCAACCCCTACTGGTCCGCCGCCACCGACGCCGAGCGCAAGGCCTACCCGGACAAGATCGACGTACGGTCGGGGCTCGACTCGTCCGTGATCAACCAGCGGCTGTCCGCGTCCCAGGGAGCGGACGCCGCCGCCGTCACCACGGACACCAACCTCGGCCCCGCCGAGCTCGCCAAGGTGACCGGCGACAAGGAACTCGCCTCCCGCGTCGGCACCGGTCACTTCGGCTACACCAACTACCTGGCGTTCAACCCGAAGGTCAAGCCGTTCGACGACGTCAGGGTGCGGCAGGCCATCGCGTACGCCCTCGACCGGTCGTCCGTGGTCAACGCGGCGGGCGGTTCCGCGCTCGCGGAGCCCGCGACCACCTTCCTGCCGCGGCAGAAGTCCTTCGGGTACACGCCGTACGACCTGTTCCCGGCGGGCCGGACCGGCAACCCGGCCAAGGCCAGGGAACTGCTCGCCGCGGCCGGTCACAAGAACGGGCTGACCGTCACCCTGACGCACTCCAACGCCAAGGACTTCGAGACCAGCCCGGAGATCGCCACCGCCGTCCAGGACGCGCTGAAGAAGGCCGGGATCACGGTCAGGCTGCAGGGCCTGGAGGAGAACGACTACTCCGACAAGATCCACAACGTGAAGACCGAGCCGGGCTTCTTCCTCGCCCACTGGGGCGCCGACTGGCCCTCCGGCGGTCCCTTCCTGGCCCCGATCTTCGACGGCCGGCAGATCGTCCGGGACGGCGCGAACTTCAACACCGGCCTGCTGAACGACACGTCGGTCAACGCCGAGATCGACGCGATCAACAAGCTGACCGACCTCGGTCAGGCCGCCAAGCGCTGGGGCGCGCTCGACAAGAAGATCGCCGAGAAGGCGCTGGTCGTGCCGCTGTTCCACCCCGTCTACAAGCGGCTCTACGGCAAGGACGTCAAGAACGTCGTGATCAGCGACTGGACCGGGGTGCTGGACATCTCCCAGGTCGCGGTCAAGTAGTCCACGGACCGGACACGTCGACATGAGTGAGACCCTGCCGGTCTCCCGGGCCGCCGGGACGGACGCCTCCGTCCCGGCGGTCTCGGGGGCCCGTCCGTTCTGGCGGCGGCTGCGGGCGCAGCGCGCCGCCCTCGTCGCGGCGGTCGTCGTCGCGCTGCTCGTCCTGGTGGCGCTCGCCGCGCCACTGCTCACCGCGCTGGAGGGCCAGGACCCGACCACCTACCACCCCGCCCTGGTGGACTCTGCACGCGGCGGCGTGCCCACCGGGCCGCTCGGCGGCGTCAGCGGCGACCACTGGCTCGGCGTCGAACCGCAGACCGGGCGCGACCTGTTCGCGCGGCTGGTGTACGGCGCGCGCGTGTCCCTGGGCGTCGCCCTGGCCGCAACCGTCGTGCAGGTCGCCGTCGGCGTCACGGTCGGCGTGACGGCCGCGCTCGGCGGGCGCTGGGTGGACCAGCTGCTGAGCCGGTTCACCGACATCGTGGTCGCCCTGCCGCTCATGATCATGGCACTGGCGCTGCTCGCGATCGTGCCCGCCAGCTTCCCCCGGCCCGTCCTGGTCGCCCTGGTCGTCGGGCTGATCGGCTGGGGCAACATCGCCAGGATCGTGCGCGCGCAGACCCTCACCCTCAAGGAGCTCGACTACGTCCTGGCCGCCCGGCTCAGCGGCTGGAGCACCTGGCGGATCGCCCGCCGGGAGCTGCTGCCCGGGCTGGCCGCGCCGGTCATCACGTACGCCGCGCTGCTCGTCCCCACCAACATCACCGTCGAGGCCGCCCTGTCCTTCCTCGGCGTCGGCGTGAAACCCCCGACGCCCTCGTGGGGGCAGATGCTCACCTCCGCCGACGTCTGGTACCAGGCGGCGCCGCAGTACCTGCTGCTGCCCGCCGGCGCCCTGTTCGTCACCGTGCTCGCGCTGACCGTCCTCGGCGACGGCGTGCGCACCGCGCTCGACCCGCGCGCCGCCTCCCGGCTGCGGGTGGGCACGGGGCGCAGGGGCGAGTCCCGGGCGGTTGCCGGGGACACGGGGCGCGGGGGCGAGTCGCGAACGGGATCCGGGCAGACCTCCGAGGCGACCGGGGCAGGTGCGCCATGAGCGGCTTCACCGGCTTCGTGCTGCGCCGCGCCCTCGGCGCCCTGCTGACCCTGTTCGCCCTCTCGGTGATCGTCTACGTCGTCTTCTACGTCACCCCGGGCAACGTCGCCCAGATCACCTGCGGCCCGCGCTGCTCACCGGAACAGGTGCACCAGGTCGCCCAGCAGCTCAGGCTCGACGACCCGCTGTACGTCCGCTACGGACACTTCCTCCAGGGCCTGGTCGCGGGCCAGGACTACTCGACCGGGACCTCCGTGCGGCACTGCTCCGCGCCCTGCCTGGGCCTGTCGTACCAGAGCGACGAGGAGGTCACCGGGCTGATCCTCGCCAAGCTGCCGGTCAGTCTGTCGCTGGTGGCCGGGGCGATGGTGCTGTGGCTGCTGCTCGGCGTCGGCACCGGGGTGCTCTCCGCCTGGCGGCGCGGCCGGTTCTCCGAGCGGGCGCTGACCGGCCTCACCCTGGCGGGCACGGCCACCCCGGTGTTCGTCATCGGCCTGGTGCTGATGATCGTCGTCTGCGGCGAACTGGAACTGCTGCCGTTCCCGCAGTACGTCGCCCTCACGGACGACCCGGAGCAATGGGCGTGGAACCTGCTGCTGCCCTGGCTGTCGCTGGCCCTCATCGAGGCCGCCGCGTTCGCCCGGCTGACCCGGGCGGCGATGCTGGAGACGCTCGCCGAGGACCACATCCGCACCTTCCGCGCGTACGGCGTGTCCGAGCGGTCGGTGATCGGGCGGCACGCGCTGCGCGGGGCGTTCGCGCCGGTCATCGCGCTGAACGCGAACAACGTCGGGTCGGCGGTCGGCGGCGCGGTCCTCACCGAGACGCTCTTCGGCCTGCCCGGCATCGGACAGGAACTGGTCCACGCGGTGCACGTGGTCGACCTGCCGGTCGTGGTCGGCATGGTCCTGGTCATCGGCTTCTTCGTGGTCCTCGCCAACGCAGTCGCGGACGTGCTGTACGCGGTGGCCGACCGACGGGTGGTGCTGTCGTGAGCCTTGTGGAAGTGACCGATCTGTCGGTGGAGTTCGGCGCGCTGCGGGCCGTCGACGGGCTCTCCTTCCGCCTGGAGCGGGGCGGTGCCCTGGCCCTGGTCGGCGAGTCCGGCTCCGGCAAGTCCACGGTCGCCTCGGCCCTGCTGGGCCTGCACCGCGGCACCGGCGCACGGGTCAGCGGCGACGTGCGGGTGGCCGGTGTCGACGTCCGGACGGCCTCGGACGACGCGCTGCGGCGGCTGCGCGGCGCGAAGGCGGCGATGGTCTTCCAGGACCCGCTGTCCTCCCTCGACCCCTACTACGCGATCGGCGACCAGATCGCCGAGGTGTACCGCGTGCACGCGCGGGTGTCACGACGGGCGGCACGCGCCCGTGCCGTCGAGGTGCTGGACCGGGTCGGCATCCCCGACGCCGCCCGCCGCTCCCGCTCCCGGCCGCACGAGTTCAGCGGCGGCATGCGCCAGCGCGCCCTCATCGCCATGGCGCTGGCCTGCCGGCCGGAACTGCTGATCGCCGACGAACCGACGACCGCGCTCGACGTGACCGTCCAGGCCCAGATCCTGGACCTGCTGCACGCGCTGCGCGAGGAGACCGGCATGGGCCTGCTCCTCGTCACGCACGATGTGGGCGTGGCCGCCGAGAGCGTGGACGAGGTGCTGGTGATGCGGCACGGACGGGCGGTCGAGCACGGGCCCGTCACCGGCGTACTGGGCTCCCCCCGGGCGGCGTACACCCGGGACCTGCTGGCCGCCGTCCCGCGCGTGGACGCCCCCCGGGCGCCCTCGGAGGTCTCGGACGAGGTCGTCCTGGAGGCCGTCGGCCTGCGGCGCGAGTTCGGGCGCGGGAAGGGGGTGTTCCGGGCCGTGGACGACGTGTCGCTGACCCTGCGCCGCGGGGAGACCCTCGGCATCGTGGGGGAGAGCGGCAGCGGCAAGACCACCCTGGGGCGCATGCTCGTCGGGCTGCTGGAACCGACCGCGGGCGAGATCAGGCCCGGCGGTGGCGTCCGCCCGGACGTGCAGATGGTCTTCCAGGACCCCGTCTCCTCCCTCAACCCCCGCCGCAGCGTGGGCGAGTCGATCGCCGACCCGCTGCGGGCCCGGGGCGGCCTGGACGAGCAGCGCGTCCGGGAGCGCGTACGGCACCTGCTGGAGCGCGTGGGGCTCGAAGCGGCGCACTACGACCGCTACCCGCACGAGTTCAGCGGAGGCCAGCGCCAGCGCGTCGGCATAGCCCGGGCCCTCGCGGCCGGCCCGCGGGTCATCGTCTGCGACGAGCCCGTCTCCGCCCTCGACGTCACCACCCAGGCGCAAGTGGTCGCCCTGCTCGCCGAGTTGCAGCGGGAATTCGGCCTCGCGCTGGTCTTCGTCGCGCACGACCTGGCCGTCGTCCGCCAGGTCAGCGACCGGGTCGCGGTGATGCGCCGGGGCCGGATCGTCGAGTCGGGCCCCGCCGACCAGGTGTACGGCTCCCCGCGCGACCCGTACACCCGGCAGCTGCTGGCCGCCGTACCGGCCCTGGACCCACAGGTCGCGGCCCGACGCAGGGCGGCACGACGGGAGTTGGCCGCAGCGTGACGATCCGTGTCCGAATGAACTTCTAGCGCGACAGAACGCGACCCGCACGGGAAAGTTACGACCGTTCACCCCTTTTGGTGGCGCGATGGACAACCGTCCGTCGCGCCACCGCCTTGTCCGCATACGTTCGTTCCCGCCGCGAGCCGCCGACGCAACGGCGGCTCCCCATACGGGAGATCGGGAGTGCACTCGTGCGCATAGGACTGCTTACGGAGGGTGGCTATCCGTACGTGGGCGGTGAGGGTCTGCTCTGGTGCGATCGGCTCGTGCGCGGGCTCGGACAGCACGAGTTCGACGTGTACGCGCTCAGCCGCAGCGAACGCCAGGAGGACGAGGGCTGGGTTCCGCTGCCCCCGCAGGTCAGTCGGGTCCGCACGGCACCGTTGTGGATGCCCGAGGGCGACGACGTGGTCTACGGGCGCCGGGCGCGCCGCCGCTTCCTGGAGCACTACGGCGCGCTGGCCGCCGTCCTGTGCTCGGGGGGCCCGGCGGGTGTCCCGGAGGAGTCGTCGTCCGCCGAGGCGGACCGTTTCGGCAACGCTCTGTACGGTCTCGCCGAACTCGCCCGCGACGAGGGCGGACTGGCGCGAGCCCTGCGCTCCGAGACCGCCGTCCGCGCGCTGGAGCGCGCCTGCCGCGCGCCCGGCGCCCAGCGCGCGGCGCGCGAAGCGCGCGTCCCCGAGCTGCTCACCGTCGCCACGTACCTGGAACGCGCCCTGCGCCCCCTCTCCCTCGACTGGTACGAGGACGACGGCCTGGGCGCGGTCGACCTGTGCCACGCCGCCTCCGGCGGCACGGCCGCCCTGCCGGGCCTGCTCGCCCACCACTTCTGCGGGGTGCCGCTGCTGGTCACCGAGTACGGCGTGCGGCTGCGCAGCCACTACCTGACCCGCCCGGACGCCTCCCCGGCCGTGCGGGCCCTGCTCGCCGCCTACCACGGCAGGCTCGCCGCCGAGATCTACGCCCGGGCCGCGTTCCTCACGCCCGGCAACACCCACGCCCGCCGCTGGCAGGAGCGCTGCGGCGCCGACCGCGAGAAGATCCGGACCGTCTACCCCGGCATGGACGCCGCCCCCTTCGCCGAGGTCGGCGAGTCCCCGACGTCCGCGGCCCCGGACACGATGGTCTGGGTCGGCAGGATCGAGCCCGCGAAGGACCTGGTGTCGCTGCTGCACGCCTTCGCGGAGATCCGCACGGCCGAGCCCGGAACGCGCCTGCGGGTCATCGGCGCACCGTCCGGCGCCGAAGGGGCGGCCTACCTCGCCCACTGCCGGGCGCTGGCCACGCAGCTCTTCCCCGACGAGGCCGACGGCCCGCACGCCGTCGGCGAGAACCCCGTCTCCTTCGAGGAGGTCGGCGGCCCGGACCTGCCGAGCACCGCCGACGCGTACGCCTCGGGCGCCGTGACCGTCCTGTCCAGCGTCGTCGAGGGCTTCCCGGTCAGCCTCGTCGAGGCGATGCTGTGCGGCCGGGCGACGGTCTCGACCGACGTCGGCGCGGTCGTCGAGGTCATCGGCGGCACCGGCCTCGTCGTCCCTCCGCGCAACCCCCGGGCGCTCGCCGAGGCGTGCCTGGCACTGCTGCGCGACCCCGAGCGCCGTGCGCGCCTGGGCGCCGCCGCCCGCGCCCGCGCGCTCGAACTGTTCACCGTCGAGCGGAACATCGCGGCATTTCACGGCATCTACCTGGAGATCGTCGCGCGGAGCCCGGTCCGCCGCGTCCTTCTCGACGCGGCCGGGGAGCCCCTGCCGTTCGGCATGCCGGCCGAGGCCCACGTCCCCGGGCACTGGGCCGACCCGACCCCGCGGGGCGGTCCCCGCCGGGCCGGGGACACGCCGGTGACGGCCACGACCGCCGTGCCGGCGAGGGAGGGAGCGCGATGAGCGACTTGGGCGAACTGGACCGGCACGGGGCGCCGGGCAGCCCCGGAGCGTGGGACGCGCGGTCCGAGGCGTGGCTGACGGGGGAGCGGGACGCCCGCGCGACGGCCGGCGGGATGGGCGGCGCGGCCGCGGACGGCGTTACGGAGGGTGCGGTGGCTGCTGCCCCGGACGGCACGGCGGCTGCCGTCGTGGACGGAGCGATGGCTGCAGCCAGGGATGGCATTACGGCCCCTGGGACTGACGGCGCCGCTGACGGTGCCACGGGCGGCGCGACGGGCGGTGCCACGGGCGGCGCGGCGGGCGGTGCCACGGCTGGCGCGACGGCTGCCGCCACGGACGGCGACAGGACTGCCTCGGGGTCGGCCCCCGGTCGTACGTCCCCCACCCCTCGGCGCGGTGCCGACCCCGTGAAGGCGCTGATGCACCGACACCGCGAGCTGTGCGAACGCGCGGTGGACCCGCTGGAGATCGCGGCAGGTCTGGAGGCCCACGGCGTCACCGACCGGACCGCCGCCCGCTTCCGCCACCGGGATGTCTTCTCCCTCGCGGAGGAGATGTACGCGCGCGTGCCGCGCGACGCGGACACGTCCCCGCGTCCGGCCCCCACCGCGGCCCCCCGCCCGCGCGCCGACTGGGTCCTGCTCACCCTGCTGCCCGGTGCGCTGTGTGCGGCCACCGTGGCCGCACTGCGCCTGACCGAGGGCCGGCCCCGGCTCATCGCGGCGGCCGTCGGCGCCCTGGTCCTGGCCCTGGCCCTGCGCGCGGCCGTGCGCAGGGGCCCCCTGAGCCGTCCCGCCCACACCCCGGGCGGTATGTCCGCCCTGTGGACGTCCTGGCTCGCCGGCTACGCGGTGGCCGGTGACGGCCTGCTCCGCGCCGCCGTCGCCGGCGGCCCCGACGCCCTGCCCACCGGCACGGCCGACGGCCCCTGGCCCCTCACCACCGCCCCGGTCCTCACCCTCGCCCTGGCCTGCGCGCCCGCGGCCTGGGCGGCCCACTTCTTCGCCGCACGCGCCCGCCGCAGACTCGCGGCCAGCCGCGGCCTGGAGGAGTTCGCAGCCGCCGTACGACCGCTCCTGCTCGGCACCTTCACCCTGTTCCTGGCCGTCCTGACGGGCTTGCTCACCCTCTGCGCGGCGGTCCTCGGCGAGCCACCCGCCTACGCCGAGACCCTCACCCTGGGCGCCCTGCTGTTCCTCGCCCGGCTGCTGACCGCCCACGGTTTCACCCACGCACCGGCCGTGGTCCTGGCCACCGCGGCCACGGCCCAGGCGGCAGCACTGGCGGCGGTGTTCGCTGCCCGCCTGCCCGGGTGCGCCGTGCTGGCCCTGCCCACCGAGACTCTCGTGACCGCCTGGGACGCCACCGGTCTGCCCGTCCTCGCCTGCGGAGCGGCGGCCCTGACCCTCCTGATCCACGCGACCCGCCGGCTCACCAGGGCCTCGGCCCACGCCCGGGCGGACCGCACGGAGTGACCCCGACGCCCCACCGGCAGGGCCCCGCGCGGACCGCAAGACCCACCCCCCCACGCGAACACCTGAACATCCGCACACCCGCACACCCCAAGGAGAAACCCCGCATGAGCACCCGCCCGGACACCACGGCCCAGGGAGCCGTCCGATGAGAGTCCTGCTGATCGGAGCCAACGGCTACCTCGGCCGCTTCGTCGCCGACCGCCTCCTCGCCGACCCCGCCGTCCAGCTCACCGCCCTCGGCCGCGGCGACGACGCCGACGTCCGCTTCGACCTCGCGACCGGCAGCCCCGGCGCCCTCACCCGGTTCCTCGACGCCGTCCACCCCGGCGTCGTCATCAACTGCGCCGGTGCGACCAGGGGCGGCGCCCGCGAGCTCACCCGCCACAACACCGTGGCCGTGGCCACCGTCTGCGAGGCCCTGCGCCGCAGCGGCTGCGGCGCCCGCCTGGTGCAGATCGGGTGCAGCTCGGAGTACGGCCCCAGCCAGCCCGGCTCCTCCACGGCGGAGGACGCCGTACCCCGCCCCGGCGGGCCGTACGGCGTCAGCAAACTCGCCGCCACCGAACTCGTCCTCGGCTCCGGCCTGGACGCCGTCGTCCTGCGGGTCTTCTCGCCCGTCGGCCCCGGCACGCCCGCCGGCTCTCCGCTGGGCCGTCTCGCCGAGGCGCTGCGCCGCGCCATGCAGTCCGGGGACGGTGAGCTGAAACTCGGCGGCCTCGGCGCCCAGCGCGACTTCGTCGACGTCCGCGACGTGGCCCGCGCCGTCCACGCGGCCTCCCTGTCCGCCGCCCAGGGCGTGATCAACATCGGCTCCGGCCGCGCCGTACGGCTGCGCGACGCCGCCGCGATCCTCGCCCGGGTGGCCGGATACGGCGGTGCCCTGCACGAACTCGACGCGCCGCCCGGCGCCCTGCGCCCGGCCATCGGCCACCCGCGCCCCGACCCGGACCACACGTCCCCCGTCGCGTACCCGTACCCGGACGGCTGCGGCAGCTGGCAGCAGGCCGACGTGCGCACCGCACGCGACCGGCTCGGCTGGCGCCCCCGCATCAACCTGGAGGAGTCTCTCGCCGACATCTGGATGGAGGCGGCATGCCGTATCTGACCAGAAGGCCCAGCCACCGGTGTGCGACGTGGCCACCGGGTGGTGCCGGTGGCACGCCCGGCACCCGCCCCCGTACCGCCCTCGGCATCCCCGGCTACGCCCACCCCCTGCTGGCGCCTGCCGAGTGGACCGCGCTCACCCGCCCCGGCACGCCCCTGCACTGGGTCGTCCTCGATGTGGCCGACGGGCCCGGCACCCGCCCCGACCCGCACTGCCTGGAGGCGGCGGGCCGGCTGCGCAACGCGGGCATCCGGGTGCTGGGCCACCTCGCCGTCCCCTCCGGCGCGCGCACCTTCGCCGAGCTGATCTCCGACGCGCACCGGTACCTGGAGTGGTACCGGGTCGACGGCTTCCTCCTGGACGGCTGTCCGACGGGTCGGGCAGCGCTCCCCGAGATCCGCCGCACCACCGCCGCGCTCCGCACGCTGAGTGACCAGACCCACATCGTCCTGGGCCACGGCACCCACCCGGACCGCAGCTACGCCGAGATCGCCGACCAGCTGGTCACCTTCTCCGGCCCGTGGAGCGCCTACCGCTGGTCGCAGGCGCCGGAGTGGACCGCGGAGCATCCCCCGGAGCGCTTCTGCCACTTCGTCCACGGGGTGCCCCGTCCCCACCTGGAGGCGGCGTTGCGCATCGCCCGCTGGCAGGGCGCGGCGACGATCTACCTCACGGACCGCACGGACCACGGCGGCCGCGTCGACCCCTGGGCGAGCATGCCCGGCTACTGGGACGAGATCGTCTCGCGTGTCGGAACGGGTGTCTCGGAATGAAAAAGGCCGTGGCAGTGTTACGGGGAGAACAACTGTAGTGATCGACCGACCAACGGAGTCCCCGTGTCGCTGCCACCCCTGGTCGAGCCGGCCCCCGAGCTCACCGTAGACGAGGTCCGCAGGTACTCCCGCCACCTGATCATCCCCGACGTGGGGATGGACGGGCAGAAGCGGCTGAAGAACGCCAAGGTGCTGTGCGTGGGCGCCGGCGGCCTGGGCTCGCCGGCGCTGATGTACCTGGCCGCCGCGGGCGTGGGCACGCTCGGCATCGTGGAGTTCGACGAGGTCGACGAGTCGAACCTGCAGCGCCAGATCATCCACAGCCAGTCCGACATCGGCCGCTCCAAGGCCGAGTCCGCGCGCGACTCCGTCCTCGGCATCAACCCGTACGTGAACGTGGTCCTCCACGAAGAGCGGCTCGAGGCCGACAACGTGATGGACATCTTCAGCCAGTACGACCTGATCGTCGACGGCACGGACAACTTCGCGACCCGCTACCTGGTCAACGACGCCTGCGTGCTGCTGAACAAGCCGTACGTGTGGGGCTCGATCTACCGCTTCGACGGCCAGGCCTCGGTCTTCTGGTCCGAGCACGGCCCCTGCTACCGCTGCCTCTACCCGGAGCCCCCGCCCCCCGGCATGGTCCCCTCCTGCGCCGAGGGCGGCGTGCTCGGCGTGCTGTGCGCGTCGATCGGCTCCATCCAGGTCACCGAGGCCATCAAGGTCCTCACCGGCACCGGTGAGCCCCTGGTCGGCCGCCTGATGATCTACGACGCCCTGGAGATGCAGTACCGCCAGGTCAAGGTCCGCAAGGACCCCGACTGCGCGGTCTGCGGCGAGAACCCGACCGTCACCGAGCTCATCGACTACGAGGCCTTCTGCGGCGTCGTCTCCGAGGAGGCCCAGGCGGCCGCCGCCGACTCCACGATCACTCCCAAGCAGCTCAAGGAGTGGATCGACGACGGCGAGAACATCGAGATCATCGACGTCCGGGAGCCCAACGAGTACGAGATCGTCTCCATCCCGGGCGCCCGCCTGATCCCGAAGAACGAGTTCCTCATGGGCACCGCCCTGGAGGGCCTCCCCCAGGACAAGAAGATCGTCTTGCACTGCAAGACGGGTGTCCGCAGTGCGGAAGTCCTCGCGGTCCTGAAGTCCGCGGGCTTCTCCGACGCCGTCCACGTCGGCGGCGGCGTCATCGGCTGGGTCAACCAGATCGAACCGGACAAGCCGGTGTACTGAGCCGGTCTCGTCGTCCTGTCGGCGGGGGCTCCGGGCACCGCGGGTGTCCGGAGCCCCCGTCCTCGTCATGAGCAGACCTTGCCGTCCCTGGGCACCGTGCCGGTGAGCAGGTAGGCGTCCACCGTCGAGTCGACACAGTCGCTGCCGCTTCCGTACGCCCCGTGGCCCTCGCCCTTCCAGGTGAGGACCACTCCGACGCCCTTGCCCAGCTCGTCCGCCATCCTCCGCGCGCCCTCGTAGGGGGTCGCCGGGTCGCCCGTGTTGCCGACCACCAGGATCGGTGCCGCGCCGGGCGCGCTCACCTCCGGTGTGTCGTACTGTCCCGCCACCGGCCAGTCGTGGCACCAGCCGGCCGTGTCCCAGCCGAGGAACGCCCCGAAGACGGGGGAGATCCGCTCGAACCGCGGCAGCAGCCGCCGGGTCTGCTCGACCGTCGGCCGCCGCCTGTCGTCCAGGCACGATATGACCCGCTGGGAGTGGGTGGTCGTGCCGTAGTGGCCCGACGCGTCGCGTTCGTTGTAGCCGTCGGCGAGGGCCAGCAGCTCCGAGCCGTCTCCCCGCTCCGCCGCCCGGAGCGCGCTGGACAGGGTCGGCCAGCCGTCCTTGCTGTACAGCGGCAGGACGATGCCCGTGAGCGCCAGGGTCTGGGTCAGCTTGCGTCCGGGGGAGGAGGTGGGCAGCGGCCGGGCGTCGATCCTGCGCAGCAGGTCCGCGATCTTCCGGGTGCCCTGTGCGGGGTCCTGCCCGGTGGAGCGCAGGTAGTCGTCGAGGGCGCGCTGGAAGCCCCGGGCCTGGTTCTCGGCGTGGCCGATCGTGTCGGCGGTGGGGTCGACGACCGCGTCGAGGACCATCCGGCCCACCTTCTTCGGGAACAGGTGGGCGTAGACACCGCCGAGTTCGGTGCCGTACGAGATGCCGAAGTAGTGCAGCTCGTCATCGCCCAGGACCTGGCGCATCAGGTCCATGTCGCGGGCGGTGTCGGTGGTGGAGACGTGCTTCATCAGCTCCCCGGCGGCCTTCTGGCAGCCCTTGCCGAACTCGTCGGCGTCTCGCAGGTAGGCCTTCTCCTCGGCCGGGGTGTCGGGGGTCTGGTCGATCGCCTCGGCGGCCTGGATCGCCTTGTCGTCGCGGCAGCGGATACCCTCGCTGGCGCCCACCCCGCGCGGATCCCAGCTCACCAGGTCGTACCGCTCGCGCAGCGAGGAGACCGTGGTGGCGTACGAGGGCATCATCGACACCCCCGAGCCGCCGGGACCGCCGAAGTTGAACAGCAGCGAACCGATGCGCTTGCCGCCCCGGGCCTTGGTTCGGATCAGCGCGAGCCCGATCTTCTCGCCGTCCGGCTTCGACCAGTCCAGTGGCACCTTGAGCGTCGCGCACTGCCAGTCGCTGCTCGGTGCGGGGCCGTCCGTGGTGGCCTTGCAGCGTCCCCAGTCCAGCCGCTGCGCGGCCGGCGGCCCGCCGCCCTTGCCGTCGTCGGACGCTCCGCCGCTGCACCCCGCCCCCAGCAGTGCGGCGGCGACCGCCAGCGCCGTCCACCGTACGCATCGCGCCATGTGCCTTCCCCCCTTGCAGGCCGTCCGCACCGTGCGGCGGATGGCTGTCCCGCCATGGTAGGCGGCGCGCACCGCAGCCGCTCAAGCCTGTGGATAACGCTGTGACCTGTGATTTCGCGGTACCGGACGCGGGTCGTCCGGTCAGGAGCACACGGTTCCGGGCGCCGGCGTCCGCCCCTCCAGCAGATAGCCGTTCACCGCGTCCTGCACACACTTGTTCTTGCTGTCGTACGCACCGTGCCCCTGCCCCCGGTACGTCAGCTCGACCCCCACGCCCTTGCCCAGGGCCTGCACCATCTTCCGCGCGCCCTCGTACGGGGTGGCGGGGTCGCCGGTGTTGCCGATCACCAGGATCGGTGCCGCGCCGGGCGCGCTGACGTCCGGGTGGTCGGCGGCGCCCCGCACGGGCCAGTCGGTGCAGCTGAGCATGCTCCATGCGAGGAAGTCGCCGAACAGGGGGGAGGCGGCCCGGAACTCGGGCAGTTTCCGTTCCACGAACCGGGCGTCGTAGCGCGGCCTGTCGTCGGCGCAGTTGATGGCGACGTTGGCCGCCGCGAGGTTGCTGTACTCGCCGTTCTCGTTGCGCCCGTTCAGCGAGTCGGACAGCAGCATCAGGACCCTGCCGTCCCCGTCGTAGGCCTGCTGAAGGCCCTCGGTGAGGTACTGCCAGAAGTCCTTCGAGTACAGCGCCTGCGCGATGCCGTTGGTCGCCGCCGTCTGGGTCAGCTCCCGTGGGAAGACGCCCGGGATCGGCTTGGCGTCCAAGTCCCTCAGCAGCCTGGCGATACGGTTCTTCACGTCCTGCGCGCTGTCGCCCAGGGGGCAGTCCTCGGCCTGGGACACGCAGTTCTCGGCGAAGTTGTCGAGCGCGCGCTGGAAGCCCCGGGCCTGCCCCAGGGAGCCCTGCTCGGGTGTCTGGGTCGGGTCGACGACCGCGTCGAAGACGGCGCGCCCCACGTTCCTGGGGAACAGGTGGGCGTAGACGCCGCCGAGTTCGGTGCCGTAGGAGATGCCGAAGTAGTGCAGCTTGGCGTCGCCGAGCAGGTGGCGCATCAGGTCCATGTCGCGGGCCGCGTCGGTGGTGCGTACGTGCGGCAGCATCCGCCCCGAGTGCTCCTCGCAGGCCTCGTTGAAGTCCTTGGTCTCGTCGAGGTACGAGGTGCGTTCGCCGGCGGTGTCGGGGGTCGCGTCCTGCTGGAAGTACTCGTCGAGCTGTTCGTCGTCCTCGCAGACCACGGGGGCGCTGCGGCCGACCCCGCGCGGGTCGAAGCTGACCAGGTCGTAGCGGGTGCGCAGCGTCGTGTAGTCCTCGCCGAAGGAGGGCAGCGCCGTGACGCCGGAGCCGCCTGGCCCGCCGAAGTTGAAGACGAGCGAACCGATGCGCCGCCCCGGGTCGCCGCTGGCCTTCACCCGGATCAGCGCGAGTTTGATCGTGTCGCCCTTGGGTTTGTTCCAGTCGCGGGGCACCTTCATCGTGGCGCACTGCCACTCGCCGTCGTCCGGCATCGGGGAGGGGGCATTGCCGCCGCCCTGTTCGTCGGACGGGGCCGGGCAGTCCTCCCAGCTGAGTCTCTGCTCCGTCAGGTCCTCTTCCTTGGCGTCGTCGCCGCAGCCCGCGAGCAGGGCGGACAGCAGCGCGGCGGTGACGGTCAGGGCAGCGGCGCGCGGCCGGAAGGGGCTGGCCATACCTCCATCCTGCGACCGTCCGGGGCGCGCCGCGCGGGACACGAGCCGTCCGAGCGAGTACGGCGCGGTGGGGCCGGCGCAGCTGCCTCGGAGCAGCGGCGAGCATTGCCGGCAGCGCAGCTCGCAGCCTGCCGTACGGCGGGCACCGCAGCCTTGCCGGTACGGCACGCCGCGGCCTGTGTCGTCAGGGCAGGTCCGAAGCCTTGCCGGTACGGCACCCGCGGACCTGTCGTCACGGCAGCCCCGGCACCCCTGCCGCTACGGCACCCCCGCGACACCGGTCGCTGCGGCACCTCCGCCACCCACCGCAGCATCCACAGACCGGTTGGGCGCAGGGCAGAGCCCCGGCCACAGCAGCCCTCAGAGCGCTTCTTTCCTCGTCAGGTGGTTGAAGGCGAGCCAGCCCGGCAGTACGGGCAGCCACAGGGTCAGCAGCCGGAACAGCAGCACCGCGGGCGCGGCGACCTCCTTGGGGAGCCCGACGGCGATCAGACCGACGGTCAGGGTCGCCTCCACCGCGCCCACACCGCCCGGGGTGGGCGCCGCCGACCCCAGCGCGTTGCCCGCGAGGAAGACGACGGCGACGCTGGCGATGCTGATCGAGGTCGACTCGTCGCCGAACGCCCGGATGGAGGCGTCGAGGCACATCACGAAGCACGCGGTCAGCAGAAGCATGCCGCCGATGCCGGTCACCAGCTTCTGCGGCCGCTGGAGCACGTCGAGCATGCGCGGCACGACACCCGCGAAAAGCGACCGCACGCGCGTGACGACGAATTTCCGCAGGAACGGCACCGAGGTCACCACGAGCACGAGCACCGCGACCGTGAGCAGACCCGCGATGACCGTCCGGGACGGGGACAGTGACGGCGTCTTCTCGGTGCCCGTCAGATAGCCGAAGGACAGCAGCATCAGGATGTGGCAGCCCAGCCCGAACAGCTGCGAGGCGCCGACACTGGCCACCGCGAGCCCCGGCCGCACTCCCGCGCGCTGCAGGAAACGCGTGTTCAGCGCGACCCCGCCGACCGCCGCCGGGGCGACGATCTTCACGAACGACCCCGCCACCTGGGCCCCCACGGTCCGCAGGAACGGCACCCGCTCCGGCACGAACCCCAGCAGGGCCATCGCCGCCGCGAAGTAACTGCCCGCCGAGAACAGCACGGCCGCGGCGACCCAGCCCCACTGGGCGTTGGCGATGAGCGGCCCGAACTCGATGTGGGTGAGCTGCGTCAGCAGGAAGTACGCGCCGATCGCGCCGGCGATGAAGCTGATCAGGGTACGCGGCCGGACCCGCTCCAGGCGGGCCGGCTCGACCGGGGCCTGCGGCCTGATCCGCAGCACCTCGTGGCGGATCTGGGTGAGCAGGTCCTCCTCGCGCGCCTCCTCCAGCGCCTCGTCGATGGCCCGCTTCTCGGCCCGCTGCTCCGCCCGTACGGCCTTCTTGTCGGCCTTCTCGAGGCTGACCGCGGTGTGCTGGTCCGAGGCCTCCTCCAGGCGGGTCTGCTTGGCGTGCCGGGAGGCCTCCAGTACCGCTTCCCGCTCGCGCTCGGCACGTTCCCGGGCGAGTCGGCGCAGGGTCGCGCGCGTGGAGCGGCTGAGGGCGATGGGCTGGAGCATCGGCAGGCAGTCCGCCACCGCGTCGGGTCCGAGCACGCTCACCGCGGAGGCCACCGCCCGCTCGGCGCCCACGCGCAGGCCGAGGGTGACCAGCAGCTGGGAGATGTCCATGCGCAACAGCAGATCGCCGGCCGCGATCTCACCGACGCGCAGGTCGGTGAGGATCACCGTGCCGGAACGATCCACCAGGATCGCGTCGCCCACCAGCCGGCGGTGCGCGATACGCCGGGACTGCAGGGCTCTGACCTGGTGCCAGGTGTCGCGCAGCAGGTCGTCGGTGATCTCCTCGTCCGGCAGCGAGTCGAGGGTGCGTCCGCCGGTGTGCTCGTAGACGAGCATCACGGCGTCCGGGCCGAGCTCCGAGGTGGCGATCAGCTTGGGCGCGTTGGCGCCGGCCGCGATGGCCGCGTACGCCAGCAGCGCCTCCTGTTCCAGCGCCTGGCGCAGGGACTGGAGACTGCTGCGGGTGGCGAAGCCGCGCAGCGTCAGGTTGCGCCAGGCACGGTAGAAGAACCCCTGCGCCTGCTGCTCCCGGTCGACCACCGTCACGTCCAGCGGCGGACCGTCCTCCAGGGTGACGAAGTACCGCCGGCCCCGGTCGCCTGTCTCCGAGGTGTCGTGCGTCTCCTCGCGCGAGGCGCTCACCGGGCGGAAGCCGACCGTCCGCAGGCCCGCCATCAGGGTCTGCCCGGTGGGACGGACGTTGGGGGAGCCCACCGCGTAGAGCGTGCCGTACGCCACGGTCCAGCCGATCAGCACCGTCAGGATGATCGAGAACGGTGTCGTGTACCCGGTGACGAGCATGGAGAAGGCGTCGAGCAGCAGCACCACCCACAGCACCGCGCGCCACCGGGGCCGGCGTGACATGCCGACGGCGGTCATGTACGCGATCACCGGTGCCAGATAGCCGTGCACGGGGTCCGTGAGGGCGTGGATGTCGCCGGGCGAGGGCTGGGTGAGCGCCTCCTGGATCGAGTCGGGCGCGGCGCGGGCGACCCACAGATCGGTGGCGAGGGTCACACCGTGCGCCAGGACCGCCGCGAGTACACCGTCGGCGATGCGCAGCCCGTCCCGTTTGATCAGCCGCTCGATGGCGAAGGCCACCGGCACCAGCAGGATCGCGATGCTGGAGGCCAGCCCGGCGATCTTGATGAGCAGGTCGGGCGCCTGGCCGGTGCCCTTGTTGATGTCCTGTTCCAGGCCCGAGGTGGTGCCGTGCGCGAACGCGGCGATGCCGAGCAGCACGACGACGGCGAGCACGCCCACCAGGAGCCGCATCAGATCCGAGGGACGGTGCACGCGCGCGGGGAGCAGCGGTTCGTCGCCCTCGACCTCTTCGACGTAGACCGTGCCGGGATCGTCCACCGCGCCGGAATCGTCGACGGTGGCGGGATCATCCACGGCGTGGGCGTCTTCGGCGTTCACAGCGGCCCTCTTCCCGGCCGCCTCCCGGCCGGCGTCCTCGGTGCCGCGGTCCTTGCCGCTGCCGCCTGCGGTGCCGCGATCCGCGGTGTCCGGGCGCGACGAGGCGGCAGAGGTGCCCTCCGGTTTCTCGGGGTGCGCACCCTGCTGCTTCATCGTCTCTTCTTGGTCTCGTATCACCGGTCACCGCCCGCACGATGGTGGCATGCCGCACCGACACACGGGGGCATCAGGGTGCACATGCGGGGCGGACAGTCTGCCCGAAGCGCTGCTTCGGGGCGAGGGCCACGCACGGTGACGGCCGCGTCACCTTGTCGGTGGCGTGGGGCAGGATGGGACGGATGAGCGAGCAGAGCCTTCCCGACGACGCCCGCGCCGAGTACGCCGACGCCCTGCCCGAGTACGCCGAGCGGGTATTGGAGGTCACCGAGCTGATCCCGCCTGGCCGTGTCATGACGTACGGGGACGTGGCCGAGTGGCTGGGGGCGGGCGGCCCCCGCCAGGTCGGCCGGGTGATGTCCCTCTACGGGGGAGGGGTGCCCTGGTGGCGCGTCGTCCGCGCGGACGGTGTGCTGCTCCGGGGGCACGAACTGAGAGCCCTCGGCCACTACCGCGCG
Organism: Streptomyces sp. NPDC052682; assembly: GCF_040678435.1. Classification (NCBI taxonomy): domain Bacteria; kingdom Bacillati; phylum Actinomycetota; class Actinomycetes; order Kitasatosporales; family Streptomycetaceae; genus Streptomyces; species Streptomyces sp. NPDC052682. The sequence goes on along the minus strand of NZ_JBFATS010000003.1, from coordinate 140,627 downwards.
GAGGGCACGCCGCTGAGGGAGGCCGGCAGGGCCGCCGAGGGCCACCTGCCGCGCATCGACCTGAGGCGGGCGCGGTGGGACGGCGCAGAGCGCGCGGGGGGTCACACCTGACAGCTTCCGCCATCGGACGGACCACGGTGTGACCGGTGATCCGTTCGAGCGAATGCGGGCACGTCCGTGACATGACGTACGTTCGTGAAGCAAGGGACTCGGGAGTCGGCGGTGCCCGGAGAGAAAAGGCGGAAGCCCTGCTTCCACTCCTCTGCGCGGCGTAGCGTCGGCTGCACCAGTCCCCCTCACCCCGCGGCCACCGCTCTCCACGCGCGGCGGCGCGGCGACCAGCACACCCACCAGGACCGGCGAACCACGTGAGCTCCTCTTCCTCCGTCAGCGGCCTGTCGCACCCCCGGGTGCGACGGGGGAACCGTGGCGCTTACCGACTGGTACGTACCCCACCGCCCCGGATCGATCCCCCTACTCTGGACGCCGCACAGCGCTCCGTGGTTGACCACCGCACCGGTCCGCTGCTGGTTCTGGCAGGTCCGGGCACCGGAAAGACCACCACCCTCGTCGAGTCGGTGGCCGCGCGGGTCGCCCGGGGCGGCGATCCCGAGCGGATCCTCGTACTGACCTTCAGCCGCAAGGCCGCCGTGGAACTGCGGGACCGGCTGGCGCTGCGCACCGGGGCGGCGCGTGCCCCGCAGGCGACCACGTTCCACTCGTTCTGCTACGCCCTGGTCCGCGGCCACCAGGACAGTGACCTGTTCGTGGAGCCGCTGCGGCTGCTGTCCGGCCCGGAGCAGGACGTCACGGTCCGGGAGCTGCTGGCGGGCCAGCCGGAGCTCGAACGGCTCGGCCTCGCGCACGTGCGGTGGCCGGACGAGCTGCGCGCCTGCCTGACCACCCGGGGTTTCGCCGACGAGGTCCGCGCGGTGCTCGCCCGCAGCCGCGAGCTGGGCCTAGGCCCCGACGCCCTGGACGCCTTCGCACGCCGTATCGGCCGCCCCGACTGGCAGGCCGCCGCCGCGTTCCTCGCGGAGTACCTCGACGTGCTCGACCTCCAAGGCGTGATCGACTACGCCGAGCTCGTGCACCGCGCGGTCCTCCTGGCCCACCGCCCCGGTGTCGCCGAGGAGCTCGCCGCCCGCTATGACGCCGTCTACGTCGACGAGTACCAGGACACCGACCCGGCCCAGGTACGGCTGCTGCACGCCCTCGCGGGCGGCGGTCGCACCCTGGTCGCGTTCGGCGACCCCGACCAGTCGATCTACGCGTTCCGGGGCGCGGACGTGAACGGCATCCTGGACTTCCCCCACACCTTCCCGCGCGCGGACGGCCGCCCGGCCCCGGTGCGGGTACTGCGCACCTCCCGCCGCTCCGGCGCCGCCCTGCTGGCCGCGACCCGCCTGCTGACCCAGCGGATGCCGCTGCCCCGGCTGCCCGCCGACAAGGTCCGTGCGCACCGGGAACTGGCCCCCGTGCGGGACGGCGGACGTGTCGAGGTGTACACCTACCCGACGCCCGGCACCGAACTGGACAACATCGCCGACATCCTGCGCAGGGCGCACCTTGAGGACGGGGTGCCGTGGAGTGAGATGGCCGTCCTGGTGCGGGCCGGCTCCCGCACCCTCCCGGCGATGCGCCGGGCGCTGACCGCCGCCGGTGTCCCGCTGGACGTCGACGGCGACGACCTGCCGCTGCGGCACGAACCGGCGGTGGCGCCCCTGCTGACGGCCCTGCGAGCGGTGGCGACCGCGGAGGCGACCCGACGCCCGGGTGGCGAGGACACCCGAGAGCCGGGCAGCGGCGAGGACGTCCGGGGGCCGGGCGGCGGGGTGGGCACCCCGGGGTCGCTCAGCGACGAGGGCATCCGAGGGTCGGACAGCGGCGAGGACGCTCGACGGTCAGGCAGCGACGGGGCCATCCGGGGGCCGGGCAGTGGCGAGGACGTCCGGGGGCCGGGCAGCGGCGAGGACACCCTGGGATCGGACGTCCGACGGTCAGGCAGCGACGAGGGCATCCGAGGGTCGGACAGCGGCGAGGACGCCCGACGGTCAGGCAGCGACGAGGGCACCCGGCGACCAAACCGCCGGGAGGACCCCTGCTGGCTCGACACCGACACCGCGTTGACCCTGCTCACCTCCCCCCTCGCCGGCATGGACGCTGCCGACCTGCGTCGCCTCGGCCGCGCCCTGCGCGAGGAGGAGCGGGCCGCGGGCAACCCGCTGCCGCCGCCCTCGGACGAGCTGCTCGCCCGGGCGCTGGCCGAGCCGGAGCGGCTGGCCGTGCACGACCCCACGTACGCGCGTGGCGCTCAGCGGCTCGGCGCGCTGCTGCGCAAGGTCCGCGAGCGCCTGGCCGGCGGCGGTACGGCCGAGGAGGCCCTGTGGGACCTGTGGGAGGGCACGCCCTGGCCCGCGCGCCTGGAGCGGACCGCGCGGCGCGGCGGCGCGGCGGGCCGCAACGCCGACCGGGACCTGGACGCCGTGTGCGCGCTGTTCGCCACCGCGGCCCGCGCCGAGGAGCGTACCGGCGGCCGGGGCGCGCTGAACTTCCTGGAGGAGATCGAAGCGGAGGACATCGCCGCCGACACGCTCACCCGGCGTGCCGTACGCCCCGACGCCGTGCGTCTGATGACCGCGCACCGCTCCAAGGGCCTGGAGTGGCGGCTGGTCGTCGTGGCGGGCGTCCAGGAGGGCCTGTGGCCGGACCTGCGCCGCCGCGGCTCCCTGCTGGAGGCCGACCGCATCGGCCGGGACGGACTCGCCGAACCGCTCACCCCGGGAGCCCTGCTGGCCGAGGAGCGGCGCCTGTTCTACGTGGCCGCCACGCGCGCGCGTGAGCGCCTGGTCGTCACGGCGGTGAAGGCCCCCGCCGACGACGGCGACCAGCCCTCCCGCTTCCTGACCGAGCTCGGCGTCGAACCCAGGGACGTCACCGGCCGCCCCCGCCGTCCGCTGTCGGTGGCCGCCCTGGTCGCGGAACTGCGTGCCACGACGGTCGATCCGCGCGTGTCCGCCGCGCTGCGCGAGGCCGCCGCCCGCCGCCTGGCCCGGCTCGCCGCGCTCGCCGACGAGGACGGCCGTCCCCTGGTCCCCGCCGCGCATCCCTACCGCTGGTGGGGCATGTTCGAGCCCACCGAGTCCAAGGTGCCGCTGCGCGACCGCGACCAGCCCGTCGTGCTCTCCGGCAGCGCCCTCGACCAGCTCGCCAACACCTGCGCCCTGCAGTGGTTCCTGGGCCGTGAGGTGAAGGCCGACGCGCCCGCGACGGCCGCCCAGGGCTTCGGCAACGTGGTGCACGTCCTCGCCGACGAGGTCGCCTCCGGACGCACCCCGGCCGACCTGGACGTCCTCATGGAACGCCTGGACTCGGTGTGGAACGCGCTGGCCTTCGACGCGCCGTGGAAGTCCGCGCAGGAGAAGGAGAACGCGCGCGTGGCGCTGGAACGCCTGCTGAAGTGGCACGTCATGGACCGCGCGGGACGGACACCGGTGGCCAGCGAGCAGGACTTCGACGTGACGCTGGAGGCGGGCGACTACGAGGTGCGCATCCGGGGTCAGATGGACCGCGTGGAGGCGGACGGCCAGGGCCGTGCCTACGTCGTCGACTTCAAGACCGGCAAACAGGCGCCCAGCGCCAAGGAGGTGGCACGCCACCCCCAGCTCGCCGTGTACCAGCTCGCCGTCCGGGAGGGTGCCGTCGACGACGTCTTCGACGGCGTCCGCCCCGAGCCGGGCGGCGCCGAGCTGGTCCACCTCCGGCAGGGCGCCGCCCAGCGCGACGGCGGCGACAGCCTGCCCAGGGTGCAGGCGCAGGAAGCGCTGGAGGGCGAGTGGGTCGGTGACCTGCTCGCCACGGCCGCCGGCAAGGTCCTCGACGAGCGTTTCACCCCGACCACCGGCCAGCACTGCACGCACTGCGCCTTCCAGGCCTCGTGCAGCGCCCGGCCCGAAGGCCGCCATGTGGTCGAGTGACGGCTGTGATGCACGGCACCACAGCCGCTGACCTGCGCTTCTTGCCGCGCTGAAGTCGGCCGGGCACCGCCTGTCAGTGGCCGCCGCTAGCCTCTCTCAGGTGTCCGCGCGCATCACCGATCCCGAGCAGCTCAAGGAGCTCCTCGGCATCCCCTTCACCCCGGAGCAGACGGCCTGCATCACCGCGCCGCCCGCACCGCAGGTGATCGTGGCCGGAGCCGGATCCGGCAAGACGACGGTGATGGCGGCCCGCGTGGTGTGGCTGGTGGGCACCGGCCACGTCGCCCCGGAACAGGTGCTCGGCCTCACCTTCACCAACAAGGCCGCAGGCGAGCTCGCCGAACGCGTCCGCAAGGCGCTGGTCAAGGCCGGCGTCACCGACCCGGACGTGATCGACCCGGACAACCCGCCGGGCGAGCCGGTGATCTCCACGTACCACGCCTTCGCCGGCCGCCTGCTGACCGACCACGGCCTGCGTATCGGTCTGGAGCCGAGCTCCCGTCTGCTCGCGGACGCCACCCGCTACCAGCTCGCCGCGCGGGTGCTGCGTGAGGCACCAGGGCCGTACCCGGCCCTGACCCGGTCCTTCCCGGACCTGGTCGGCGACCTCCTCGCCCTCGACGCCGAACTCGCCGAGCACCTCGTACGGCCCGAGGAGTTGCGCGCCTGGGACACCGAGCTGCTGCGCACCCTGGAAGGCGTCAAGCTCACCAACGCCGACCTGCGCAAGGTTCCCGAGGCGGCCGCCGCCCGCCGGGAACTGGCCGACCTGGTGATCCGCTACCGGGCCGCCAAACGCGAGCGCGACCTGCTCGACTTCGGCGACCAGATCGCCCTGTCCGCCCAGCTCGCCGCGATCCCGGAGGTGGGCCGCATCCTGCGCGAGGAGTTCCGGGTGGTCCTCCTCGACGAGTACCAGGACACCTCCGTCGCCCAGCGCGTCCTCCTCGCGGGCCTGTTCGGCGGCGGGACCGGCCACCCGGTGACCGCCGTCGGCGACCCCTGCCAGGCCATTTACGGCTGGCGCGGCGCCTCCGTCGCCAACCTCGACGACTTCCCCCGCCACTTTCCGCACGCGGACGGCAGGGCGGCGACCCGTCGCGCGCTCAGCGAGAACCGCCGCAGCGGCGGCCGTCTCCTCGACCTGGCCAACGGCCTCGCCGAGCCCCTGCGCGCACTGCACGCGGGCGTGGAGGCCCTCCGCCCGGCCCCCGGCGCCGAGCACGACGGCATCGTCCGCTGCGCCCTGCTGCGCACCCACGCCGAGGAGATCGACTGGGTCGCCGACTCCATCGCCCACCTCGTACGCACCGGGAAGGCGCCGGGGGAAATCGCCGTGCTGTGCCGTACGGCGACCGACTTCGCCGAGATCCAGGGCGCCCTGGTCGCCCGCGACATCCCCGTCGAGGTGGTCGGCCTCTCCGGACTGCTGCACCTGCCCGAGATCGCCGACCTCGTCGCCGTCTGCGAGGTCCTCCAGGACCCCGGCGCCAACGCCTCCCTGGTGCGGCTGCTCACCGGCCCGCGCTGGCGCATCGGCCCGCGCGACCTCGCCCTGCTGGGGCGGCGCGCCCGGCTGCTCGTGGCGCACGCGCGCGTGGACGGCGACGACGACCCGGACCGCCGGCTCGCCGAGGCAGTCGAGGGCACCGACCCGTCCGAGGTGATCTCGCTCGTCGACGCCCTCGACACGTTCCTGGAGACCCCGCTGGACGGCCACGGGGACGACGACGGGCTGCCCTTCTCGCCGGACGCGCGCGTGCGCTTCGCGCGGCTGGCCACCGAACTGCGCGAGCTGCGCCGCTCGCTGTCCGACCCGCTGATGGACGTGCTGCACCGCGTCCTGGCCGTCACCGGCCTGGAGGTCGAACTGTCGGCGTCGCCGCACGCCCTGGCCGCCCGCCGCCGCGAGACCCTGTCCAACTTCCTGGACATCGCCGCCTCCTTCGCCGCCGGCGACAACGAGGCCACGCTGCTCGCCTTCCTCGCCTTCCTGCGCACCGCCGCCCAGTACGAGAAGGGCCTCGACAACGCCCTCCCCGGCGGCGAGAACACCGTCAAGGTGCTCACCGCGCACAAGTCCAAGGGCCTTGAGTGGGATGTCGTGGCCGTCCCGGGCCTGGTCACCGGCACCTTCCCCAGCACCCAGGGACGCGAGAAGTGGACCGCCCAGGGCAAGGTCCTGCCGCACGCCCTGCGCGGCGACGCCGACACCCTGCCCGACGTGGAGTCCTGGGACTCCCGGGGCCTGAAGGCCTTCCAGGAGGCCATGAAGGACCACCAGCACACCGAGGAACTCCGCCTCGGCTACGTCACCTTCACCCGCCCCCGCTCCCTCCTCCTCGGCTCCGGCCACTGGTGGGGTCCCACCCAGAAGAAGCCGCGCGGCCCCTCCGCCTTCCTCCAGGCCCTGCACGACCACTGCGCCGCCGGGTACGGCGAGATCGAGGTCTGGGCGCAGGAGCCGGAGGAGGACGAGGAGAACCCCGCCCTGCACCGGTCCACCGCCGACCAGGCCTGGCCCCTGCCCCTGGACGAGGCGGCCCTGGCCCGCCGCCGGGCAGCCGCCGCGACCGTCCTGGCCCACCTGGAGGACCTCGCCTCCCACCAGGACGGCCATCCCGCGGCCCTGCACGCCCCGGACACCTACGACGACCCGGACTGGCCCGCGCCCCCGGAGGACGACGAGCCGCCGTACGAGGAGCCGCCGTACGAGGAGCCGCCGTACGAGGAGCCGCCGTACGACGATCCGTACGACGAGCCGCCGTACGGGGAACCCGACCCGTCCGCCCCCGGCGGCTTCGGGACCGACCCCCACTCCGCGAGCGCCCCGGCCGGCCGGAACGCGCGTCCGGCACCCCGCCCCGCCATCCCCCACCAGATCCCGCACGAGGAGGCGGCACCGGAGCCCTCCCGCCCGCACCCCCACCCCACGGGGAACCACCCCTCGGGACAACGCGCGGAACACGAACTCCTCACCCCCGAAGAGGCCCGCCTCGTCGCCTCCTGGGACCGCGACCTCGACGCCCTCACCGGGGAGCTCCTGCGCGCCCGGGACAGTGTCACGGAGGTGCCCCTGCCCGCGTCGCTGACGGCGTCGCAGCTGCTCCGCCTGGCCGCCGACCCCGACGGCTTCGCGCAGGAACTGGCCCGCCCCATGCCGCGCCCGCCGCAGCCCGCGGCGCGTCGCGGCACCCGCTTCCACGCCTGGGTCGAGTCCCGCTTCGAAGCGCTGACCCTTCCCCTGCTCGAACCCGACGACCTGCCCGGCCGCGACGCCGAGATCGCCGACGAACACGACCTGGAGGCCCTGAAGGACGCCTTCGAGCGCACCGCGTACGCACACCGCACGCCCTACCGCGTGGAGGCCCCCTTCCAGCTCGCCCTCGCCGGCCGCGTCGTACGGGGCCGCATCGACGCCGTCTACAAGGAGGGCGACGGGGAGCAGGCGACGTACGAGATCGTCGACTGGAAGACCGGCCGGGGCGGTACGGCCGATCCGCTGCAACTCGCCTTGTACCGCCTGGCTTGGGCCGAGCAGCAGGGCGTGCCCCTGGAGTCGGTCACGGCGGCGTTCCTGTACGTGCGCACCGGTGAGGTCGTACGGCCGGAGGGCCTGCCGGACCGCGCGGCGCTGGAGCGGCTGCTGCTGGGGGAGACGTCCGGTGACGAACCGCACGATCGGGACGTCAGCCCGGGCCGATAGGCTCATGGACATGAGCCAGCCCGTTGACAGTGCCGTCAGCGCCGTCCGTACGTACATAGCGTCGCACCGCGCCGCCTTCCTCGACGACCTCGCCGAGTGGCTGCGCATCCCGTCGGTGTCGGCCCAGCCCGAACACGCCCCCGACGTGCGGCGCAGCGCCGACTGGCTCGCCGCCCGGCTGAAGGAGACCGGCTTCCCGACCGCCGAGGTCTGGCAGACCCCGGGCGCCCCGGCGGTCTTCGCCGAGTGGCCCTGCGCCGACCCCGAAGCACCCACGGTCCTCGTCTACGGCCACCACGACGTGCAGCCCGCCGCCCGGGAGGACGGCTGGGACAGCGACCCCTTCGAGCCCGTCGTCCGGGAGAACCGCCTGTACGCGCGTGGCGCGGCCGACGACAAGGGCCAGGTCTTCTTCCACACCCTCGGCGTCCGCGCCCACCTCGCCGCCACCGGCCGCACCAGCCCGGCCGTGCACCTGAAACTGCTGATCGAGGGCGAGGAGGAGTCGGGCTCCCCGCACTTCAGGGCGCTGGTCGAGGAGCACGCCGACCGGCTCGCCGCCGACGCGGTGATCGTCTCCGACACCGGCATGTGGTCCGAGGACACCCCCACGGTGTGCACCGGCATGCGGGGCCTCGCCGAGTGCGAGATCCGGCTGCATGGTCCCGACCAGGACATCCACTCCGGTTCCTTCGGCGGTGCGGTGCCCAATCCGGCCACGGCCGCCGCCCGCCTGGTCGCCGCCCTGCACGACGAGCACGCGCGCGTGGCGATCCCCGGCTTCTACGACGGCGTCGTGGAACTCACCGACCGCGAACGGGAACTCTTCGCCGAGCTGCCCTTCGACGAGGGACGGTGGCTGCGCACGGCCAGGTCGTACGCCACCCACGGCGAGGCCGGGTACACCACCCTGGAGCGGATCTGGGCCCGTCCCACTGCCGAGGTCAACGGCATCGGGGGCGGCTACCAGGGCCCCGGCAGCAAGACCATCATCCCGTCGTCGGCGACGGTGAAGCTGTCCTTCCGGCTCGTCGCGGGTCAGGATCCCGACCACCTGGAGAAGGCCGTCCGTGCCTGGGCCGAGACACAGGTGCCCGCCGGGATCCGGTGTGAGATCACCTTCGGCGCGGCCACGCGCCCGTGCCTGACGCCGCTGGACCACCCGGCCCTGCAGTCGGTCGTCCGGGCCATGGGGCGTGCCTTCGGACAGCCGGTGCGCTTCACGCGCGAGGGCGGCTCCGGACCGGCCGCGGACCTCCAGGACGTCCTCGGCGCACCAGTGCTCTTCCTCGGCATCTCCGTCCCCTCCGACGGCTGGCACGCCCCGAACGAGAAGGTGGAGCTCGACCTGCTCCTCAAAGGCGTCGAGACGAGCGCCTACCTGTGGGGCGACCTCGCCGAGCACTGGCGCCATGCGCCCTGACCGTCCCACGCCGTCCGGAGCGCCGGCCCGCGCGGGGCACACTGGAAGAACCGCCCCGTACCGCCGAGACCGGCCGGACCCGGTCGGCTCCCGCCGCACGTCCCGCTGAACCGCCCGCCGAAACCGACCGTTCCACCGGGGGAGTTGGAAGCACCCGTGACCACCTGGACCGACCACCACGCCGACCGCCCGATCGCGCTGACCGAGCCGAGCGGCATCGACCGGGCCGCGCACCACCGGCTCGACGAGGCCTGGCTCGCGGCGGCGTGGAGCCACCCCTCCACTCGGTGCTTCGTGGTCTCCGGCGGCCAGGTCCTCATCGACGAGACCCCCGACGGGCGCACCGAACTCGTCATGACCCCCTCCTTCGAGGCCCCCCTGACCGAGGCGCACCGGTACTTCCTCGGCATCGACGAGGACGGCGTCAGCTACTTCGCCCTCCAGAAGGACGCGCTGCCCGGCCGCATGGACGACTCCGCCCGCCCCGCAGGCCTGCGCGAGGCCGGTCTGCTGCTGTCACCCCGCGACGTGGGCCTGATGGCGCACGCGGTCGGCCTGGAGAACTGGCAGCGCACCCACCGCTTCTGCTCCCGCTGCGGCGAGCGCACCGTCATCGCCGCGGCCGGCCACATCCGCCGCTGCCCCGCCTGCGGCGCCGAGCACTACCCGCGCACCGACCCCGCCGTGATCATGGCCGTCACCGACGAGGACGACCGCATCCTGCTGGGCCGGCAGGTCCACTGGCCCGAGGGCCGGTTCTCGACCCTCGCCGGTTTCGTCGAGCCCGGCGAGTCCATCGAACAGTCGGTGCGCCGCGAGGTCCACGAGGAGGCCGGCATCACCGTCGGCCGGGTCGAGTACATCGCCAGCCAGCCCTGGCCCTTCCCGTCCAGCCTCATGCTGGGCTTCATGGCCCGCGCCACCTCGACCGACATCACCGTCGACGGTGACGAGATCCACGAAGCGCGCTGGTTCTCCCGCGACGAACTGCGCGCCGCCTTCGAGTCCGGGGAGGTCCTCCCGCCCTACGGCATCTCGATCGCGGCCCGCCTCATCGAACTCTGGTACGGCAAGCCGCTCCCGACGAGGAGCGTCGCCTGACACCACGTGAGGGCCGGACCGACCCGTACTGGAACCACAACGTCCACTACCACCGGACGGTACTCGCCGCCGTACCGGCCGGCTGCCGCACGGCGCTGGACGTGGGATGCGGTGACGGCCTGCTGGCCCGCAAGCTGGCACCGCTGGCGGACACCGTCACCGGCGTCGACCGTTCACCGGACATGATCCGCCTCGCGCGCCGGGACCAGCCCGCGAACGTCACGTTCCTCGAGGCGGACTACCTCGACGGCACAGTCCTCGGCCGGACACTCCCGAGCGAAGGCGCGTACGACTTCGTCAGCGCGGTCGCCGTCGTCCACCACGCGGGGTTCGAGGAGGCGGTGGACCGCCTCGTACGCCTCCTGGCGCCCGGCGGCCGCCTGGTGATCGTCGGTCTGGCCCGCAACCGCACCCTGCTCGACTGGGTGATCAGCGGATGCGGGGTGCCCGCGAGCAGGCTCGGCGCCCTGCTCCACGGCGGCGAGGGAGGCCCCGTCGGCATGCCGATCGAGGACGCGACCATGTCCTGGGGCGAGGTCCGGCAGGCCGCGCGCCGTCTGCTGCCCGGCTGCCGGTTTCGCCGTCGGCTGCTGTGGCGTTACACCGTTATATGGGACAAACCGCACAAAAGCGGCCCCTGAGGATCCCTCAGGAGCCGCCTCTACGCGCAACCGTGGAGCGCTCAGGCGCCGATCTTCTGCTTCACCTGCGCCAGCGACGGGTTCGTGAGCGTCGTGCCGTCCGGGAAGAGCACGGTCGGCACCGTCTGGTTTCCGCCGTTCGCCTTCTCGACGAACGCGGCCGACTCCGGGTCCTGCTCGATGTTGATCTCGGTGTACGCGATGCCCTCGCGGTCCAGCTGGCTCTTCAGCCGGCGGCAGTAGCCGCACCACGTCGTGCTGTACATCGTCACGGTGCCCGGCATGTCTCTCGTGCTCCTTCGTCGGCTCGGGGAATGGTCCTCGCTGTCATGGAACGTACGGCAGAGGACCACCATTCCCGCCGGGGGTATCCCGGCACGTGACGCCCGCCGCATCAACGTGCCGCATCCGCCGCATCAGCCGCCGCATTCATACGACTGGCGATGCCTCCCTGTGGACAACCGGCTCACCCGTCTCCGGCAACCTGGCAGCATGGCCGTGTGACAGCAGCAACGCACTCCACGCTCTTCCCGCAGGTACCGGACTCGGCCGACGCGGTGCTCGAGGGGCTCGACCCCGAGCAGCGCGAGGTGGCCACCGCCCTGCACGGTCCGGTGTGCGTGCTGGCGGGCGCCGGCACGGGCAAGACCCGGGCGATCACCCACCGCATCGCCTACGGGGTGCGCGCCGGGATCCTCCAGCCCTCCAGCGTGCTGGCCGTCACCTTCACCAACCGCGCCGCCGGGGAGATGCGCGGCCGCCTGCGCCAGCTCGGCACCGTCGGCGTCCAGGCCCGCACCTTCCACTCGGCGGCCCTGCGCCAGCTGCAGTACTTCTGGCCGAAAGCGATCGGCGGCTCCATGCCCCGGCTCGTCGACCGCAAGATCCAGCTCGTCGCCGACGCGGCAGCAGCCTGCCGCCTGCGCCTGGACCGCAACGAGCTCCGGGACGTCACCGCCGAGATCGAGTGGTCCAAGGTCACCCAGACCGTCCCCGCCGACTACGCGCTCGCCGCCGCCAAGGCCGGCCGCGAGGCCCCCCGCGACCCGGCGGAGATCGCCCAGGTGTACTCCGCCTACGAGGACCTCAAGCGGGAGCGCGCCGTCATCGACTTCGAGGACGTGCTGCTGCTGACCGTGGCCATCCTCCAGGACCGCCACGACATCGCCGCACAGGTGCGGGCCCAGTACCAGCACTTCGTCGTCGACGAGTACCAGGACGTCAGCCCTCTCCAGCAGCGCCTGCTGGAACTCTGGCTCGGCGACCGGGACAACCTGTGCGTCGTCGGTGACGCCAGCCAGACGATCTACTCCTTCACCGGAGCCACCCCGGACCACCTGCTCGACTTCCGCGTCCGCCACCCCGGCGCCACCGTCGTCAAACTGGTCCGCGACTACCGCTCCACCCCCCAGATCGTCCATCTCGCCAACGGCCTGCTCGCCCAGGCTCGCGGCCGCGCCGCCGACCACCGCCTCGAGCTGGTCTCCCAGCGCCCCCCGGGTCCCGAACCCGTCTTCACCGAGTACACCGACGAACCCGCCGAGGCCGAAGGCGCCGCCCGCCGCATCCGCGAGCTGATCGACGCCGGCGTCCCGGCCGGTGAGATCGCCGTCCTGTTCCGTACGAACGCGCAGTCCGAGACCTACGAGCAGGCCCTCGCCGACGCCGGGGTCCCCTACCAGCTGCGTGGCGCCGAGCGGTTCTTCGACCGCCCCGAGGTCCGCAAGGCGGGCATCGCCCTGCGTGGCGCGGCCCGCTTCGGCGGCAACGACTCCGCCCTCGACGACGCCGTCGACCTGCCCTCCCAGGTGCGCGCCGTACTGTCGGGTGAGGGCTGGACTCCCCAGCCCCCGGCCGGCTCGGGCGCCGTCAGAGAGCGCTGGGAGTCGCTGGCCGCCCTGGTCAACCTCGCCCAGGACTTCGCCGCCGCCCGGCCCGGCGCCACCCTGGCCGACCTCGTCGCCGAACTCGACGAACGGGCCAACGCCCAGCACGCTCCCACCGTCCAGGGCGTCACCCTCGCCTCCCTGCACTCGGCCAAGGGCCTGGAGTGGGACGTCGTCTTCCTGGTGGGAGTCGCCGAGGGCATGATGCCGATCACCTACGCGCGGACCGACGAGCAGATCGAGGAGGAACGCCGTCTCCTCTACGTAGGTGTCACCCGCGCACGCCAGCGCCTCCATGTGTCCTGGGCGCTCGCCCGCTCGCCCGGCGGCCGCCCGAACCGCCGCCCCAGCCGTTTCCTGGACGGACTCCGCCCCGGCTCGACCTCGGGTGGCGGACACACACCAGCCGGCGCCTCGGGGGGTGTCGAGCGCGGCACCACCGGAATCGGGGCGACCGCCCCGCGACGGACGCAGCGCACTCCGGCTCGCTGCCGGGTCTGCGGGCGCACCCTGACCGACGCGGGCGAGATGAAGCTGATGCGGTGCGAGGACTGCCCCTCCGACATGGACGAGGGCCTCTACGAGAGATTGCGCGAATGGCGCGCCGACCAGGCCCGACGCAGCGGGCAGCCCGCCTTCTGCGTCTTCACCGACAAGACGTTGATGGCGATCGCCGAGGCGGCCCCCGACGACGCGCACGAGCTCGCCCGCATCCCCGGGGTAGGGATGCGCAAGCTCAAGCATTACGGGGCCGATGTGCTGGCCATCTGCGCAGGCCAACCCGTCGACGGGGACGCCGAGGAGAACTGATCCCAACTCGTCGAAAAAATAGTTTGCGCCCGCCCCGGAGATCCCCATAGGTTCTAGGCACGCGAACAGCGGCCTTCTCGAAGGCACTGATTCCGTGTTGTACTTGCATATCCGTCGGACTGGCTCACCCCCAGTCCCCCGAGACGCCGAGAGGAGGCGAGTCCAGTGATCAGCATCAACACCAGCTCCATCAGCACCGTGAAAATGACCGATCGCTCGGCCGTCTCCCTGTGCATGCTCGGCGTTTCGAACCTGGGCACCGGTCTGTCCGGCATTCGTGCCGTGCGTCCGGCGTCCTCCGTTGCTCCCGCGGGTCTTGTGTCCCGTGAGCGCAATGAGCGACCGACCAAGGCACTGGAAGCGGCAGTAGAGGCTCAGGCGCAGGCCTATGCCTTTGCGGCGACCGGTGCCGGATTCCGGAAGCAGACGACGCAGCACCACCAGATGTGGGCCTTCCGTGGGCCAGAACCCTGGAGTGATCCAGCCTGATCGCCGATCAGGCCGGCGCCTTCAGGGCCGCGGAACCCCATCCGGGATCCGCGGCCCTTCTGTTTTCCCTCACGCGGGACACAGACCGAAGGGGCCTCGGGACAAGAAAAGAACCCGGTACCCAGCCGCCCCCCGGCCAACCGGCCGGAACGACCAGACGAGGAAGACGAACCGTGCAACTCGAAGCGCACGCCCCGTCCGTACCGCCTTCCGAAACGATCCCCAAGCCCGGCCCCACGGAGGATGTCGCCTTGACTCCGCTCACCGCGCTCACCGCGCTCGACGACGCCATCGAGAACCTCGGCGTACCCGTCCCCTGCCGCTCCAACGACCCGGAGGTCTTCTTCGCCGAGTCGCCCGCGGACGTGGAGTACGCCAAGGCCCTCTGCCGCACCTGCCCGCTGATCGAGGCCTGCCTCGCCGGCGCCAAGGAGCGGCGTGAGCCCTGGGGCGTCTGGGGTGGCGAGCTGTTCGTCCAGGGTGTCGTCGTCGCCCGGAAGCGGCCGCGTGGCCGCCCGCGCAAGAACCCGGTCACGGCATGAACACCACAGGAACGATCGACCGCCCCCTCACGCACGACCCCCAGAAGCAGGCCCCGATGAAGCCGTCCACCCACGAGCCGGCTGGCTCCGCGACCCAGGATTTCACCACGAACGGCGCGAACGACTCGCGTCAGAACAGGACCCGAGAGATGCAACTCATTCCAGAAGCCATGGCTCGTGCCCATATGCACGAGCGCCTGCGGGAGGCCGAGCGGGAACGCCCGGCCGTGCGCCTGGTGGCCGCCCGCCGGATGCAGCGCCGGGCGGAGCGCGCCTCGCGGCTCGCCCGCAGGGCGCTGGCCATGGCGGTCATGCAGTGACCTTCCGTACGTGAGACGGCCGGCCTCCCGGAAGGGAGGCCGCCTCTCCTCTCGCGGGGGCCGGTCCGTGCCGAACGGACCGGCCCCCGCGGTGCGTTCCGCCCCGGCCAGGTGCCTGCCGGTCCGGGCCCGAGTGGGGGGCGGCCTGTGCCGCGCCTGCCCGGGCCGGGGGCGTCAGGCCTCCGCGGCCGACTCCCCCTCCGCCAGGTCCCCTTCCAGGTGCTCCTCCGGCACAAAGCCCGGCAGCCACTCCTCCAGTTCCTCGCGCAGCCGCACCGTGGCCCCGAGCTGACACAGGACGCCGATCGTGCTGAGCGTCACCCGATGGATCAGGAGGTACGCCGGCGGCAGGTTGAGCTGCTTGCCGAGCTGGTAGGCGGGGGAGCGCGGGTCGGCGATGCGGGCCGCCTGGCTGCGCATCCAGCCGCGGGTGAAGGTGAACGCCTCGACCTGGGCCGGTTCGATGATCGGCAGCAGGTAGTCGAGGACCGCGTCGGGATCCAGCTCTATGGACTCCTTGACGAACCCCTCCGCGCACAGGAGCTCGTAGACGGCCTCGGCCTCCCCGTCGAGGGTCATGCGCAGAGACTCACCGATCTCGGACGGCAGCCCACCCGGCAGACGGTCGACCGTGCCGAAGTCCAGAACGCCCAGCCGCCAGTCGTCCTCACCGCCCGGGCCTGAGGGCAGCAGGCGGAAGTTGCCCGGGTGCGGGTCGGCGTGCAGCAGTCCGGTGCGGGCCGGGCCGGAGAAGAGGAAGCGGGCCAGGAGCTGACCGGCCCGGTCACGCTGCTCCTGCGTGCCCTTGCTGATGATCTCCGACAGCGGGATGCCGTCGATCCACTCGGTGATCAGGACCTGCTCGCTCTGGTGGACCACATGCGGCACCACCACGTCCGGGTCGTCGGTGAACTCCTCGGCGTGGGCCCGCTGGGCCTGGGCCTCCAGGCCGTAGTCCAGCTCCTCCGACACCCGGTCCTTGAGCTCGGCGATCAACGGCTTGACGTCCATGCCGGGGATCAGCGGCCCCAGCAGGCGGGCGAAGCGGCTCAACTGGTTCAGGTCGGACACCAGGGCCTCCCCGGCACCCGGGTACTGCACCTTGACCGCCACCTCACGGCCGTCGTGCCACACCGCCCGGTGCACCTGGCCGATCGAGGCCGCCGCGGCGGGCTTGTCCTCGAACTCCAGGAACAGGTCGTGCCAGTCCGCGCCCAGCCGCTCCTCAAGCACCCCGTGCACGGTACGGGTCGGCATCGGCGGGGCTGCCTCCTGCAGCTTGGTCAGCGCGGCGCGGTACGGGCCGGCGACCTCCTCGGGCAGCGCGGACTCGAACACGGACAGGGCCTGGCCGAACTTCATGGCCCCACCCTTGAGCTCACCGAGCACCTTGAACAGCTGCTCCGCCGTGCGCTGCTGCAACTCGCGGCCGACGATCTCCGCGGACTCGCCGACGATCCGCTTGCCGAGTCCCCAGGTGGCCCGCCCGGCGAAGCCGAGCGGGAGCGCGGCGAGCTTGGCGGTCCTGGTGACCGCCTTGCGGGGAAGATCAGACATGCGCCCTCCAGGTCCCAGCCAGCCGCTCCGCGTCTGCCTCATGACACAACCGCTCCGACGGCCGTTGCACCGCCATTGTCTCGTGTAGCTCCCCGTCCTCGGAGGTGTGTTCCCCCATACCTTTCTCCGTGCCTTTCTGTGCCGCCCCGCAGGGGCATGCCGGGTGCGCCCACACCGGCCGCGCGTGCCAGTGGAGACCCGGGACGGAGACCTCCCAGCGTGCTCCGGCGCTCGACGGCACCTGGCCGTCCAGGAAGGCGAGCGCGTGGGCTGCCGCCAGTCCGGCCACCGTGGTGGCCAGCGCCAGGTCGCACGGCCGCACATGGCGCCGGTTCCCGGAGCGCCATTGGGCGATCAGACGTGGCCAGGTCGGGTCCCGGTCGGTGCGGCTCTCGTCCAGGCACCCGGCGCAGCCCGTCTCGCCCGGCAGGACGAGAGGGCCGACCATACCGGTTCCCTCCACCACTCCGGCATACAGATGAGGTGTGCCGGAGGCCATGAGCGCCTCCGCGCCGGACGGGGGCGGTGCGTGCACGGCGACGTCGTCCCGCGGGGCGAGGACCACCAGGGAGAAACCCGGGTCACCGTCCTCGGGCGGTGTGCCCGGTCCCCGGCGCGGCGGCCGGTCCGGGGCCGCGCGGCGCACGGCGCGGCGGGCCGCCTCGTCCCTGCGGTCGCCGACTGCCTCGGTGGGCAGACCACCCGGCGCCACGTCCCACGGTTCGACGCAGCCGCCGTCGCGCACATCGACCTCGCCGACCCCGGCGCCCGCCAGCAGCGAGGCCACCACGGCGCCCACCCGTCCCGCGCCCCGCACCTGCACCCGCAGGGAGCGACGGGCGGCCAGGACCCTCATCGCGTCCCCCGGCTCGGACGTGGTCAAGGAGAGGGAGGCCAGATCCGGGCGCAGCCGGTCCAGGACGTCCTTCCGCTGCCGCAGGGCCTCGGCGGCCGGACCACCGCCCCGCGCGTCGTCGAGCAGCCCCGCCCGCGCCAGCCCCCGCACCAGCCCGTCGACATGGCCGTCGGGCAGCTCCATGCGGCGTCCCTCCTCGCGCAGCAGCTCCAGCCCGCGTGTGCCGTTGAGCAACTCAAGGAAGCTGCCCGTCGCGGTGTCCATCGGCCCGAGTGTCATCGCGTGCGCCGGAGTCATTCCGAACTGCACGGTGTTCAGGTCGCGCCAGCCGCGCCGGAGCGCGGGCTTCACCATCGGATGCATGACAGGCCCCCGTGTGCCCTCGATCGTCCCCGTTCGCCGGCCGAGCCCGGTCGCGGCTCCGTCGGCGAGTGCCAGCATGCCCGGATCCGGGGCCGCCTGCCGTAAGTTGTCCACAGGCGGGGGAATTCCTCGTATTAATCCGGCGTGCGGCGGGGGGATCGACACCGAAGCGTCCCGGAGCCGGGACTTCCCCGGGTGCAGCGGGTAACGTCGGGGCGTGCCCGCCGACCCACTGCACCGCGCCGGAACGTCACAGCGCAGCGCGACGAGCCAGCCGCCGAGCGGCTCGGGGGCGAGCGCGATCGAGGTCCGCAGGAGCGCCCGCCGACGGCGTACGGTCTCCGCGTACCGCGAGGGCGATCGCACCGTCGTGCTCATCCCCGCCCGCATGTCCAAGGCGGAGGAACAGCGCTGGGTGAGCGTCATGCTCGACAAACTCGCCGCCCAGGAGAGCAGGCGGGCGCTCGGCGGGGACACCGAACTGGCGCAGCGCGCCGAGCGCTTGTCGGCCCAGTACTTCGACGGCCGGGCCCGGCCGGCCTCCGTACGCTGGGTCACCAACCAGAACACCCGCTGGGGTTCGTGCACCCCGTCGGACGGCACCATCCGTCTGTCGCACCGCCTTCAGGGCATGCCCGAGTACGTCGTCGACTACGTCCTCCTCCACGAGTTGGCGCATCTGCTGGTGCCCGGGCACGGACCCCGCTTCTGGCGGCTGCTGGAGGCGTATCCGCGCACCGAGCGGGCCAGGGGCTATCTGGAAGGCGTGGCCGCCGCCGAGCGGGCGAGCGGCCGGGGTGGGTGACCGCTTTCCCCGCACGAGCAGCCGATACGGCCGAGCACGGGTTCTGTACCGGGTGTGTACCGACTTCCTCCGGTGTCGGCGTTTGCCGTTAGCCTGGCGCGACGCACTCACGTTCTGGATGGGGGACGGTCGTTACGCATGGCCAGGGAATTCCAACGCGGCCACAAGGCCAGGATCAGTGACCTCACCGCGGGCACGGATCTGTACGTAGGCGTGCAGATCTCCGGCCCGGGACTGACCTTCGACATCAGCTGCTTCGGTCTGGACGCCGACGAACGGCTCTCGGACGACCGGTACTTCATCTTCTACAACCAGCCGAAGTCCCCTGAGGAGGCCGTCCAGCTCCTGGGTGCCCAGGCGGGCGACACGGAGTCCTTCCGCGTCACGCTGGACCGGATCCCGCCGCAGATCCAGAAGCTGTCCTTCACGGCGACGATCGACGGTGCCGGGCAGATGTCGCAGATCGGCCCCGGGTACCTCCGTATCGTCGCGGGCGGTGAGGAGGTGGCCCGCTACCCCTTCAGCGGCTCGGAGTTCTCCACCGAGCGGGCCGTGATGCTGGGCGACTTCTACCTGAAGGACGTGTGGCGGTTCGCCGCGGTCGGGCAGGGCTTCGACGGCGGCCTCGAGGCGTTGCTGAAGCACTTCGGCGGAGAGGTGGCGGAGGAGACACCCGCCCCAGCTCCGCAGCAGCCGCAGCAGCAGGCCGGCGCGGCCCCCGGTTTCGCCCCGCCCGCCTTCGGCGTCCCCGGCACCCCGGCACCCGCTCCCGCACCGGCCCCCGCGCCCCAGCCCGCCGCCCAGGGCTTCGCACCCCCACCGGGTGCCACCCCGCCCCCCGCTCCCGCTCCCGCGCCCGCGCCCGGCGTGCACGCCGCCCCGACCATCGTGGCGCCGCTGCACACCCCGCCCGGCGGCACCGTTCCACCCCCGGCTCCGGCGCCCGCGCACTACGGCCCCCCGGGCCAGCAGCCGCCGCCGTACGGCCAGGTGCCCGGCCAGACCGCGCCGCCGCCCCCCGGCTACCCCCAGCCGCAGACCCCGACCCCGCCGCCGGGCTACGGTCAGCAGCCGCCACCGCCGCCGGGCTACGGCCAGCAGCCCCCGTTCGGGCAGGCCCCCTACGGCGCTCCCCAAGCCCAGCACGGCACACCCCAGGGCCCCGGTGTCGCCGCCGCGCTCCAGCAGTTCAAGGAGACGCCCACCGGGCAGCGCTGGACGCAGCAGAACAAGAAGATGGTCCGCGTCGACCTCGGCATCGGCGGACAGCCGGTCCTCGCCCGGCAGGGCAGCATGGTGCTCTACCAGGGCAAGGTCGACTTCAGCTACAAGGGCGCCGGGTTCGCCGGCCGCATCGTCGGCAACGCCACCGGCCAGGAGATGCAGCTGATGCGCTGCACCGGCCAGGGACAGGTGTTCCTCGCCGAGAACTCCACGATGCTGCACCCCATCGAGCTCCAGGGCGACGCCGTCTGCGTCTCCGCCGAGAACGTCCTCGCCTTCGACGAGGGCCTGCAGTACGAGGTACGCCGCATCGAGGGCCACGGCATCCCCGGCGGGGCGCTGTTCACCATGCAGTTCCAGGGCACCGGCACCCTCGTCGTGAAGACGCACGGCACGCCCGTCGTCCTGCCCGTCACGCCCACCACGTTCGCCGACTGCAACGCGGTCGTCGCCTGGTCCGCCGCCGCCCAGGTGGTCGTCTCCAGTCAGGTGCGCATGCGCCGCAACGCCTACCCCGGCGACACCGGCGAGAGCGTGAACCTCCAGTTCCGGGGAGCCCCCGGCAACTTCATCGTCGTCCAGCCGTACGAGGTCTGAGGGAGCCCGTCATGAACCAGCAGCTCGCGGGCCACGCCCCCGCACCCGTGACCGCCCGCATGGAGAACCACGGCAACCACATGCTGAAGGTCGCCATGCAGACCGGGAACGACCTCCTCGCGCGCGTGGGTTCGATGGTCGCCTACGAGGGCTTCATCCAGTACGAGCCCAACCCGCCGGCCGTGCGCCAGATCGCGCGCGACTGGATCACCGGCGAGGGCGCGCCCCTGATGAAGTGCTCCGGCGACGGCCTGCTCTACCTCGCCGACTACGGCGCGAACGTGGTCGTCATCAACCTCAACGGCGACGGGATCTCCGTCAACGCCACCAACCTGCTCGCCTTCGACGCCCACCTGACGTGGGGCGTGGAGCGGGTCAAGGGGCTGGCGAAGTTCGCCGGGCAGGGCCTGTGGAACACGAAGATCTCCGGGCAGGGCTGGGTCGCGCTGACCTCCCGGGGCAAGCCGATCGTCGTCGACTGCGGCGGTGGCGAGAACGAGACGTACGTCGACCCGGACGCCCTCGTCGCCTGGTCCCCGAACCTCAAGGTGAAGGGCAAGCGCAGCTTCAAGGCGCAGTCGCTCATCGGCCGGGGCAGCGGCGAGGCCTACCAGATGGCCTTCTCCGGTCAGGGCATCGTCGTCGTCCAGCCCAGCGAGGACAGCACCGACCGTCTCCGGATCCGGGGCTGAGGGGGAGCCAGAGCCATGCAGAGCCCGATTTTCGCCTACAACGACCAGCAGACCCAGGAGCGCTGGAGCCTGCAGAACAAGCAGATGCTCCGCGTCGCCCTGGAGGGCCACGACGACATCCTCGCCCGCAAGGGCACCATGGTCGCCTACCAGGGCCTGGTCGAGTTCGACGCCGAGTACCAGAGCAACAACCAGGCACGCGCGCGTGCGCGCACCGGCGAGGGCCTGGACCTGATGCGCTGCCACGGGCAGGGCACCGTCTACCTCGCCAACCTCAAGCAGCACATCCACCTGGTGGACGTGGACCACGACGGCCTCACCGTCGACAGCAGCTACGTGCTGGCGATGGACTCTTCCCTGCACCACGAGGTGATCGCCGTCGACAGCCTGTACGGCATCTCCGGCTCGGGGAAGTACCAGCTCAACATCACCGGCCAGGGCAAGGTCGCCCTCATGACCTCCGGTATGCCGCTGATGCTCCAGGTGACGCCCGACAAGTACGTCAACTGCGACGCCGACGCGATCGTCGCCTGGTCGACGAGCCTGCGGGTGCAGATGCAGGCCCAGACCCACTCCTCCGGGGTGTGGCGGCGCCGCGGCAACACCGGTGAGGGCTGGGAGCTCAGCTTCATGGGCACCGGCTTCGCCCTGGTCCAGCCCAGCGAGATGCTGCCGCCGCAGAACGCCCAGATCGGCTCGGGCCTGGCCGCCCAGTACGGCATGGGCCAGCACGGGGCCCGGGGGCAGAACCAGGGCAACGTCTGGAGCTGACGGCCGGGACACGGGTAAGGGGCGTCCGCATTGGCGGGTGCCCCTTACCCGTGCGGCCTCAGACCCCGAGCCTCGCCCGGGTCGCCTCCAGCAACTGCACCACCGACGCGTCGGCGACCTGCGCCACCTCGTCGTAGGCGAACCAGCGCACGTCGAGGGACTCGTCGCTGATCGCGTGCGCGGCGTCCGGCGGCGCGAGGACCGCGTACTGGACGTCGAGGTGCCAGTGGCACGGCGGGGGGATCGGGTGCCGGTCCAGGCGCACCGGGCCGCCCGGCAGCAGGGACAGTCCCGCCACGCCCGACTCCTCCGTCGCCTCCCGCAGGGCCGCGGCCTCCAGGGAGGCGTCCCCCGGCTCGCAGTGCCCGCCCATCTGGAGCCACATGCGCAGCTTCCTGTGCAGGGTCAGCAGGACCCGGCCGCCCTCCGGCTCGATCACCAGGGCGCTCGCCGTGATGTGGCCCGCCTGGCACGCCTTCCACAGACCGTCGGGATGCTCGGCCACATGGTCCAGGTAGGCCTGGCGAAGCTCCGGCTGGTCCTCGTACCCCTTGAGCACGAGGACCGCGTCGTCGTACAGGCTCACTTCGCGTCGTCGCCCTTGTTGTCGTCCGTCTCCGTCTCGCCGACGTCCTTCTTCTTCCGCAGGTCGGGCTTGTCCGCCGCCTCGCCGAGCATCTTGTCCAGCTCGGAGAAGTCGATCTGCTCGCGGTGCACGAAGCCGTCCGGGTCGTCCAGGTCGGTGGCGGTCGGCAGCATGTCCGGGTGGGCCCACAGCGCGTCCCGGCCGTCGACCCCGCGCGCGTCCGTGAGGGAGGCCCACAGGCGGGAGGCGTCGCGCAGCCGGCGCGGGCGCAGCTCCAGGCCGATCAGCGTGGCGAACGTCTGCTCGGCCGGGCCGCCCGAGGCGCGGCGGCGGCGCAGCGTCTCACGCAGTGCGTCCGCCGACGAAAGGCGCGGCTTGGCGGCGGCGTGCACCACCGCGTCCACCCAGCCCTCGACGAGCGCCAGAGCCGTCTCCAGCCGGGCCAGGGCGGCCTTCTGCTCCGGGGTGTCCTCCGGCTGGAACATGCCCTGCTGGAGAGCCTCCTGCAGTTGCTCCGGATTCTGCGGGTCGAACTGGCCGACCACGTCCTCCAGCTTGGCCGTGTCGACCTTGATGCCGCGGGCGTAGCCGTCGACCGCGCCGAACAGGTGCGAGCGCAGCCAGGGCACGTGCGCGAACAGGCGCTGGTGGGCGGCCTCGCGCAGGGCGAGATACAGCCGTACCTCCTCCTGCGGGACGCCCAGGTCCTTGCCGAACGTCTCGATGTTCAGCGGCAGCAGCGCGGCCTTGCCGGCCGGGCCGAGGGGCAGGCCGATGTCGGAGGAGCCGACGACCTCACCGGCGAGCACGCCGACGGCCTGCCCGATCTGCGTGCCGAACATGGCACCGCCCATCGAGCGCATCATGCCGATCAGCGGGCCGGCCATGGCCTGCATCTCCTCCGGCAGCACATCGCCCATCGCGGTGCCGACCCGCTCGGCGACCGGGTCGACTAGCTCCCGCCAGGCGGGCAGGGTCGCCTCGACCCACTCCGCGCGGCTCCAGGCCACCGCCGAGGCCGCACCCGAGGGCAGCGACGTGGCGTCGTCGAGCCACAGGTCGGCCAGCCGGACGGCGTCCTCGACGGCCTTGCGCTCGGCGGGACCGACGCTGGCGTCCTTCGAACCGTCCGCGGTGCCCTGGGCCACCGTCTGGCGGGCGATCTGCTTGGCCATGTCCCAGTTCACCGGGCCGCCCTCGTAGGAGAGCATCTGGCCCAGCTGCTGGAACGCGGCGCCCAGGTCGGTGGGGTTCAGTGAACCGAACATGGCAGCGAACGGATTCTCCGCACCGGGGCCGCCGGGGCCGCCGCCAAAGCCTCCGGCTCCGGGCAGCCCGAAACCGAACGGGTTGGCCGGTCCCTGACCACCACCGCCCTGCTGGTCCTTCTTCTTGCCCTCGTCGCCGTCGTCCGGCTCCTCCGGCGGAAGGCCGAATCCGAATGGGGTGTCACTCACGGGATTCCTCGGCTGGTAGGGCCGCCGGTTCTTTCCGGCGGACTGGCTGCCCGACAACACCACCCAGCGTAGACACCTGCGGCGGTTCGGGCCTCGGTGCTTCGCCGGCCGTCGGCCTGCGGCAGGATGGATGCCACCTGGTACGTACGCGTCACTCGCGCCCGTACTGAAGACAACCGCTGGAGACGCCCGGTGAGTTCCCCAGATCCGCAGGTTCGCGCAGCGCGAAACCAGTCAACCAGTCCCGCGAGCCCTGCCGTGCGCGGGCCCGTCGTCGCGGTCACCGGTGCCGCGTCCGGGGTCGGCGCGCTGCTCACCGAGCGGCTCGCCGCGTCCGAGGAGATCAAGCAGGTCATCGCCATCGACGAGCGGCGCGGCGAGTGCACGGCGGCGCAGTGGCACATCCTGGACGTCCGTGACCCGGCCATCGCGGACAAGCTGGGCGGGGCCGACGTGGTGGTCCACCTGGCGCTCGATCTCGACCTGGAGACCGACGCCGCCGCCCGGACGGCCTACAACGTACGCGGTACGCAGACCGTCCTGACGGCGGCGGCCGCGGCCGGTGTGCACCGGGTCGTGCTGTGCACCTCGGCGATGGTCTACGGCGCGCTGCCCGACAACGAGCTGCCGCTGTCCGAGGACGCGGAGCTGCGGGCCACCGCCGAGGCGACGGGCGTGGGGGACCTGCTGGAGATCGAGCGGCTGGCGCGCAGGGCGCCGCGGGCCCACCCCGGCCTCAACGTGACCGTGGTGCGCCCGGCCGTGCTGGTCGGAGGCACGGACACCGCGCTGACCCGGTACTTCGAGTCCCCTCGGCTGCTGGTCGTGGCCGGCTCCAGGCCCGCCTGGCAGTTCTGCCACGTCGAGGACCTGTGCAGCGCGCTGGAGTACGCGGTGCTGGAGAAGGTGGACGGGGAGCTGGCCGTCGGCTGCGACGGGTGGCTGGAGCAGGAGGAGGTCGAGGAGCTCAGCGGCATCCGCCGCATGGAGCTGCCCTCGGCGGTCGCCCTGGGGGCGGCGGCCCGGCTGCACCGGATCGGCCTGACGCCCTCTCCCGCCGGGGACCTGGCGTACACGATGTACCCCTGGGTGGTGAGCGGCAGCCGGCTGCACGACGCCGGGTGGCGGCCGAAGTACACCAACGAGGAGGTGCTCGCGCAGCTCCTGGAGGAGGTCTCCGGGCGCCACACGGTGGCCGGACGCCGGCTCGGCCGCAAGGACGCGACGGCCGCGGGGGCGGCGGGGGCGACGGTGGCCCTGCTCGGCGCGGCGGCGGTGGTCCGGCGGGCCCGGAAGGCCAGGCGGCGTATCTGAGGACCGCCGGCCCGGGCCGCAGGCGCTGCCGGAGGTCCTGCCGCAGACCCGGCAGGAGGCACGGAACCCGCACGCGCGTGTGCCGGTCGATCACGCTGTTCCGCGTTGTCCGTGCCGTGCGGCACGATGGGGCCATGGCACCCACGAACGACCACCCCGGTGAGCAGGCCGCGCAGGACCCGATCAAGCTGATCGCCATCCGGGAGACACCCCTGTCCGTGGACGAGGTGTTCCGCGCGGTGGGGGACGACGCCGCCGGCGGCACCGCGCTGTTCGTCGGGACCGTGCGCAACCACGACGAGGGCGCCGACGTCGACGAGCTCGGCTATACGTGCCACCCCAGTGCCGAGGCCGAGATGCGGCGGATCGCGCAGCAGGTCGTCGCGGAGTATCCGGTGCGGGCGCTGGCGGCCGTGCACCGGGTCGGGGACCTCAGCGTCGGGGACCTGGCCGTGGTGGTCGGTGTGTCGTGTCCCCACCGGGGAGAGGCCTTCGAGGCCTGCCGGAAACTGATCGACGACCTCAAGCACGAGGTGCCCATCTGGAAGCACCAGAAGTTCTCCGACGGCACCGAGGAGTGGGTGGGCGCCTGCTAGGCCCCAGGGCCGCTCTCCGGTTGCGTAACCGCACCCCTGGCGTGAGCGTTGTGACAGCGGATCGTTAATCTGCTGATCAGTCAGTTGCGGACGCTCAGTCGGGGTTGGGAGGTCGGGATGGCGTCGCTCGCCTGGTTGCTGATTCCGCTGGTGGCCGCGATCGCCGCGGGACTGTGGGGAAGTTGGGCCAACCGGACCCGCAAGGTGCGCAGCGACGGGCCCGAGCTCATCGGGTACGCCCGCTTCCGCGAGGCCATGGAGAAGTCCCGGCCGGGCAGCTGACGACGCCGGAAACAGCAGGTCACAGACGCGGCAGACGGTCGGGCCGCCCCGGACGGGCGGCCCTGACGGTGCGCTGACAGACGCGTCCCGTACTGTCGATGCATGCCACGCCGCACTGCGACGATGCTCGCCTCCACCCTGATGCTGATCGCGCTCTTGTGCGCGGGAGTGTTCATCCCCGTGCCGTACTCGGAGATGTCCCCGGGGCCGACGGTGAACACCCTCGCGGACCACGACGGCGAGCCGGTGCTGCAGATCTCCGGGCACGAGACGTACCCGACCACCGGGCACCTCAACATGACCACCGTCCGGGTCACCAGCGCCGACTACCGCATGAACCTGGTCGAGGCCGTCTACGGGTGGCTCGCGCACGACAACAAGGTCGTCCCGCACGACACCCTCTACCCCGACGGCAAGACCGAGGAGCAGTCCACCCAGGAGAACGCCGAGGAGTTCAGCCAGTCCCAGGAGAGCGCCAAGGTCGCCGCCCTGAAGGAACTCGGCATCCCGGTCAAGTCGTGGGTGATCGTCTCCACGGTCGTCAAGGACTCCCCGGCGCAGGGCAGGCTGCACGCCGGTGACGTGATCAAGGCCGTGGACGGTACGGCGGTGAAGGAACCGGCCGACGTCGCGAAGCTGGTCACCAGGCACCAGCCCGGCCAGGACGTCGTCTTCACGATCGTGCCCGCCAAGGAGCAGGCGGCCGCCGAGAAGGAGAAGCGGACGGCGACGAGGACCGAGCAGGTCACCCTCACCACGAAGACCTCCGACGACGGCGGGCGCAAGCGCGCCATCGTCGGGATCTCCGCCGGGGTGGACCACACGTTCCCGTTCACCATCGACATCAAGCTGGCCGATGTCGGCGGTCCGAGCGCCGGGCTGATGTTCGCGCTCGGGATCTACGACAAGCTCACCCCGGGCAGCCTGACCGGCGGCACGTTCGTCGCGGGGACCGGCACGATCGACGACGACGGCAAGGTCGGGCCGATCGGCGGCATCGAGATGAAGACCGTCGGCGCGCGCAGCAAGGGCGCCCGGTACTTCCTGACGCCCGCCGACAACTGCGCGGCCGCCGCCAAGGACACCCCCGAGGGGCTGACCCTGGTGAAGGTCGGCACCGTCGACGACGCCCTGAAGGCCCTCAAGGACATCCGCGGCGGCGACACCGCCGACCTGCCGACGTGCGGAAAGTAGCCGGGGCTACTCCTCGAACGTCGCCGCCAGCGCCTCCGCCAGGCCGGGCACCAGGTCGGAGCCGGTGAGGACCTCCGTGGGGGAGTCCTTCTCGCGCAGCCGCAGAGCCGACTCGCGGCCGCCGTCGCGCAGCACCGCCACCGTCATACGGACCTCCTGGCGGTCCGGGTGCTCGGCCACCCACTTCGACAGGGCGGCCTCGTCCAGGCCCTGCGGAACCTGCGCCTCGGCGGACGGCGGCAGCATCAGCCGCTCGACCGCCAGGGCACAGCCGGCCACCGCGTCGGGCCAGGCGATCGTGGCGAGGAACTCATCCAGCGGCTTGCCCGTTGGAATCTCGTCCTGCTCGATCGGGGTGAGACCGGAGGTGCCGGAGTCGTCATCCAGACCGAGCCGGTCCGCGAGCGAGGGCTGCTCGGCCCGCAGCCGTGCGGTGTCGACGAGGGCGAAGAGACGGGCGGGCTGGTCCCAGCCGAGGCCGGAGACGTACTCGTCGATCTCGAGCACGGCCCGGGTGAGCGGGTTCGCCGCCATGGGAGTGTTGGACATGGTCACAATCCTGCCTCGTTCCTGACCGGAATCGGGAACCGGGTAAACGGTGAGTAAGTTGCATAGGTGGGGGCCCGCGATCACCGGGGGCCACGGAGGGTCCGTGACCCAGCGGGCCTGACGAATCGACAGCGAACTTCGAGGTGCGCACCTTGGCTTTCCAGATGCCGGACCGCGGCGGAGGCCCGACGGGGCCACGGATCAGAGTGGGCCGCCCGTCCCGGCGTGTCCGGACCCTGCTCATGACACTGGGCGTCCTGGCCGTCCTCGGCATGGCGTTCACCATGTTCGCGGGCTTCTGGACGGACTGGCTCTGGTACCGGTCGGTGAACTACTCGTCCGTGTTCACCACCACCCTGTGGACGAAGATCGGGCTGTTCTTCGTCTTCGGGCTGCTGATGGCGCTCGCCGTCGGCCTGAACATCTGGCTGGCACACCGGCTGCGGCCGCCGCTGAGCGCCATGTCCATGGAGCAGCAGAACCTCGACCGGTACCGGATGGGCATCGCGCCCTACAAGAAGTGGCTGCTGCTCGGGATCACCTCCCTGGTCGGCCTGATCGCCGGCGCCTCCGCCTCCGGCCAGTGGCGGACCTGGCTGATGTGGGTGAACGGCGTGTCCTTCGGGGAGAAGGACCCCCAGTTCAAGCTGGATGTCTCCTTCTACGCCTTCGACCTGCCCTGGTACCGGTTCCTGCTCGGCTTCGGCTTCGCCGCCGCGATCCTGTCCGTGATCGCCGCCGCGCTCACCCACTACCTGTACGGCGGGCTGCGCATCACCAGCCCGGGCGCGCGCGCCACGGCCGCGGCCACCGGCCATCTGTCGGTGCTCATAGGGATCTTCGTCGCCCTGAAGGCGGTCGCGTACTGGCTCGACCGCTACGGGCTCGCGGTCAAGTCCAGCGACTTCAAGGCGACCGACAACTGGACCGGCCTGAGGTACGTCGACGCCAACGCCTACCTGCCGGCCAAGACGATCCTGTTCTGCATCGCCGTCATCTGCGCGCTGCTGTTCTTCGCCACCCTGTGGCGGCGCACCTGGCAGCTGCCCGTGATCGGCTTCGGCCTGATGGTGCTCTCCGCGATCCTCATCGGCGGGCTGTATCCGGCGATCGTCCAGAAGTTCCAGGTCCAGCCGAACGAGCAGGCCAAGGAAGCGCCGTACGTCGAGAAGAACCTCAAGGCGACGCGCGAGGCCTATGGCATCGACGGCGCCAAGGTCACCGACTACTCGGGCACCAGCACGACGGAGGACAAGTCGCAGCTGCGCGACGACGTCGACGCCACGGCGAGCATCCGGATCATGGACCCGAACATCGTCTCGCCGACGTTCCAGCAGCTCCAGCAGATCAGGAACTACTACGCGTTCCCGAACAACCTGGATGTCGACCGCTACGCCAGGGGCGGCAAGGAGCAGGACACCGTCATCGGCCTGCGCGAGCTGAACCTGGCGGGCATCCCCAAGAAGAACTGGATCAACAACCACTTCCGCTACACCCACGGTTACGGCGTGGTCGCCGCCGAGGGCACCAGCGCCGACCCCCAGGGCCGCCCGGTCTTCACCGAGTCGGACCTGCCCTCCAAGGGCGACCTCGGGACGTACGAGCAGCGGATCTACTACGGCGAGAAGACCACCACGTACTCGATCGTCGGCGGTCCCCAGAAGGAGATCGACTACTCCGACGACAGCGGCGAGAAGACCACCAGCTACCAGGGCGACAGCGGGGTCAACCTCTCCAGCCCGGTCAACCGGGCCGCGTACGCGGTGGCGTTCGGCGAGCCGCAGATCCTCTACTCGGGCGCCATCGGCGACGGCTCGCGGATCCTGTACAACCGCACGCCCAAGGAGCGCGTCGAGGCGGTCGCCCCGTGGCTGACCATCGACGGCGACGCCTACCCGGCGGTCGTGGACGGCCGCATCCAGTGGATCGTCGACGCGTACACGACGACGAACGGCTACCCGTACTCCTCGCGCACGACCCTCGGGGACACCACGGCCGACTCGCTGACCGCGACGAACGACAACCGCGCGGTGGTGGCGCAGCAGAACCAGGTCAACTACATCCGCAACTCGGTGAAGGCGACCGTCGACGCGTACACCGGCGAGGTCAAGCTCTACCAGTGGGACACCAAGGACCCGGTCCTGAAGACCTGGATGAAGGCGTTCCCCGACACGGTGGAGCCGAAGTCGAAGATCTCCGGTGACCTGATGGCGCACCTGCGCTACCCGCAGGACCTGTTCAAGGTCCAGCGCGAGCTGCTCACCCGCTACCACGTGAAGGACGCGACGACCTTCCTCAGCGGCAGCGAGGTGTGGCAGGTGCCGGACGACCCGACCAACCGGGCGGGCAACGCGGTGCCGCCGTACTACCTGAGCATGAGGATGCCCGACCAGAAGGAACAGGCGTTCTCGCTGACGACGACCTTCACGCCCAACGGCCGGGACAACCTCAGCGCGTTCATGGCGGTCGACGCCGAGGCCGGCACCCCTGACTACGGCACGATCAGAATCCTCAAACTGCCCACCAACACCACGGTCAACGGCCCCAAGCAGGTCCAGAGCCAGTTCAACTCCCAAGAGGACATCGCCGAGTCCATCAGGCTGCTCAGAGGCGGTGACTCGGAGGTCGAGTACGGCAACCTGCTGACGGTTCCGCTCGACGGAGGACTGCTGTACGTGGAGCCGGTCTACGTACGCGGCGGTGGACTGAAGTACCCGTTGCTGCGCAAGGTTCTGGTGACCTATGGAGGCGAGACCGCCTTCGAGAACACCCTCGACGAGGCCCTCAACAAGGTCTTCGGAGCGCAGGGGAAGACCCCGCCGGACGAACCGCCGGGCGAGGACGAGGGCACCACACCACCGCCCACGTCCGGGAACCCGACGGTCCAGGAGGCGCTGAACGACGCCCAGAAGGCCTTCGACGACGGCCAGAAGGCCCTCCGGGAGAACGACTGGGAGGCCTACGGCCGGGCGCAGAAGGCCTTGGAGGAGGCGCTCCAGCGGGCCGAGGAGGCGCAGGCGCGGGCCGAGCGGGGCCAGGGCGGCGGGAAGGCCGGCTCCAGTCCGAGCCCCAGCCCCAGCCCCAGCAGCCGGGGCACCGGGTGATCGAATAGCCCGTCCCGCGCCGTGATACGGTTGACCAGCAACGGCGCGGGGTGGAGCAGCTCGGTAGCTCGCTGGGCTCATAACCCAGAGGTCGCAGGTTCAAATCCTGTCCCCGCTACTGATAGCGAAGGCCCGGATTCCACAAGGAATCCGGGCCTTCGTGATGTGTGAACGCATGTGCTGACCCGGTCGACGGCAGCGCTGACAGGGCCAGTTGGGAGATCTGTGTTTGACTTGTCTCTCTGTGGGCATGTCGACAAAACGCTGAAGTGACCTCACTGACTGCGGTATACCAGGTGTACCCAGGTTGCAGGTGGTGCGACGATGGACGTTATGGGGGACAAGGCAACTCTGTTCGAGACAGGGCGTTTTGTGCAGCCTTCCACCCGGGAGGAGACCACCCCGGACGAGGCCGAAGAGGTCGCTGACGAGGCGGCGGAGGAGCTGCGCCAGCGGCTCGCCGCCGAGGCCGGTGACGTCGAGGCGATGAGCGTCCTCGGGGCCATGCTGCTGCGCCGGGGCGACCTCGACGGAGCCGAACCCCACCTGCGCGCCGCCACCGCCGCGGGCGACCGCGCCGCCGCCAACAACCTCGGGGTCCTGCTGCACCAGCGCGGGTACGCCGACGAGGCCGCCGGATGGTGGCGCATCGCCGCCGTGGCCGGGTCGGCCGCCGCCGCTCACGCGCTCGGCCGGCACCACCGCGAGCGCGGCGACGAACCCGCCGCCGAGTACTGGCTGCGCCAGTCCGCCGAACAGGGCCATGCCCTCGGTGCGTACGCGCTCGCCGACCTGCTGGAACACCGGGGGGACCCGGAGGCCCGGCGGTGGATGAGAGCGGCGGCCGAGCGAGGGCACCGGGAGGCGGCGTACCGGCTGGCGCGCACCCTGGACCGCACAGCCGCCCAGGAGGGCGACGACGAGGGCGACGGGCTGCTGGACGAGGCCGAGCAGTGGTACCGGCAGGCCGCCGCGCGCGGCCACCGGCGGGCCGCGCTGCACCTGGGGGCGATCCTGGAGAAGCGCGGCGAGCTGAAGGAGGCCGGCCGCTGGTACCTGACGTCCGCCAAGGACGGGGAGGCGCGGGCCGCCTGCGCGCTGGGGTTCCTGCTGCGGGACGCCGGCGACACCGAGAACGCCGCCGTGTGGTGGCTGCGGGCCGCCCAGGACGGCGACGGCAACGCCGCCAACGCACTGGGCGCGCTGCACGCCGAGCGCGGCGAGACGCAGACCGCCGAGCGGTGGTACCGGGCCGCGATGGACGCGGGCGATGTGAACGGCGCGTACAACCTCGGCCTGCTCTGCGCCGAGCAGGGGCGCACCACACAGGCCGAACAGTGGTACCGGCGGGCCGCGTACGCCGGGCACCGGGAGGCGGCCAACGCGCTGGCGATCCTGCTGCTGCGCGGCGGCGACGAGACCGGCGCGGAGCCGTGGTTCTCCAAGGCCGCCGAGGCCGGCAGCGTGGACGCCGCCTTCAACCTCGGCATCCTGTACGCCGGCCGGGGCGAGCACCCGGCCGCCCTGCGGTGGTACGAGCGGGCCGCGGTGGCCGGGCACACGGAGGCGGCCCTCCAGGTCGGCATCGCACGGCTGCGGGACGGCGACGAGCAGGAGGCCGAACGGTACCTGCGCTGCGCGGCGGGGGGCGGCAGCGCGGAGGCCGCATACCGGCTGGCCACCCTGCTGGACGCGCGCCGTCCGCCGGAGCCCACCCACGAACTGGGGGAGCCCGTCCACCAGCGCAGCGAGTGCGAGGAGTGGTACGAGCGGGCGGCCTCCCAGGGGCACCGGCGCGCCCAGGTGCGGGTCGGGATGCTCGCCGCCGCCCGTGGCGATGTTGCGGAGGCGGCCCGGTGGTACCGGGAGGCCGCCGAAGCCGGGTCCCGCAACGGCGCGTTCAACCTCGGGCTGCTGCTGGCCCGGGAGGGCAGCGAGCCGGAGGCGGTCGTGTGGTGGACCCGGGCGGCCGAGGCCGGGCACGGCCGGGCGGCGTTGCGGCTGGCCCTGCTCTACGCGCGTCGGGGAGAGCTGGCCGAGGGGCAGCGGTGGGCCGACCGCGCGGTGGCGCTGGGGCCGGAGTCCGTCGCGGAGCGGGCGGCGCGACTGCGCGACGCGCTGGTGCAGGAGCTGTCCGCGTGACCGGTGGGAATGCCGGGCCCACCGCGCTGCCGGGACTGCCTGCAGCGGGGCCCGGACAAGCGATTTGCTTCTGTCCGCGGTCTTGACGTAACGTTGCATTCACCGACGCGGGGTGGAGCAGCTCGGTAGCTCGCTGGGCTCATAACCCAGAGGTCGCAGGTTCAAATCCTGTCCCCGCTACTGAAGATCGAGGGCCGGAGTCCGAAAGGGCTTCGGCCCTCGGTGTGTTCGCGGTCGCCGGTGAGCGCGCCGGTCACAGCGGAAGGCCCCGGCACACACCCGTGCCGGGGCCTTCGGTGAAGCGGTGAACCTTACGCCTGCGCGCAGTTGGGGCACAGGCCGCGGTATGTGACCTCCACGTCCGACACCGTGAAGCCGAAGCGTTCCGAGTCGGGGAGGTCGGCCAGCGGGTTGCCCTGCGGGTGGACGTCGCGGATCGCGCCGCACTGCGCGCAGACCAGGTGGTGGTGCGGGCGGTGGGCGTTCGGGTCGTACCGCTTGGCGCGCTTGTCGGTGGTGACCTCGAGCACCTCGCCGAGGGAGACGAGCTCGCCCAGCGTGTTGTAGACGGTCGCCCGGGAGATCTCGGGCAGCTTGGCGACAGCCCGGGCGTGGACCTCGTCGGCCGTCAGGTGCACGTGTTCGCCGTCGAGGACCTCGGCCACTACGCGCCGCTGCGCGGTCATCCGCCATCCGCGTCCGCGCAGCCGTTCCAGAAGGTCACTCATACCGACCAGCTTAACAGCACGAGGGCCAGATCCTGAATGGGTGTGATTTTGGAACGTTCCTCGTTTTAGAAGCCATCTAATGTGATGGGGCGGGTACGCGGTGCCGTACGGGTGCCCAGCAGCGGATGATGTCGCGCACCGAGACGACGCCGGCCGGCTCGCCGCGGTCGAGCACGATGAGGTGGCGGAAGCCGCCGTGCGCCATGGCGCGGGCCGCCTCCTCCAGAGTCCAGACCGGGGCGGCGAACACGACGTCCGTGGTGGTGTGGTCCTGGGCGCGCTCCGTGTCCGGGTTCTGGCCGAGACCCACGGAGTTCAGGATGTCGCGTTCGGTGAGGATGCCGATGCCGCCGGCGTCCGGGTCGAGGACGACGGCCGCGCCGACCCGGCGGGCGGACATCAGCGCGGCGGCCTGGCGGAGGGTGTGGTCGGGGCCGATGGTGAGGACCACCGTGCTCATGGCGTCGCGGACGAGCATGGATGCAGCCACCTCCTGGGGTGTGCCCGCCGTCGGTCGGGAGCGTTCGTTGAGCGCTTCACAAGTTCACAAATGGCGGGACCCCCAGGGTGGCAGGTAAAGCGGGAGTCAACAAGGGGCGTTCAGTAGCGCTGGTTGAGATACCCCAGCAGCTCGTCGTGGAGCAGGCCGTTCGAGGCGGCCGCGTTGCCGCTGTGCGGGCCGGGTCGGCCGTCGAGGCCGGTGAAGGTGCCGCCCGCCTCCGTGACGATGATCGCGTTCGCGGCCATGTCCCACAGGGACAGCTCCGGCTCGGCGCACAGGTCGACGGAGCCCTCGGCGACCATCATGTACGGCCAGAAGTCGCCGTACGCGCGGGTGCGCCACACCTCGCGGGTGAGGTCGAGGAAGCCGTCGAGGCGGCCCTGCTCCTCCCAGCCGCTGAGGGAGGAGTACGCGAAGGAGGCGTCGGCCAGTTGCGCCACGCGGGAGACCTGGAGGCGGGTCGCCTTGGTGAGGCTGCGGCCGGAGAAGGCGCCGTGGCCCTTCGCCGCCCACCAGCGGCGGCCGAGGGCCGGGGCGGAGACGACACCGACGACGGGCTGGTAGCCGCCCTCGCCGGCTTCCATCAGGGCGATGAGGGTGGCCCAGACGGGGACGCCGCGTACGTAGTTCTTCGTGCCGTCGATCGGGTCGATCACCCAGCGGCGGGGGCCGGTGCCCTCGATGCCGTACTCCTCGCCGAGGATCGCGTCCCTCGGGCGGGCGCGTTGCAGCTGGCCGCGGATGAGTTCCTCCGCGGCCTTGTCCGCTTCGCTCACCGGCGTCATGTCCGGCTTGGTCTCGACCTTGAGGTCGAGGGCCTTGAACCGGTCCGTCGTCGCGGCGTCGGCGGCGTCCGCGAGGACGTGGGCGAGGCGCAGGTCGTCGAGGTAGTCGGGCATGTGAGGAACGGTATCCGTCGAGGTGGGGGTGGGGCCAGCGGGGGTCGGGGGTGCTCGGCGCCGGTCTGCCGCCGATGGGTGCGCGACCCGGCGCAGCGCAGTGCCGCCGCGCCCACCCGCGCCCCCCGGGGCGGCACGATGGCCCGCGGCCGGGTGGCCGGCGGGCCCACGACAGGAGCGCTCGCCAAGGCGCCGGGTCGGCCTGTCAGCAGCCCCCTGCGCGCAGGGTTGACAGTGCCTCCGGGGGCGTCAAATCTGGGCGCAGAGCCGCTCGCCCCAAGGGGAGGCGATGATGCCTGCAGCGCGGGAATCCCTGCTGGACGCCGCTTACACGGCGCTGGAGCGCAGGCCGTGGGCCACGGTGCGGATGGTGGACGTGGCCGCGGCGGCCGGAGTCTCCCGGCAGACGCTGTACAACGAGTTCGGCAGCAAGGACGGGCTCGCCCGGGCTCTCGTGCGGCGGGAGGCGGACGGGTGTCTCGCCGGGGTCGACCGGGCTCTGGCCGGACACGGCGACACCCGCGAGCGGCTGACCGCGATCGCCGAGTGGCTGACCTCGGCGGCCCGCGAGAACGCCCTGGTCCGCGCCCTGCTCACCGGCTGCTGGAGCGAGCGGCTGCCCTCGCCGACGCTGTCGGCGGTGCCGTCCTCCTCCGTCGTACCGGCCCAGCGCCGCGCCGACGGCCCGCTGCCCTCGCCGGGCGACTTCGTCGCGCTCGTGCGGGACCGGGCGGTGGCCGCGCTGGCCGGGCCCGGCACACCCAGGTCGGACACCGCGGAGCTGGCCCGCTGCTGTGAACTGGCCGTCCGGCTCGCTCTGTCCTGCGTGGCCGCCCCGCCGGGCGAGGGCGGGGTCGCCGGCCTGGTGCGCGGCGCCCTCC
Organism: Streptomyces sp. NPDC052682; assembly: GCF_040678435.1. Taxonomy (NCBI): domain Bacteria; kingdom Bacillati; phylum Actinomycetota; class Actinomycetes; order Kitasatosporales; family Streptomycetaceae; genus Streptomyces; species Streptomyces sp. NPDC052682. The sequence continues at coordinate 104,633 of NZ_JBFATS010000003.1, read as the reverse complement.
AGCGGCAGCCGGTGTGACGAAGGCCGGTGGAGGTCAGTGCGCCGAGCCCGACAGCTGCAGACCGATCACGCCGATGATCACCAGGCTGATCGACACGATCTTGAGGGTCGAGACCAGGTCACCGAGGAACACCATGCCGTAGATCGCCGTGCCCGCCGCCCCGATGCCGGTCCACACCGCGTACGCCGGTCCCACGTCGAGCTTCTTCAAGGACAGCGTCAGCAGACCGAAACTGCCGAGGGCGAAGGCGCAGAACGCGATCGTCGGCCACAGCCGGGTGAAGCCGTGCGACAGCTTCAGGCAGACGGCGAAGCCGGTCTCGAGCAATCCGGCCACGATGACCAGCAGCCACGCCATGTGTCGTCCTCCCGTTGCCCCACGCTGTGTGACCGCTCGCCATGCCGCTTTGCCGTTCCTTGGCTCCGGCTTGGTGCGATTATGCACTTACCGTCCGCACGCCATGACAAACAACGCGGAGGTCAGTCCCCTTCCGTCCGCTCCCGCGTGGCCAGCAGTCTGCGCAGCGAGTACAGCCGGGCCGGGTCCGCGTGCCCCTCGGCCACCCACGCGTCCAGCGCGCAGTCCGGCTCGTCGTGGCTGCACGCGCGCGGGCAGCCCTCCGTACCCGCTTCCAGGTCGGGGAAGGCGTGGATGACGCGGGACGGGTCGATGTGGGCGAGGCCGAAGGACCGCACGCCCGGGGTGTCGACCACCCAGCCGTCGGCGCCCCACAGCGGCAGCGCCAGCGCCGAGGTGGTGGTGTGGCGGCCGCGTCCCGTCACCGCGTTCACATGGCCCGTCGTACGGCGGCGCTCCTCGGGGACCAGCGCGTTCACCAGCGTGGTCTTGCCGACGCCCGAGTGGCCCACGAACGCCGTGATCTTGCCGTCCAGGTGCGCGCGCACCCGGTCCGCCGCATCGCCGTTCTCCAGTTCCTCGCGGCTGGTGACGACGTACGGGATGTCGAGGTCGCCGTACAGCTCCAGGAGCTTGTCGGGCGGGGCGAGGTCCGACTTGGTGAGCACCAGCAGGGGGTCCAGGCCGCCGTCGTACGCGGCGACCAGGCAGCGGTCGATCAGGCGCGGGCGGGGCTCGGGGTCGGCCAGGGCCGTGACGATGGCGAGCTGGTCGGCGTTGGCGACGACCACCCGCTCGTAGGGATCGTCGTCGTCGGCGGTGCGGCGCAGGACGGAGCTGCGCTCCTCGATGCGCACGATCCGCGCCAGCGTGTCCTTCTTGCCGGACAGGTCCCCGACCAGGGCCACCCGGTCACCGACGACCGCCGCCTTGCGGCCCAGCTCCCGGGCCTTCATCGCCAGCACGGTCCGGCCGTCGACGAGGCAGGTCAGCCGGCCCCGGTCGACGGTGAGGACCATGCCCTCGGCCGCGTCCTCGTGCTTGGGGCGGATGTGCGTACGGGGCCGGGTGCCCCGGCGGCCGGGGCGCGTGCGGATGTCGTCCTCGTCGGTGTGCTTGCCGTAACGGCGCATCGCGGATGTCCCTACGCCCCGAGCATCCCGGTCCACAGCTCGGGGAAGTCCGGCAGGGTCTTGGCGGTCGTCGCCACGTTCTCGATCTGCACGCCCTCGACCGCGAGGCCGATGATCGCGCCGGCCGTGGCCATGCGGTGGTCCTCGTAGGTGTGGAAGATCCCGCCGTGCAGGCGGCGCGGGCGGATGTGCAGCCCGTCGGCGGTCTCCGCCACGTCACCGCCGAGCTCGTTGATCTCCTTGGTCAGCGCGGCCAGACGGTCCGTCTCGTGGAGGCGCAGGTGGGCCACGCCGCGCAGGGTCGAGGGGGAGTCCGCGAGGGCCGCGACCGCCGCGATGCCCGGCGTCAGCTCGCCGACCTCGCCCAGGTCCACGTCGATGCCGTGGATCGCGCCCGAGCCGGTGAACACCAGCCCGTAGTCGGTCAGTTCGCACGAGCCGCCCATCTCGGTGAAGATCTCGCGCAGCCGGTCACCGGGCTGGGTGGTGCGCTCCGGCCAGTCCGGGATGACGACCCTGCCGCCGGTCACCAGCGCCGCCGCCAGGAACGGCTGGGCGTTGGACAGGTCCGGCTCGATGGTCAGGTCCCGGCCGAGCAGGGCGCCCGGGGTCACCCGCCACACGTTGGGCTCACCGCCCGACTCGGGCGTGTCCACCTGGGCGCCGACCGCGCGCAGCATGTCGACGGTCATCCGGATGTGCGGCAGGGAGGGCAGCGTCGCTCCGGTGTGGCGGACCTCCACGCCCTGGTTGAAGCGCGGGCCGGACAGCAGCAGGGCGCTGACGAACTGGGACGAGGAGGACGCGTCGACCTCGACCGTGCCGCCGTCCAGGGCGCCGCCGCCGTGCACGGTCAGCGGCAGCGCGCCGCGTCCGTCGTCGTCGATGCGGGCCCCGAGCTGCCGCAGCGCGTCGATGACGCCGTTCAGGGGACGCTCGTAGGACCGCGGGTCGCCGTCGAAGCGGACCGGGCCGTCGGCGAGCGTGGCGACCGGCGGCAGGAAGCGCATCACCGTGCCCGCGTTGCCGACGTCGACGGTGGCCGGGCCGCGCAGCACGTTCGGCAGGACGCGCCAGGCCTCTCCGGTCCCGTCCGGACCGACCCCCTCCTCGATCTCCACGCCCATCGCCCGCAGCGCACCGGCCATCAGCAGCGTGTCGCGCGAGCGCAGCGGGCGGCGCAGCCAGCCCGGCTCGGAGGCGAGGGCGGCGAGCACCAGGGCACGGTTGGTGACCGACTTGGACCCGGGCACGTGGACCGTCGCGTCGACGGCTCCGCTCGCGTGCGGGGCGGGCCAGAGGGCGGTGTGTGCGGGGTTCGAGGCCATGGCCCCACTTTATAAGGAGGGGGGTGGGCAGGCCGTGGTGCGGGGCGGCGCCGTGGGGGCCGGTCGCACCCGCGGCAAAGCCGCCCGCCGGCGCGGCCGCCCGCCCGGCGGACCGGCCGGTCAGACCCCCAGCAGCCAGCGCCCCCCGCCCAGCAGCGAGCACAACGACACCGCGTGGAACAGGAACAGCCACAGCCCCGCCGGGACGTGCGTCAGCCGTGACAGCTGGTCCGCGTCCGAGTCCCCGGCACCCCCGCGCGCCCGCTTCGCCTGCAGTTCGAACGCCGGCCGCACACCCCCCAGCAGCAGGAACCACACCACCGCGTACGCGAACGCCGCCTGCACCTGCGGTCCGGTCAGCCAGGACACCACCACGAACGTGCCGCCGGTGAGGAACACGGTCAGCGCCCCGTAGGCGTTGCGGATCATCACCAGCATCGCCACCAGGAGGAATGTGGCCAGCCACAGCAGCAGCGTGATGCGGCCGGTGTCCAGCAGCGCGGCACCCCCGAGACCCAGCAGGGGCGGCGCGGTGTACCCGGCCGCCGCCGTGAGGATCATGCCGAGCCCGTACGGCTTGCCGCGGCTGACGGTCAGCCCGCTGGTGTCGGAGTGCAGCCGTATGCCGGTCAGCGTGCGGCCGGTCAGCAGGGCCACGAGCCCGTGCCCGCCCTCGTGGGCGATGGTGATCGCGTTGCGGGAGATGCGCCACAGGCCGTGCGGGACGACCACGGCGAGCGCGGCGACCAGCGTCGCGATCACCACCCACAGGTCGGGGTCGGGCTGGGTGCCGGAGACCTCGTCCCAGAGGGAGGCGAGGGAGGCGGTTGCGATGCTGTCCATGTGCGGCGATTGCTCCCTGGGGTCAGGTGGGATCTGGCAGTGTGGCACGCATGTGCGGACGGTATGCGGCCAGTCGTGGGCCAGAGGATCTCGCAGGAATCTTTGAGGTCGACAAGTGGGAGCCGGAGGAGACCCTGGAGCCCGACTACAACGTGGCGCCGACCAAGGAGGTCTACGCCGTCCTGGACCGCCCTGTGAAGGACGCGGACGACCCGCGCCCGGTTCGCCAGCTGCGCCGCCTGCGCTGGGGCCTCGTCCCGTCCTGGGCCAAGACGCCCGAGGGCGCAGCCCGCCTGATCAACGCCCGCGCGGAGACGGTCCACGAGAAGCCGTCGTTCCGCCGGGCCTTCGCCGCCCGGCGCTGCATCATCCCCGCCGACGGCTACTACGAGTGGGTCACCGGCAGCCAGGAGCGCGAACTGGAGGTCGAGGGACGGCGCAAGCGTCCGCGCAAGCAGCCCTACTTCGTGCTGCCCGCCGACGGGTCGGTGTTCGCGATGGCCGGGCTGTACGAGTTCTGGCGGGACAGGACCCTGCCCGACGACCATCCGCAGGCCTGGTGGGTGACCTGCTCGGTGATCACCACCGAGGCGGAGCGGACCCCCCTGGCGGTGGCCCCGGCCGAGGGCCCGCGCTCGCTGGCCGAGATCCACCCCCGGATGCCGCTCATGCTCACGCCCGACCGCTGGGACGCCTGGCTCGACCCGTCCCTCACCGACCCCGACGACCTGCGCGCCCTGCTGGCCCCGCCGCCGCCCGGGCTGATGCGGGCCTACCCCGTCTCCACGGCCGTGAGCAACGTGCGCAACAACGGCCCTCAGCTGCTGAAGGAGCTGGCCGGACCCGAAGAGGGCACACTCTTCTGATGTGGAAGACGTGACATCCGAGACCATCGAGACGGAGGCGGGCACGGCCCGCATCACCTGGCACCCGGCCCGCAGGGCCCGGTTCGTGCTGGCGGTCGGTCACGGCGCGGGCGGCGGCGTCGAGGCCCGGGACCTCCAGGCGCTCGCCGCCGTCCTGCCCGGTCACGGCGTGAGCGTCGCCCTCGTCGAGCAGCCCTGGCGGGTGGCCGGGAAGAAGGTCGCCCCCGCGCCGAAGACGCTGGACACCGGCTGGCGGGGCCTGTGGCCCGCGCTGGCCGCGCCCGGCCTGCCGGTGATCAGCGGCGGGCGCAGCGCCGGTGCCCGGGTGGCCTGCCGCACGGCGACCGAGCTGCAGGCCGCGGCCGTCCTCGCCCTGAGCTTCCCGCTCCACCCGCCGGGCCGGCCGGAGAAGTCCCGCGCCGGCGAGCTGCTCGGTTCCGGGGTGCCCACCCTGGTCGTCCAGGGCGGCAACGACCCGTTCGGCAGGCCCGAGGAGTTCCCGGAGGGACCGTACGACCTGGTCGAGGTGCCGTACGGCGATCACGGCTTCGCCGTCCCCAAGCGGGCGGAGATCACCCAGGACGAGGCCCTGCAGGGGATCACGGACGCGGTGGTGAAGTGGACCGGATCACTGGGGTAAAACTTCGGGAATGCCAGGGCCCACCCCACTGTTGTGGCGGACGTACGTGCCGGACACCGGCACCGATGTCGTGGGAGAGGAAGTCCGCCGCATGGGTTCGCTCACTTGCCCGAGCCGCAGCAGCCGTGCCGACCTGGAGTGGACGGTACTGCACGCGGCCAAGACCGCTCCTGTTCGAGCGGCGGGCGGACCGGATCGTCGTCTATCCTCCGATTCGGGTGAGACTGGTTTCGGTTTCACGAGATCACTTGAGGAGGTGGGTCCGGTTCCCGGTACCGACGCAGGGACCGAACACGGCCAGGCGGAGCAGCCCGAGGGCCAGGGCAGCGGCACGGGCGCGGAGACGACCGCCGAGCGCAGCGCGCGCTTCGAGCGGGACGCGCTCGAGTTCCTCGACCAGATGTACTCGGCCGCGCTGCGCATGACGCGCAACCCGGCCGACGCCGAGGACCTGGTGCAGGAGACGTACGCCAAGGCGTACGCGTCCTTCCACCAGTTCCGCGAGGGCACCAACCTCAAGGCGTGGCTGTACCGGATCCTGACCAACACCTTCATCAACTCCTACCGCAAGAAGCAGCGCGAACCGCAGCGCAGCGCGGCCGAGGAGATCGAGGACTGGCAGCTCGCCCGCGCCGAGTCGCACATGTCGACGGGTCTGCGCTCCGCGGAGTCGCAGGCGCTGGACCACCTGCCGGACTCGGACGTGAAGGAAGCCCTCCAGGCGATCCCCGAGGAGTTCCGCATCGCCGTGTACCTGGCGGATGTCGAGGGCTTTGCCTACAAGGAGATCGCCGACATCATGGGGACACCCATCGGTACGGTGATGTCCCGGCTGCACCGGGGCCGCCGTCAACTGCGCGGCATGCTCGAGGACTACGCCCGCGAGCGGGGGCTGGTCCCGGCCGGCGCCGGAGAGTCGAACGAAGCGAAAGGCTCGGGGTCATGAGCTGCGGTGAGCCGCACGAGACGGATTGCAGCGAAATCCTCGATCATCTCTACGAGTTCCTCGACCGTGAGATGCCGGATGCCGACTGCGTGAAGTTCGAGCACCACTTCGAGGAGTGCTCGCCCTGCCTGGAGAAGTACGGGCTCGAACAGGCCGTGAAGAAGCTGGTCAAGCGGTGCTGCGGGCATGACGACGTACCGGGTGACCTGCGCGCCAAGGTCATGGGACGCATCGAGCTGATCCGCTCCGGGCAGGCCGTGCCCGACCAGGACGTGGTGGCCGCGCCCGCACCCGAGGTGCCCCGGGCCGCGCCTGCCACGCCGCGGGAGTCCTGACACCCCGGCACCTCCCCTCTGCCCGGCCGGCCGTACGGACAGGCCCGGATCCCCGGCCGGAACTCGTCACTCGAACGTGCTAATCCACGGGTTATCGACCCGTGGAGCCCCCGGGGACCGCCCTAGGCTCCGATGCCTGACAGGCAGGTCACATCGACAGGCTCGGCCGGTCGGGGAGGGGCTCCATGGAGGCGGTACCGGCACGCGCCCGCATCTACGTCGTCTGTGTCGCCGCATGCGCCGTGCTGTGCCTGCTGCCGCTGCCGGTGGTCCGGTTCCGCTGGTGGGTCGTGGTGCTGCTGGCCGTGCTCTACGCCGGCTGCGAGCGCCTGGCCCGGTCCCGGTTCGTCGGGATCTCCCACCCGGCGGGCACGTTCTATCCGGTGCTGCTCGCCGGAGCGTTCCTGCTGCCGGCGCCCGCCGCCGCGCTCGTCCCGCTGCCGGGCGCGCTGCTGTCGCACGTCGCGCAGCGGCCCTTCCTGCTGCGGCGGATCTGGCGCGCCGCCCAGCTCGCCCTCGGCGTGTGGGCCGCGGCCCGGGTGCACGGGGCGCTCGGCGGCCGGGACGCGGTCGCGGCCGGTGACGTCCCGCACGCCCTCGGACCGACCGGGGCCGCGGTGCTGGCCTTCTGGGTGGTCCTGGCCCTCCTGGACGGCGGCATCCTGGCCGCGGGCGTGGGGGCACCGCCCACGCCGTTCGGGCCGTGGGGGAGGGTGCCGGTGCGCCGGGCCTGGCGGGGCCTGTTCCCGCGCTCCCTCGCCCCGATCGCCGTGCACGGACTCGCCGGGCTGATGATGGCCGTGCTGTGGCGCAGCCCGTACGGTCCCGTCGCCGCGCTGCTCGTGCTGCTGCCGATGTGCGTCTCCTGGTGGGCGTTCGCCCAGTACCACCGGGAGCGGGCCGCGCACCAGGCGACGATCCGGGCGCTCGTGCAGGCCGTCGACATCAAGGACGGCTACACGCGCGGACACAGCGAGCGGGTCGGGCAGGCCTCGGTGATGATCGCCCGCGAACTCGGCATGGACGACGAGCGGATCGAGGTCATCCGGTTCGCCGGGATCCTGCACGACGTGGGCAAGCTGGGCGTACCCACCCGCGTGCTCACCAAGAACGGCCCGCTGACCCCCGAGGAGCGGCGGGTGATCGAGCTGCACCCCGAGTACGGGCACGAGATGGTGCGCGGCATCTCCTTCCTGGGCGAGGCCAGGGCGGCCGTGCTGCACCACCACGAGCGGCTGGACGGCAGCGGATACCCGTACGGGCTCGTCGGCAGCCAGATCCCCGAGTCGGCGCGGGTGGTCGCGGTCGCGGACGCCTTCGACGCGATGACCTCCACCCGGTCCTACAGCCGGGCCCGGCCGGTCGAAGTGGCCCTGGAGGAGCTCCGGCGGTGCGCCGGCAGCCAGTTCGACCCGGTGATGGTCGAGGCCCTGGTCCGGGCGCTCGGCCGGTACGGCTGGCGTCCGGCGGTCACCGCCGACGACGCCCATCCGCCTCAGCTCCCCGCGCCCGCCCCGCCGGTGGCCACCCGGCCCGGAGCGCAGCGATGAACGCGCACCGGCCCCTGCTGCTCCGCCTCGTCCACACCTGCGCCGGTCTCCTCGCCGTCGGCTCGCTCGCCGCCACCCTCTGGTCCGGCCTGGAGGAACGCGGCGTCGCCCTCGCCTTCGGGTTGCTCGTGGCCGTCGGCGAGGGCATCCGGTGGAACGGCGAGCGGGTCCGGGAGGCCGCGCCGCTCGGCGCCGCCGGCGCCCTGTCGTACGCGCTGCTGGGAGCCGACGCCGGGCAGCCGACCCGGCACGGTGCCGCCCAGGTCGTCACCGTGGTGCTCACCGCCTCGCTGCTCGGCAGCGTGCCGCACATCGCGCGCGGCCAGGGGCCCACCGTGGACCACCTGGCGCGCCGGGCGCTCACCGTCGGGTTCGTCGCCGTGTGCTTCCAGCCGCTGTACGACCGCGGCGCCCTCACCGACTGGGTCGGCCCCGCCTACGCCCTGCTGCTGCTCGCGCTGCTGTCGCTGACCGCGCTGTACGACGCGGTGCTGGCCGCCGCGCTGGCCCACGCCCGCACCGGGTGGCCGTTCGTGCCGGTGCTGCGGGACGAGTTGCGGGCCGTGCCCGGCATCGGTACGGCCGTCATCGCCACGGGCGCCGTGATGGCGCTGGCGGTCGCCGTCATGGGTCTGTGGGCGCTGCCCGTGTTCTCCGTGCCGCTGCTGCTCGCCCAGCTCTCCTTCCGCCGCTACGCGGCCGTGCGCGCCACCTACCGGCAGACCATCGCCTCCCTCGCCCGGGCCACCGAGATCGCCGGCTGCACCCCGAGCGGGCACGCCCGGCGCGTCGCCGCGCTCAGCCAGGCCGTCGGGCGCGACCTGGGCCTGACCGAGCCGGAACTGACCGTGCTGGAGTACGCCGCCCTCATGCACGACATCGGGCAGCTCAGCCTCGTCGACCCGGTGCCCGCCGGGGCCACCGCCGCGCTGCCCGAGGCGGAGCAGCGGCGGATCGCGCTGCTCGGCGGGGCCGTCGTACGGCAGACCGGGGTGGATCCCCGGGTGGCGGTGGTCGTGGAGCGGCAGGCCGACCCGTACCGGGAACAGCCCCTGGCGGCCCGTATCGTGCGGGCGGTCAACGCGTACGAGGAGAAGGCCCGGGACGGCGGGCCGGGCGGGCCGCTCGCGGCGCTGGAGGAACTGCGGCTGGCCACCGGCGGACAGTACGCGCCCGAAGTGGTGGAATCCCTGGCCCGGGTACTCGCCCGGGGCTGTCTGACCCTCCCCGTCACGGGGTAACCCATGGGTAATGAGCGCCCGTGAGGCCGTACGTGGTTGGATGCGAAGGAGAAGGGTGTCCGGGGGCTGACCGGGGGCTGTCCGGGAGAGCGGACACAGGCAGGGCCGGCCCACCGCACGGAACTGGCAGGCGGGAATCGTGAGGATCTTCGGCAAGGGACGACACCGGCCCTCCGCCACCTGGCGGCAGGCCACGGACCGCGCGTTCACGCTCATCGGCGACGGGCGGTACGAGGACGCGGGCGCGCTGCTGACGCGGGCCGCCGATCTGGAGCCCTGGCTGTCGGAGTCCTGGTTCAACCTTGCCCTGCTGCACAAGTTCCGGCACGACTGGGAGCAGGCCCGGGCGGCCGGCCTCCGGGCGGTGGCGCTGCTGGACCGGGACGCCGGGGCGCCCGACTGGTGGAACGTCGGCATCGCCGCGACCGCCCTGCAGGACTGGCCGCTGGCCCGGCGCGCCTGGCAGGCCTACGGGCTGCGGGTGCCGGGCAGCGCCACCGGCTCCGGCGAGCCGGTCGGCATGAACCTCGGCAGCGCGGCCGTACGGCTGTCCCCGGAAGGGGAGGCCGAAGTGGTGTGGGGGCGGCGGCTCGACCCCGCCCGCATCGAGGTGCTGTCGATTCCGCTGCCGTCCTCCGGGCGGCGCTGGGGCGAGGTCGTGCTGCACGACGGCGTGCCGCACGGGGAGCGGACCACCGCAGCCGGGCACACCTACCCTGTCTTCGACGAGATCGAGCTGTGGGCGCCCTCGCCCGTGCCCACCTGGGTCGTGCTGCTGGAGGCGGCGACCGAGGCCGACCGCGACGCCCTGGAGCAGCTGGCCGCGGACGCGGGCTTCGCCGCCGAGGACTGGTCCTCGTCCGTGCGGTTGCTGTGCCGGATGTGCTCGGAGTCACGGATGCCCTCCGACGAGGGCGACGGGGAGCATCTCGACCCGCACGATCACAGTGAGCCGGGGCATCCCGGGCCGCTCGGGCACCGGACGGACGGGCAGTTGTGGGTTCCCGAGCGCGAGTGCGGGATCGCGGCGCCGGCCTCGCTGGTGCGGGGCTTGCTGGACGGCTGGGTCGCGGACAGCCCGGACTCACGGGACTGGCGGGATCTGGAAGAGGTCTGCTGAGTTCGCCGTACCCTGTATCAGCACGACATCCCCGGTTCTCCCCCCGGTTTTGAAGGAAGGCGTACGTCGGTCATGGCTCAGCAGGACACCGATCAGCAGCACGCGGGCGTGCTCCCCGTAGACGACGAGGGGTACGTCATCGACACGGAGGACTGCGAGGAGCGCGAGGCGGCCTGGCGGGAGCGGGGCACCTCGCGGCCGATCACCGTGGTCGGCAACCCGGTGCTGCACCGGGAGTGCAAGGACGTCACCGAGTTCGGCGAGGAGCTTCAGCAGCTGGTGGCGGACATGTTCGCCTCGCAGCGCACCGCCGAGGGCGTGGGCCTGGCCGCCAACCAGATCGGGGTGGACCTGAAGGTCTTCGTCTACGACTGCCCGGACGACGAGGGCGTGCGGCACGTCGGCGTGGTCTGCAACCCCAAGCTCGTCGAACTGCCCGCCGACCAGCGCCGGCTGGACGACAGCAACGAGGGCTGTCTGTCGGTGCCCACCGCGTACGCGCCGCTCGCCCGGCCCGACTACGCCGAGGTCACCGGCCAGGACGAGAAGGGCAACCCGATCAAGGTGCGCGGCACCGGCTACTTCGCACGGTGTCTGCAGCACGAGACGGACCACCTGTACGGCTACCTCTACATCGACCGGCTCTCCAAGCGGGAGCGCAAGGACGCGCTGCGGCAGATGGCCGAGAACGAGCCCCGCTACCCCGTGGTCGCCAACGACTGACACCTCACCATCCCCACCCGCACGGCGTCTGGTCAGGAATCCCTTCCCGGCCAGGCGCCGTTCGTCTGTCCGTCGCACGTTCGATCGCTCCTGCTCCGCCAGTGATCCGATTCCAGTCAGGCAACAGGAGGTTCTCGGCACCCGCGGGGTGGTGAATGAAGCAAATCCGTTCCCAGAACGGTCAGTTGTGGTGCTGAATGGGATGAGCGGGGCTACGCAACGGCGCACGCCCGGCACAGCGGGAGGGGCGTGTCGCCGACTGGCGGCTGAGAGGGGTTTGTTCGTGCATGCTTTGTCACACGGCACCACATCGACACCGACCGGGATCGCTGTTCCACCGTCGCTCGCACTCCCCGTGATCGAGGCGGCGTTTCCCCGGCGACTTCACCCGTATTGGCCGAGGCTCCAGGAGAAGACCCGGGCGTGGCTCCTGGAAAAGCGGCTCATGCCCGCGGACAAGGTGGAGGAATATGCCGACGGCCTGTGCTACACCGACCTCATGGCGGGTTACTACCTCGGTGCCGCCGACGAGGTCCTCCAGGCGATCGCGGACTACAGCGCGTGGTTCTTCGTCTGGGACGACCGGCACGACCGCGACATCGTCCACGGCCGGGCCGCCTCCTGGCGGCGGCTGAGGGACCGGCTGCACAGCGCCCTCGACGCCCCCCGGGACCATCTGCACCACGAGGACCCCGTGGTCGCCGGGCTCGCGGACAGTGTGCTGCGGCTGTACGCGTTCCTGCCCGAGACCTGGAACGCGCGTTTCGCACGTCACTTCCACGCGGTGATCGAGGCGTACGACCGGGAGTTCCGCAACCGCACCGAGGGGGTCGTCCCGACCGTCGAGGAGTACCTCCGCCTGCGCCGGCTCACCTTCGCGCACTGGATCTGGACGGACCTGCTGGAGCCGAGCGCGGGATGCGAACTCCCGGACCGGGTCAGGAAACACCCGGCGTACCGCCGGGCGGCGCTGCTGAGCCAGGAATTCGCCGCCTGGTACAACGACCTGTGCTCGCTGCCGAAGGAAATCGCGGGCGACGAGGTGCACAATCTCGGCATCAGTCTCATCACCCATGAGCAAATGACGCTGGAAGAGGCGATCGGGGAAGTCAGGCGCCGCGTCGAGGAATGCATATCCGCATTCCTGACCGCGGAGAAGGAGGCCCTGGAGTTCGCCGACGCCCTCGCCGACGGCACCGTACGCGGAAAGGAACTTAGTTCCGCCGTGCGGGCCTGTGTCGGCAATATGCGGAACTGGTTCAGCTCGGTCTACTGGTTCCACCACGAGTCCGGCCGGTACATGGTCGACAGCTGGGACGACCGGTCCACGCCCCCTTACGTCAACAACGAAGCGGCAGGTGAGAAATGACCGTCGAGTCCGTCACACCCGAAGCGGCTGCGGCCGCGGAGCTGCGTGAGCCGCCCGTCGCGGGCGGTGGCGTGCCCGGCCTCGGCCACGGCTGGAAACTGGTGCGCGACCCGCTGGCCTTCATGTCCCAACTGCGGGACCACGGCGACGTCGTACGCCTCAAGCTGGGACCGAAGACCGTCTACGCCCCCACCACCCCGGAGCTCACCGGCGCCGTCGCCCTGAGCCCGGACTACATCATCGCCGGGCCGCTGTGGGAGTCCCTGGAGGGCCTGCTCGGCAAGAAGGGGGTGGCCACCGCCAACGGCCCGCTCCACCGCCGCCAGCGGCGCACCATCCAGCCGGCCTTCCGGCTCGGCGCCATCCCCGCCTACGGCCCGATCATGGAGGAGGAGGCGCACGCGCTGACCGAGCGCTGGCAGCCCGGGCAGACCATCGACTGCACCTCCGAGGCGTTCCGGGTCGCCGTGCGCGTCGCGGCCCGCTGCCTGCTGCGCGGAAAGTACATGGACGAGCGGGCGGAGCGGCTGTGCACCGCCCTCGCCGTGGTCTTCCGGGGGATGTACCGGCGGATGGTGGTCCCCCTCGGCCCGTTGTACAAGCTGCCGTTTCCGGCCAACCGGGAATTCAACCGGGCACTGGCCGATCTGCATTCCCTCGTCGACGAGATCATCGCCGAGCGCCGCGCATCCGGTCAAAAGCCGGACGATTTGCTGACGGCTTTGCTGGAGGCCAAGGACGAGAATGGCGACCCGATAGATGAACAGGAGATCCACGACCAGGTCGTCGCGATCCTCACCCCGGGCAGCGAAACCATCGCCTCCACGATCATGTCGCTGCTGCTGGTGCTCACCGAGCACCCGGAACACGCGGACCGCATCTGCGAGGAAGTCCGGTCCGTCACCGGCGGGCGTCCGGTGGCATTCGAGGACGTCCGCAAGCTCACCCACACCAACAATGTCGTCGTCGAAGCCATGCGGCTGCACCCCGCCGTGTGGATTCTGACGCGGCGGGCGGTGACCGACACGGAGCTGGGCGGGTATCGCATTCCGGCCGGGGCGGACATCATCTACAGCCCGTTCGCGATCCAGCGCGACCCCAGGTCGTACGCGCACCACCTCGACTTCGACCCGGACCGGTGGCTTCCGGAGCGCGCCGAGGACGTGCCGAAATACGCCATGAACCCGTTCAGTGTCGGCAACCGGAAGTGCCCGAGCGACCACTTCTCCATGGCGCAGCTGACGCTGATCACGGCGGCCGTGGCCGCCAAGTACCGCTTCCGGGAGGTGCCCGGCTCCAACGGGGCCACCCGGGTGGGCATCACCCTGCGCCCGCACCGGCTGCTGCTGACGCCGGTGCCCAGGCAGGCCGGTTGAGCTCAGGCGGCCTCCGGCCCCCTGAACGTGCGGCGGTAGGCGTTCGGCGTGGTGCCCAGCGCCCGTACGAAGTGGTGGCGCAGCGCGGCCGCGGTGCCGAAGCCCGTTCGGCCCGCGACCGCGTCCACCGTCTCGTCCGTCGCCTCCAGCAGGTGCTGGGCCAGCAGCACACGCTGCCGCAGGATCCAGCGGTAGGGCGTGGTGCCGGTCTCCTGGTGGAAGCGGCGGGCGAAGGTGCGCGGCGCCATGTGGGCGCGGGCGGCGAGCTGCTCGACGGTGACCTCCTGGTCGAGGTGCCGCTCCATCCACGCCAGCACCTCGCCGATGGTGTCGCCCTCCACGGCCGGCAGCGGGCGTTCGATGTACTGGGCCTGGCCGCCGTCCCGGTGCGGCGGCACCACCATCCGCCGGGCGATCTTGTTGGCGACCTCCGGGCCCTGTTCCTTGCGGACCAGGTGCAGGCAGGCGTCGATCCCGGCGGCGGTGCCGGCCGAGGTGATCACCGGGTCCTCGTCGACGTACAGCACGTCCGGCTCGACCACCAGGTGCGGGTACCGCCGGGCCAGGGCGTCGGCGTGCCGCCAGTGCACCGTGCAGCGCCGGCCGTCGAGCAGCCCGGCCGCGGCCAGCACGAAGACTCCGGAGCAGACACTGAGCACCCGGGCACCGCGCTCCACCGCGGCGCGCAGGGCGTCCAGCAGCTCCGGCGGGAACTCCCGCGTCTCGTAGCACGATCCCGCCGGTACGGCGATCAGGTCGGCCGACTCCAGCCGGTCCAGGCCGTGGTCGACCCGCAGCGAGAAGCCCGTGTCGCTGCGCAGGGCCGGGCCCTCGGCGGAGGCGACGGCGAAGTCGTACACCGGCAGCCCGTCGTCGCTGCGGTCGGTGCCGAACACCTCGCAGACCACGCCGAGCTCAAAGGGGTTCACACCGTCGAGCAGGACGGCGGCCACGTTCTGGAGCATGCCTCCAGTGTGCCTCGGCCGTGGCAGTAATTCGAGGGTGTGCGGCAGTCCTGCCACTGTCGGTAAGGAGCGAACCGCGCGACAGTGGTGTCCATGGAGACATACACGCAGGCACTGACCGCAATGATCACGGTCCTCGGAATGCTGGTCCTCCTGGTCCTCCCCGCGGTGATCGGCATCGTGCGCGACCGGCGCATCGACCGCCAGCTCAGGGAGGCCCAGGAGGCCCGCAGGGTCCCGGAGGGTCAGAAGTCCTCGTCCAGGTCGACGGTGCCCTCCACCGCCACCTGGTACGCCGAGGGACGCCGCTCGAAGAAGTTGGTCAGCTCCTGAACCCCCTGGAGCTCCATGAAGGAGAAGGGGTTCTCGGAGCCGTACACCGGGGCGAAGCCGAGGCGGGTCAGCCGCTGGTCGGCGACGCACTCCAGGTACTGACGCATCGAGTCGGTGTTCATGCCCGGGAGGCCGTCACCGCACAGGTCGCGCGCGAACTGCAGCTCGGCCTCGACGGCCTCCCTCAGCATGTCGGTGACCTGCTGCTGCAGGGCGTCGTCGAAGAGCTCCGGCTCCTCCTTGCGGACGGTGTCGACCACGTCGAACGCGAAGGACATGTGCATCGTCTCGTCACGGAACACCCAGTTGGTGCCGGTCGCCAGGCCGTGCAGCAGGCCCCGGCTGCGGAACCAGTACACGTACGCGAACGCGCCGTAGAAGAACAGGCCTTCGATGCACGCGGCGAAGCAGATGAGGTTGAGCAGGAAGCGGCGGCGGTCGGCCCGGGTTTCCAGGCGGTCGATCTCCTCCACCGAGTCCATCCACTTGAAGCAGAACTCGGCCTTCTCCCGGATGGACGGGATGTTCTCGACGGCCGCGAAGGCCGCCGCCCGGTCGTCCGGGTCGGGGAGGTAGGTGTCCAGCAGCGTCAGATAGAACTGGACGTGGACGGCCTCCTCGAACAGCTGCCTGCTCAGGTACAGGCGGGCCTCGGGGGAGTTGATGTGCTTGTACAGCGTCAGCACCAGGTTGTTCGCCACGATCGAGTCGCCGGTGGCGAAGAAGGCGACCAGGCGGCCGATGAGGTGCTGCTCGCCGGGGGAGAGCTTGGTGAGGTCGGCGACGTCCGAGTGGAGGTCGACCTCCTCCACGGTCCAGGTGTTCTTGATGGCGTCCCGGTAGCGCTCGTAGAAGTCCGGGTAGCGCATGGGGCGCAGAGTCAGCTCGAAGCCGGGGTCGAGCAGGTTCTGGTTGCTGGGCATCACTGGCAGGCCTCGCAGGACTCGGGGTTCTCAAGGGAGCAGGCGACGGCCTCTTCGGGGGCCGGCTGCTGCACGGGGACGGCGGCTCGGGCGGCGCGGGCGATGCGGGTCGCCGGGCGCGAGCGCAGGTAGTACGTCGTCTTCAGCCCGGACTTCCAGGCGTACGCGTACATCGAGGAGAGCTTGCCGATGGTCGGCGTCTCCATGAACAGGTTCAGGGACTGGGACTGGTCCAGGAACGGCGTACGGGCCGCCGCCATGTCGATCAGGGCGCGCTGCGGGATCTCCCAGGCGGTGCGGTACAGCCGCCGTACGTCCTCGGGGATCCAGGCGAAGTCCTGCACCGAGCCGTTGGCGTCGCGCAGCGCCTCGCGGGTGCGGGCGTCCCAGACGCCCAGCTTCTTCAGGTCGTCCACCAGGTAGGAGTTGACCTGGAGGAACTCGCCGGACAGCGTCTCGCGCTTGAACAGGTTGGACACCTGCGGCTCTATGCACTCGTACACGCCCGCGATGGAGGCGATGGTGGCGGTCGGGGCGATGGCCAGCAGCAGGGAGTTGCGCAGGCCGACGGTGGCGATCCGCTCACGCAGGGCGGCCCAGCGCTCCGGCCAGGTCAGCTCCACGTCGTAGTGGTCGGGGTGCAGCACGCCCCGGGCGGTACGGGTCTTCTCCCAGGCCGGCAGCGGGCCGCTGCGCTCGGCGAGGTCGGCGGACGCCTCGTACGCGGCGAGCATGATCCGCTCGGCGATGCGGGTGGACAGGGCCTTGGCCTGCGGCGAGTCGAAGGGCAGGCGCAGCTGGAAGAAGACGTCCTGCAGGCCCATCGCGCCGAGCCCGACCGGGCGCCACTTGGCGTTGGAGCGGCCCGCCTGCTCGGTCGGGTAGTAGTTGATGTCCACGACCCGGTCGAGGAAGGTGACGGCGGTGCGGACGGTGGCGTCCAGCCGCTCCCAGTCGAGGTCGCCGTCGGTCACGAAGGCGCCGAGGTTCACCGACCCCAGGTTGCAGACCGCCGTCTCCGCGTCGCTGGTGACCTCCAGGATCTCCGTGCAGAGGTTGGAGGAGTGCACGACGTGGCCGGGCTCGGCGGTCTGGTTGGCGGTGCGGTTGGCGGCGTCCTTGAAGGTCATCCAGCCGTTGCCGGTCTGCGCGAGGGTGCGCATCATGCGGCCGTACAGCTCGCGGGCGGGCAGGGTCTTCCTCGCCAGGCCCGCCGCCTCGGCCCTGCGGTAGGCGGCGTCGAACTCCTCGCCCCACAGGTCGACCAGCTCGGGCACGTCCGAGGGGGAGAACAGCGACCACTGCGCGTCGGCGTTCACGCGGCGCATGAACTCGTCCGGGATCCAGTGCGCGAGGTTGAGGTTGTGGGTGCGCCGGGCGTCCTCGCCGGTGTTGTCGCGCAGCTCCAGGAACTCCTCGATGTCGGCGTGCCAGGTCTCCAGGTACACCGCCGCGGCGCCCTTGCGCCGGCCGCCCTGGTTCACGGCGGCGACCGAGGCGTCGAGGGTCTTCAGGAACGGCACGATGCCGTTGGAGTGCCCGTTGGTGCCCCGGATCAGCGAACCGCGGGAGCGGATGCGGGAGTAGGACAGGCCGATGCCGCCGGCGTGCTTCGACAGCCGGGCCACCTGGTGGTAGCGGTCGTAGAGGGAGTCCAGCTGGTCGAGCGGGGAGTCCAGCAGGTAGCAGGACGACATCTGCGGGTGCCGCGTACCGGAGTTGAACAGGGTGGGGGAGGAGGGGAGGTAGTCCAGGCGGCTCATCAGCTCGTACAGGGCCGCCACCTCCTCCACCGCCCGGCCGGTGTCGTCCTCGGCGAGCCCGGCCGCCACGCGCAGCAGGAAGTGCTGGGGCGTCTCGATGACCTTGCGGGTGAGCGGGTGGCGCAGCAGGTAGCGGCTGTGCAGGGTGCGCAGGCCGAAGTAGCCGAAGCGGTCGTCGGCCCGGGGATCGATCAACGCGTCCAGACGCGCGCCGTGCAGCCGTACGAACTCCGCCGTCCGCTCGGCGATGAGCCCCTCGGCGTGCCCCACCGCGACCGACTCGGTGAACGACGTGACGCCCTGCGAGGCGGCCTCGGCGCGGATGCCGATCGTCAGCAGCCGCGCGGCGAGCCGGGAGTAGGCGGGGTCCTCGGAGATCAGGCCGGCCGCCGCCTCCGTGGCCAGCTCGCGCAGCTCCGTCTCGTCCGCCTGCGCGGACCGGCCGCGCAGCGCGGCTGCGGCGACCCGGCCGGGGTCGGCGTCGGGGAGGTCGGCGGTCAGCTCGCTCAGGGTCCGCAGCAGCGCGGCCCCGGGGCCGTCGGTCTCGGCCGGGGCTGCTGGATCCGGGGTCGCTGAAGCCGGATCTGCGGGCGCGATGGTCACGTGGGGGCTCTCCCTCGCTCGGCAAGGGGCCTCGCCGAGGGCAGGGGGCAGCACACGAGCGCACACGGCGTCGCGTCCACCGGCCCATTCCACGAGGCCCGGACGTCAGGGCACACCGGCCGGACGGCCGGGTGCGCTGTCGGCAGGTCCTCGGACTGACTCCTGTGCACGGACATGCACAAGTACACCGTTGCGGGACAGTTCCGGATTCGCACCGGATTCCCCTGCGGCGACAGCGAGCATGAGCATACATCTAGTGCCGCGTAAGGATCACGCCCCCATATGTTGTGTCGCGGGCGACTTCACAGCGTCAACTCGTAGGTGAGGAGCGTGAGGTCGTCGACGTCCGGGAGCGGGTTCCAGTCCCGCTCGGGGGTGCGGGTGAAGCCCAGCCGGGCGTAGATGCGGTGGGCGGCGTGCATGGTGCGCTGGGTGGACAGCACGACGCGGACGCAGCCTGGCGTGGCCCGGGCGCGGTCGACACAGGCGCGCACCAGCGCCTCCCCGGCGCCCCTGCCGCGGGCCGTGTGGGCGACGGCGAGCATGCGGATCTCGGCCTCCCCGGGGCCGGCTATGTCGGCCATCGGACCGCCGGACGGTACGAAGGTCACGCCGCCGAGCAGGGCGTCACCCTCCACCGCGACCAGGACCTCGGCGGCGGCCGCCCGCTTGGCCACGTCCTTGAGCTCACCGAGGTACGCGTCGCTCTCCCCGAAGTCCAGGAGGCCGTCGCGGAGGTAGGCCTGGGCGGTGAGGTCGCCGAGGGCGGTGTACTCGTCGGGGACGGCTGGCCTGATCACGATGTCCATGGAGCCGAGTGTGCCGGACCGCTACGACAACGGGCCGCCGGATGTCCTCCGGCGGCCCGTGGGCTCACGTATCCCTGCTGCTCCCTAGTGCGCGGAGCCCGCCGTCGCCGGCGGCAGCTCCACCTGCACGCCCGGGTCGCCCGCGTCGGCCGTGTAGTCCTCCGGCTTGGTCTCGTCGACGCCCTCGGGCGCCTTCAGCGCCTTCAACACGACCGTGAGGACCACGGTGACCAGCACGTTCAGCACGAACGCGGTCAGGCCGATGTAGCCGATCTCGCCGATGCCCGGGATCTCCTTCGCCGAGCCGCCGAAGTGCTTCTGGGTCGGCGAGGCGACCCCGTACGCGGCGACCGTGCCGTAGACCATGCCGACCGCCCAGCCGGCCAGCAGCGCCCAGCGGTGGAACCAGCGGGTGAACAGGCCGCCGACCAGGGCCGGGAAGGTCTGCAGGATCCAGATGCCGCCCAGCAGCTGGAAGTTGATGGCGACCGTCTTGTCCATGGTGAGGACGAAGACCAGCGCGCCGACCTTCACCAGCAGGGACACGAGCTTGGAGACCCGGGTCTCCTCCGCGGGCGTCGCGTCCGGCTTGATGAAGTCCTTGTAGATGTTGCGCGTGAACAGGTTCGCGGCGGCGATCGACATGATGGCCGCCGGGACCAGCGCGCCGATGCCGATGGCGGCGAAGGCGACGCCCGCGAACCAGTCCGGGAACATCGTCTCGAACAGCTGCGGGATGGCCAGCTGCCCGTTCTGCACCTTCACGCCCGCCGCGATCGCCATGAACCCCAGCAGCGCCAGCAGACCGAGCATGAGCGAGTACAGCGGCAGGATCGTGGTGTTGCGGCGGATCACCTCACGGCTGCGCGAGGACAGCGTCGCCGTGATCGAGTGCGGGTACATGAAAAGCGCGAGCGCGGAGCCCAGCGCCAGGGTGGCGTACGTCCACTGCCCCGCCTCCGGCGGGACCAGCGCCCCGCGCGGCTTGCCGGTCGCCGGGTTGGTCTGGCCGAACGCCTCGCCCGCCTTGGCGAAGATGTCGTCGAAGCCGCCCAGCTTGATCGGGATGTAGATGATCGCCACCGCGATGACGAGGTAGATGAGGGTGTCCTTGACGAAGGCGATGAGCGCCGGCGCCCGCAGGCCCGACGAGTAGGTGTACGCCGCCAGCACACCGAAGGCGATCAGCAGCGGCAGGTCCTTGACGAACCAGTTGGTGTTCTCGCCGCCGCCCACGCCCATCACGTCCAGCACGGCCTGGATGCCCACCAGCTGCAGCGCGATGTACGGCATGGTCGCCAGGATGCCGGTGAGCGCCACCGCCAGCGACAGGCCCTTCGAGCCCCACCGGCCGCGCACGAAGTCGGAGGTGGTGACGTAGCCGTGGCGGTGGGAGACCGACCAGAGCCGGGGCAGGAAGGTGAAGATCAGCGGGTACACCAGGATCGTGTACGGCACCGCGAAGAAGCCGGCCGCGCCCGCCGCGTAGATCGCCGCCGGTACGGCGACGAAGGTGTACGCCGTGTACAGGTCGCCGCCGAGCAGGAACCAGGTGATCCAGGTGCCGAACGACCGGCCGCCCAGGCCCCACTCGTCGAGGCTGTGCTCGTTCTCGGCCTTGCGCCAGCGCGCGGCCAGGAAGCCCAGGGCGGTGACGAGCAGGAAGAAGAAGATGAAGACGGCGAGTGCCACGCCGTTCACGCCGTCCTTCACTCGGACGCACCTCCCTGGTGCGCCGAGCGGGCGCGCCGGTCACGCTGCCAGAGCTGGTACGCGATGCCGGTCAGCGCCGTGGAGATCAGCACCCAGGCCATCTGGTACCAGTAGAAGAACGGGATGCCGAGGAAGGCCGGGTCGGTCTTGGCGTAGGAACCCACCCACAGCATCGCCACGAACGGCGCTATGAGGCAGAGGGCGATGACGACGCGCACGGGCGTCACCACCGGTCCTCTGCTGACTTCTGGGGCTTTCGACATCGGCGGCTCCGTCCCCTCAGTGATCACCGGTGCAATGCGCTGGAAATCTAGGTCAGGGTGCGGCGGGAAAGGAACCCCTCGTCCGCATAACGGTCCGCGTTCTTCGGTGGGAGGACCTCGCGCGCCCATCTGCCCGGTGCGCGCCGGGCGGGACGTGGCCGGCGTGCCCCGCAGCGGCCCGGCTGCCGCGGGGACCCGGGGTCAGTCCTGCGGCCGCTTCAGCCGGGCCACGAACTTGTAGCGGTCGCCCCGGTAGACGGACCGCACCCACTCCACCGGCCGGCCATCCCGGTCGAGGGAGTGCCGGGAGAGCATCAGCATCGGCAGGCCCACGTCCGTGCCGAGCAGCCCGGCCTCGCGCGGGGTGGCCAGGGAGGTCTCGATGGTCTCCTCGGCCTCCGCCAGATGCACGTCGTACACCTCGGCGAGCGCGGTGTAGAGGGAGGTGTACTTGGCCAGTGAGCGCCGCAGCGCGGGGAAGCGCTTGGCGCTGAGGTGGGTCGTCTCGATGGCCATCGGCTCGCCGTTGGCCATGCGCAGCCGCTCGATGCGCAGGACGCGTCCGCCGGGCGTGATGTCGAGCAGTTCGGCGAGGCGGTCGTCGGCGGTGATGTAGCCGATGTCCAGCAGCTGGGAGGTCGGTTCGAGGCCCTGGGCGCGCATGTCCTCGGTGTAGGAGGTGAGTTGCAGCGCCTGGGAGACCTTCGGCTTGGCGACGAAGGTGCCCTTGCCCTGGATGCGTTCCAGCCGGCCCTCCACGACCAGTTCCTGCAGGGCCTGGCGGACGGTGGTGCGGGAGGTGTCGAACTCCGCGGCCAGCGTGCGCTCCGGCGGCACCGGCGTGCCGGGCGCCTGGGTCTCGGTCATGTCGAGCAGGTGCTTCTTCAGGCGGTAGTACTTGGGCACGCGTGCGGTACGGACGGTCGCCCCGATCTCGTTCTCCGCACTGCTGACGTCGGTGCTCATGCTCCGCCTTCCCAGGCTCCGTATGCGGCTCACATTCGTGGCAGGCAGCGTACCGGCATCCTCTCTGTACGCTGCGTGATCCCTTCTGTATACCGTCGCCGACTCTTCTGGTCTAGTCCACAAGGTGAGTGGTCTAGTGGCAGTGTGCCCTGTCCGGCCCGGGTTTTCGATGGCTTCTTACTTAAAGGTTCCTGCATATGTAGGTCCCATAACGGCTGGTCAGAGGCCGTTCGGTCACCCTTGACACCCTTCCTGGTCTGGTCCAAGCTCCCCGTACTGGTCTACACCATTGGTCCAGGTCCCGGCCCCTGGGCAGGGGGGTGTGGCATCCCTGAGGAGGGTGGCGTGAAGCGCAAGCTGATATCCGCGATCGGTGTCGCGGGCATGATGATCTCGATCGCGGCGTGCGGGGGCGGCGACGACAAGGCGGGGGCGGACGGGTACGCCGGCCAGACCCTCACCGTGTGGGTGATGGACGGCTCCTCCCCGGACCAGTGGCAGAAGGACGTGGCCGCCGCCTTCGAGAAGAAGACCAAGGCGAAGGCCGAGTTCAAGGTCCAGCAGTGGAACGGCATCCAGCAGAAGCTCACCACCGCCCTGTCGGAGGAGAACCCGCCGGACGTCTTCGAGATCGGCAACACCCAGACCCCGGCCTATGCCAAGACCGGCGGCCTCGCGGACCTCGCCGACCTGAAGGCCGAGATCGGCGCCGACTGGACCCCGTCCCTCAACGCCTCCTCGATCTACGAGGGCAAGCAGTACGCGGCGCCCTGGTACTTCGCCAACCGCGTGGTCCTCTACAACAAGAAGATCTGGGCCGAGGCCGGCATCAAGGACACCCCCAAGACCCGCGACGAGTTCTACGCCGACCTGAAGACGATCGGCGAGAAGACCGACGCCGAGCCGATCTACCTGCCCGGCCAGAACTGGTACCACTTCGTCGGTCTCGTCGTCGGCGAGGGCGGCGAGCTGGTGAAGAAGGACGGCGACAGGTACGTCTCCAACCTCGCCGCCCCCAAGGTCGCCGCCGCCATGGAGACGTACAAGAAGTTCCAGGCGCTGTCCAAGGCCCCCAAGGACAAGGACGAGGCCACCCCGCAGCAGGGCGAGGTCTTCGCCAAGGGCAACGTCGGCGCCTTCATCGGCATGGGCTGGGAGGCCGGCATCGCCACCAAGGCCAACCCGAAACTGGAGAAGGACATCGGCTACTTCACCATCCCGGGCGCCACGGCCGGCAAGCCCGAGGGCGTCTTCCTCGGCGGCTCCAACCTCGCCGTCGCCGCGGGCAGCAAGAAGCAGGAGCTCGCCAAGGAGTTCCTGAAGATCGCCCTGTCCGACCAGTACGAGGGCCGGCTGGCCAAGCTCAACGGCGTCATCCCCAACAAGGAGTCGCTGCAGTCGAACCTGAAGGGCAACCCCGCTGCCGAGGCCGCCGCGCCGGCCGCCGCGGGCGGCGGCACCACACCGCTGATCCCCGAGTGGGCCGCGGTCGAGAACCCGCCCAACCCGATCAAGACGTACATGACCGCCGTCCTGAACGGCAAGTCCCCGGCCGCCGCCGCGCAGCAGGTCGAGGACGAGTTCAACAAGCGCCTGGCGCAGCGGAGCTGACGACGCCGGGCCGGGGCGGGAACACCGCGTGTGGTCCCGCCCCGGCGCACGCAGGTCGAGGAGAAGAGAGCGCGAGCATGACCGTGCAGACCGAACGGCCGCCCTCCGGCCCGGCGGGCGCACTGGCGAAGGACGGCGCAGCACCGGGTGGGCCACCCCCGCGAGCCGCGTCACGCGCCGGCGCGCTCGCTCCGTACCTGTTGCTGCTGCCGGCCTGCGCGGCCACCGTGCTGCTGCTCGGCTGGCCGCTGCTGAAGGACGTGCTGCTGTCCTTCCAGAACCTCAACATGGCGCAGCTGATCCAGCACGTCACCGAGTGGAACGGCGTCGACAACTACACCGAGGTCCTCACCGGCGAGGACTTCTGGCGGGTCACCCTGCGCTCCATCCTGTTCACGGCGGTCAACGTCGCCCTGATCATGGTGCTGGGCGCGCTGACCGGCCTGCTGCTCGCCCGCCTCGGCCGGCGCATGCGGGTGACGCTGATGATCGGCCTGGTGCTGGCCTGGGCGATGCCGGTCGTGGCCGCCACGACGGTCTACCAGTGGCTGTTCGCCCAGCGCTTCGGCGTCGTCAACTGGGTCCTGGACCGGTTCGGCTGGCACGCGATGGCCGACTACAGCTGGACCAGCGGCCAGATGTCGACCTTCTTCGTCGTCACCGTGCTGATCGTCTGGCAGTCCATCCCGTTCGTCGCGATCAACCTCTACGCGGCGACCACCACCATCCCCGCCGAGCTGTACGAGGCCGCCGCCCTGGACGGCGCGGGCGCCTGGCGCGGCTTCACCACCGTCACCCTGCCGTTCCTGCGGCCCTTCCTCTACGCCACGACGTTCCTGGAGATCATCTGGGTGTTCAAGGCGTTCGTGCAGGTGCTCACCATCAACGGCGGCGGCCCCGACCGGCTCACCGAGATCCTGCCCGTGTACGCCTACATCGAGGGCGTCGGCAACCAGCACTACGGCATGGGCGCGGCGATCGCGGTCCTGACCATCCTGATCCTGCTCGGCCTGACGGCCTCCTACCTCAGGATCGTGCTCAAGCAGGAACGAGAAGAGGAGACCGCGCTGTGAGACGTTCGCTCGTCGGCCGCCTGTGGCCCAACATCACCGCCGTCGTGCTCTTCGCCGGCTTCGTCTTCCCCGTGTACTGGATGTTCGCCACGGCCTTCAAACCGACCGGCGACATCATCTCCGAGGACCCCGTCTGGTTCCCGACCGACGTCACCCTCGAGCACTTCCGCACCGCGACCGGCGTCGACCACTTCTGGACCTTCGTCACCAACTCGCTGGTCGTGACCGTCCTCGCGGTGGTCTTCTCGCTGGTCATCGCCCTCGCGGGCTCGTTCGCCCTGGCGCGGATGCGGTTCCGGGGACGGCGCGGCTTCGTGATCGGCTTCATGCTGGCCCAGATGGCGCCCTGGGAGGTCATGATCATCGCGATGTACATGATCGTGCGGGACGCGTCGATGCTCAACAGCCTCGTGCCGCTGACGCTCTTCTACACGATGATGATCCTGCCCTTCACCCTCCTCACGCTGCGCGGCTTCGTCGCCGCCGTGCCGAAGGAGCTGGAGGAGGCCGCGATGGTCGACGGCTGCTCCCGCCTGACGGCCTTCCGCCGGGTCATCCTGCCGCTGCTCGGCCCCGGCCTGATGTCCACCTCCCTCTTCGGATTCATCACCGCCTGGAACGAGTTCGCGCTCGTCCTCGTTCTCAACAAGGAAGCCCAGGCGCAGACCCTGCCCTTGTGGCTGTCCAGCTTCCAGACGGTCTTCGGCAACGACTGGGGCGCCACGATGGCGGCCTCGTCCCTGTTCGCCCTCCCGATCCTGATCCTCTTCGTCTTCCTCCAGCGCCGGGCCGTCAGCGGCCTGACCGCGGGCGCCGTGAAGGGATAACGCCCCCATGACGACAATCGCCAGCGGCACCGACACCCTCACGCGCGACGCGCTGACCGTCCTCCAGCCCGGCTTCACCGGCACCACCGCCCCCGACTGGCTGCTGCGCCGCCTGGGGGAGGGCCTGGCGTCGGTGGGCCTGTTCGGCCGCAACATCGCCGGACCCGGTCAGCTCGCCGCCCTGACCGCCCAGTTGCGCGCCGAGCGGGACGACGTCCTGGTCGCCGTCGACGAGGAGGGCGGCGACGTCACCCGCCTGGAGGCCCGCACCGGTTCCTCGTTCCCTGGCAACCACGCCCTCGGCGCCGTCGACGACGTGGAGCTGACCCGGCAGGTGGCCGCCGAGCTCGGCCGCCGGCTCGCCGCCTGCGGGGTGAACTTCGACTGGGCCCCGTCGGCCGACGTCAACTCCGACCCCGCCAACCCGGTGATCGGCGTACGGTCCTTCGGCGCCGACCCGGACCTGGTCGCCCGGCACACCGCCGCCTACGTCCAGGGCCTGCAGTCGGCCGGAGTCGCCGCCTGCACCAAGCACTTCCCGGGCCACGGCGACACCGCGGTGGACTCCCACTTCGCCCTGCCCCGCATCGACGTACCCGCCTCGGTCCTCACCGACCGTGAGCTGGCCCCGTTCCGGGCCGCCATCGCCGCCGGCACCCGGGCGGTGATGAGCGCCCACATCCTGGTCCTGGCCCTGGACCCCGACCGCCCGGCAACGTTGTCCCGGCCGATCCTGACCGACCTCCTGCGCGGCGAACTCGGCTACGACGGCCTGATCGTGACCGACGGCATGGAGATGCGCGCTATCGCGGACACCTACGGCATCGAGCACGGCAGCGTCCTTGCCCTCGCGGCCGGCGCCGACGCGATCTGCGTGGGCGGCGGCCTCGCCGACGACGCCACGGTCCGACGGCTGCGGGACGCCCTCGTCGCCGCGGTGCGCTCGGGAGAACTCCCCGAGGAACGCCTCGCCGACGCGGCCGAACGCGTCCGCCGCCTGGCCCGCTGGACGGCCACCGGAGCCGCGCCCGCGGCAGCCGCCCCGGGCGGTGAGGTCGGCCTGCGCGCGGCCCGCCGCGCCCTGACGGTGACCGGCGCGGCGAGCTTCACCCCCCTGACCGAACCCCCGTACGTCGCCGCCTTCACCCCGGTCGCCAACATCGCGGTCGGCGACGAGACCCCGTGGGGCGTGGCCGCGGAGCTCGGCCACCTCCTGCCGGGCACGCAGACGGGCAACTTCGCGGCGAGCCCTGGCGCGGACGGGGACGGGGACGGCCGGGCCGACGGGGAGCGGGCCGGGCACGCGGCCCTCGCGGCGGCCGGCCCGCGCCGCGTCGTCGCCGTCGTCCGCGACGAGCACCGCCACCCGTGGATGGCCGCGGCCCTCGA
Source organism: Streptomyces sp. NPDC052682 (assembly GCF_040678435.1). Taxonomy (NCBI): domain Bacteria; kingdom Bacillati; phylum Actinomycetota; class Actinomycetes; order Kitasatosporales; family Streptomycetaceae; genus Streptomyces; species Streptomyces sp. NPDC052682. The sequence goes on along the minus strand of NZ_JBFATS010000003.1, from coordinate 77,568 downwards.
CATCCTGCTGGCGGCGCGCCCCGACACGATCGTGGTCGAGATGGGGGTCCCCCAGGCAGCCCCCCGCGGCGCCCTCCACCTCGCCACCCACGGCGCGGCCCGCGTCTGCGGCCGGGCGGCGGCGGAGGTCATCGCGGGGGTGTAGGCAGGGCACTCGGGGCCGCTGTCTGGCTGGCCCTGGCATGCCCTGGCCTGCCCGGCTTGCTGCCAGGCCGCCCTCTTGGGTCTCCCGCCTGGGCAGCGGGTCGGGTACCCGCGAGGCCGCTCGATGAGCCTTGGCTGCCTGCCATGGGAGGCTCCCGGGCGGCCGCTCCAGGCGCAGGCCCAGCCACTATGGGGGGCTCCGGGAGGCCGCTCCGCGGCTCTGGGCGCAATCGTCGTCAGGCTCTCGTGCAGGCCGCTCCCGGACGGAGGAGCAACGGCCTCCCGGGCAGGCCACTCCCCAAGCCCGGCCCCATGGGTTCCCCGCCCAACCCACGTGGCCCGGCCCGACGACCCCCAGGCCGCCTCCGGTCAACCACCCCTTGAGCTCCCGGAATGCCCGCCCGACCGCCCCGGCATCCGCCGCGCCGCTCTGCTGGTGCCCCGCGAGCGGCGCGTCTCAGATGCCCTGCCACTCCGGTTTGTTGGCGTATGTGTGCCGGAAGTAGTCCGCGAGCTTGAGCTTGGACGCGGCGGCCTCGTCGACGACCACCGTGGCGTGCGGGTGCAGTTGGAGCGCGGAGGCCGGGCAGATCGCGGCGACCGGCCCCTCCACGGTCGCGGCGACCGCGTCGGCCTTGCCCTCGCCCGTGGCGAGCAGCACCAGGTGACGGGCCTCCAGGATCGTGCCGATGCCCTGCGTGATCACGTGGTGCGGCACCTGCTCGATGTCGCCGTCGAAGAAACGCGCGTTGTCGATCCGGGTCTGCTCGGTCAGCGTCTTGATCCGGGTGCGCGAGGCGAGCGAGGAGCACGGCTCGTTGAACCCGATGTGCCCGTCGGTCCCGATACCGAGCAACTGGAGGTCCACACCTCCGGCGTCGGCGAGCGCCTTGTCGTACGCCTCGCAGGCCGCCGGCACGTCCTGCGCCGTGCCGTCGGGGCCCATGAACTTGTCCATGCCGATCCCGAGCGGTTCCAGCACCTCGCGGCGCAGCACCGAGCGGTAGGACTCCGGATGGTCGGCGGGCAGCCCCACGTACTCGTCGAGCTGGGCTATCCGAGCGCGTGAGGTGTCCACGGCACCGGAGCGCACCTTCGCCGCCAGCGCCTCGTACACGGGCAGCGGAGTCGAGCCGGTGGCCACGCCGAGCAGGGCGTCGGGCTTGCGCCGGAGCAACTGTGCCATGGCTTCGGCGACGAGTTCGCCGCCCGCCTTGGCGTCCGGAACGATGACAACTTCCACGGTGGGCCTGCCGATCTGAGAAGAGGGGCGCTGCGAGGGACCCGGACGGGCAATGTGGTTTAGACCAATCTAGCAGAGGGCTGTCCGCAATGGTCCTGGCCGGATACCGCCGGACCCATGCGTCACGTCAGTGAGCCGCCCGTCGCGTCCACCCAGCTCCCCGTCACCCACCGCCCCGCGTCCGAGGCCAGGAACGCCACCACGTCCGCGACGTCGGCCGTCTCGCCCACCCGGCCGAGCGCCGATATCGCCGCGGCCCGTGCCCAGCCGTCCTCGGTTCCGTACAGCAGCCCGGCCGTGTTGTCCGTGTCGATGATCCCCGGCGCCACCGAGTTCACCGTGATGCCCCGAGGGCCCAGCACCTTGGACAGGTCGCGGGAGAGCACGTCCAGCGCGCCCTTCGTCATCGCGTACGCCATGTTGTCGGGCATGAGCGCGGTCCGCGCCAGACCCGAGGAGACGTTGATGACCCGGCCCCCGTCCCGCAGCCGGTCCAGGCCGTGCTTGACGAGGAAGAACGGCGCCTTCACGTTCACCGCGAAGACCTGGTCGTACTCCCGCTCGTCGATCTGCTCGATGGGGTGCGTGTTGCCGATCCCGGCGTTGTTCACCAGGATGTCCAGCCCGTCCGCGTACCGGTCGAACTCCGCCCAGAGCGCCTCGGCGTCACCGGGCACGCCGAGCTCCACGCCGATCGCGAACGCCGACCCGCCGGCCGCCTCGATCGCGGCGACCGTCTCCTTGGCCGCCGTCTCGTTCCTGCCGTAGTGGACCGCGACCCGCGCCCCGTCGCGGCCCAGCCGCTCGGCGATCCCCCGCCCGATCCCCCTGCTCGCGCCGGTGACCAGCGCCGTCCTGCCCGTGAGCACACCCATGTCCGCACCCCTCCGTAATTTCGTAACGGTCGCTACGGAAAAACCGTACACCGGTCCGCCGACATTTATCTAGTGCCCGCTATAAAATGCACTCCATGGTGAGCGGCGACGACACGCGGACGACCGGGGTGAGCAGGGCGAAGGGCAGGCCGCGGGGCCGCCCCCGCTCCTTCGACCGGGCGACCGCGCTGGAGAAGGCCCTGATGGCCTTCTGGGAGCACGGCTACGAGGCCACCTCGGTCTCCGACCTGACACGGGTGATGGACATCGGGGCGCCCAGCCTGTACGCGGCGTTCGGCGACAAGCGGTCCCTCTTCGAGGAGGTCGTACGCGAGTACGGCACCCGGTACGGGGCCTTCACCGACCGCGCCCTGGCCGAGGAGCCCACCGCCCGGGCGGCCGTCGAGCGGATGCTGCGCGAAGCCGCCACCGTCTACACCGAGCCCGGCCATCCGCACGGCTGTCTGGTCATCCACGCCGCAGCCAACTGCTCCACCCCCGAGGTCGAGCAGTCGCTGCGGGAGCGGCGCAACGCCAACATCGCCGCCATCGAGAGCCGGATACGGGACGATGTCGCCTCCGGCGCCCTGCCCGCCGGCACCGACCCCACCGCACTCGCCCGGCACGCCGGCGCGATGATCCAGGGCATGTCACAACAGGCGCGAGACGGGGCGAGCCGGGAGGAACTGCAAGCGCTCGCGGACATTGCCATGGCCGTCTGGCCCCGCACACGAACGCACACGCGTTAGGCTGCTTGGTGGACACTCGGCATCCGGGCGTCTTCGACTGTCTCCGACTGTCTCCGAGCCGTCTCCGGACGGTCGGAGAAACAACACCGACGCACAGCGTCCCACGCATGGACACCCCGCAGTGGTCCAGTCCAGAATGCGACGGAATGACGCTGAGCAGTACAGCGATACACGCGCACGCTCCAACGAAACACACGCAAGCCTCCGCCTTCCCCGCACAGGAGGGCGGATCGAGGAACCGGAGCTCTCTGCCCTGACTGCCCCGGCTCCTCGTCCTTCGGCCGACGGGACCGCACACCCCCCGGCCGAAATAGCTCCGGGCTGCGGTGCCGGGAGGGTTGAGGGTCCCTCCCAGGCGCCGCGGCCCGCGGGTGTTTCACGGGCCTCATGGCGATCCGCGTATTTCAGGGCTGTACAAACCCCCGGGTACGCTCGCTGACGTGCCCTCCATGAACGAACTCGTACGCCAGCACACCGCACTCGACGACACCGACCTCGAGTGGCTCCACCTGCTGGTCTCGGAGTGGCAGCTGCTCTCCGACCTGTCCTTCGCCGACCTGGTCCTGTGGGTTCCCACCCGCGACGGCACGCGGTACGTCTCGGTCGCCCAGATGCGCCCCAACACCGGCCCGACCTCGTACCAGGACGACATGGTCGGCCACCTCGTCCCGCGCGGCCGGCGCCCCCTGCTGGACGCCGCCCTCGACGAGGGGCGCATCGTGCGCGAGGGCGACCCGGAGTGGCGCGAGGAGGTCCCCGTCCGGGTCGAGTCCATCCCCGTACGGCGGGAGGGGCGCGTCCTCGGCGTCATCGCACGCAACACCAACCTGCTGACCGTGCGCACTCCGAGCCGGCTGGAGCTCACCTACCTGCAGAGCGCCTCCGACCTGGCGCAGATGATCGCGGCCGGAGCCTTCCCGTTCGCGAACCAGCAGAAGGACATGGAGGCATCGCCCCGGGTCGGCGACGGCCTGGTCCGGCTCGACGCGGACGGCATCGTCCAGTACGCCTCCCCGAACGCCCTGTCCGCCTACCACCGTCTCGGCCTCGCCTCCGACCTTGTCGGACAGCACCTCGGCAAGACCACCGCCGAGCTCGCCCCCACCCGAGGCCCGGTGGACGAGGCGCTCGCCAAGGTCGCCAGCGGCTGGGCCCCGCGCGAGTTCGAGATCGAGGCCAACGACGGGGTCATCCAGTTCCGCGCGATCCCGCTCAAGCCCAAGGGCACCCGTATCGGCTCCCTCGTCCTGCTCCGGGACGTCACCGAACTGCGCCGCCGCGAACGTGAGTTGATCACCAAGGACGCCACCATCCGGGAGATCCACCACCGGGTGAAGAACAACCTCCAGACGGTCGCGGCCCTGCTGCGCCTCCAGGCCCGCCGTATCGAGTCCGACCGCGGCCGCGAGGCCCTGGAGGAGGCGGTGCGCCGGGTCGGGTCGATTGCGATCGTGCACGAGACGCTCTCCCAGAACCTCGACGAGCGCGTGGAGTTCGACGAGATCGCCGACCGGGTGCTCGCCATGGTCGCCGAGATCTCCCCGGGCAAGGTCACCGGCCGCCGCACCGGCCGCTTCGGCATTCTCGACGCCGAGGTCGCCACCCCGCTGTCGATGGTGCTCACCGAGATCCTCCAGAACGCCCTGGAGCACGGCTTCCGCGAGGGTGACACCGGCACGGTCGAGGTGTCGGCGGTGCGCGGCGGCACCACCAAGGAGGCCCGCCTGCTGGTCACCGTCCAGGACGACGGCGTCGGCCTGCCCGAGGGCTTCGACCCCAAGACCGCGGGCAACCTCGGTCTGCAGATCGTGCGGACCCTGGTGGAGGGCGAGTTGGGCGGCACCTTCGACATGGTGCCGGCGCCGGAGCGCGGAACCCGGGTGATCCTCGACATCCCGGTCCGGTCACAGAAGTAGCCCCAGCCCACGGCCGGCCACCCTGGCAGGGTCTGGCGGGGTCTTCGCACACAGCAAAAAGCCCCGGACCACACGGTCCGAGGCTCATGCTCGTTGCTGCTGTCAAGCGCATCGGGGGAACTGCGCGCTGCGGCTCGGGGGCGGGAGATGCGTACGCGCTGTACGCGCCGCCAAGCTCAGGCTGTCAGCAGGGGTGGGGTGTCAGGCGGAGGCCTGACGGGCCCGGTTGCGGGCGGCGCGACGCTTCATGGCGCGGCGCTCGTCCTCGCTGAGACCACCCCAGACGCCGGAGTCCTGGCCGGACTCGAGCGCCCACTGCAGACACTGCTCGATCACCGGGCAGCGACGGCAGACGGCCTTGGCTTCCTCGATCTGCAGCAGCGCAGGACCGGTGTTGCCGATGGGGAAGAAGAGCTCGGGGTCTTCCTCGCGGCAAACGGCGTTGTGACGCCAGTCCATGGCTGCTACCTCTCCTTGGTATTACGTGCAGGGCTTGCTTGTGAATGTGAACGCTTTCACGAATCCCTCAACAAGTGAAGGGCCGATCACCGGGTAACCCGGCGTAGGTCCTGTGGTTTGAAGAGGGGTTCCGGTGATCTGTGGAGGCCGGTGTTGCGGGCCGTCCCGATCGCCACGTAGAGACTCGCAAACCTCAGCGGCGGATACAACCCCTTCCGGAAAGTTTTTTTTGATTCTTCGGTGTCGACTAGGTCACAGCCGTACTTCCATGGGGTGGATCCTGGCCTAAACGTTCGAGTGAAAGGACTTTAGCCCCTTCTGCTCACACAATCACACGCAGTGCACGGCGTACGCCTGTGAACGTCACGCTGGTGCGCAGCCCGAGGTGGTCACCGTCCATCTGGAGGGGGAGCGGCGCCTTCGAATGCAAGGTGAACTGGTCCATGTCGTGCAGGGTGACCGCGTGCCGACCTCGGGGGCCGCGCTCCGGGGACGAAGTGAGCAACTGGGTGCCATACCGGGCAACCGCGGCTGTGGACAGCCGGCTGAGGCCGAAGAGATCCAGACCGGTATCGAACGAGGCCTTAGGTGACGCGTAGATCGGGCGATTACCCAGAAACGTCCACGGCGAGGTGTTCGACACTATGGACAGGACCAGATCGGTGACGGGGTCCTCGCCCGCACGCTCAAGGGTGATCGTGCCGTGCCGGCGGTTCGGCTCGCCGAAGAGCTGGCGCACCACCTGGCGCACGTAAAGAGCGTGTGTGGATTTCTTGCCGCGCTCGCGATGCTGCTCGACCCGGCCGACCACGCCGGCGTCGAAGCCGAGGCCCGCGTTGAAGGTGAACCAGCGGGCGGGCACGGCTTCGTCCTCGGTGCCCGGAGTGCCGGATGCCAGGCCCAGGCCGACGGTGCGCTCGCTGCCGTCCCGCAGGGCGTCGAGGAGGGCGCCGGTGGCCTCCACGGCGTCGTTGGGCAGGCCCAGAGCGCGGGCGAAGACGTTGGTGGAGCCGCCGGGGACCACGGCGAGACCGGGGAGGTGCTCCGGGGCGGGGCCGGCGTGCAGCAGGCCGTTGACCACCTCGTTGACCGTGCCGTCGCCGCCGAGGGCCACCACCAGGTCGATGTCGTCGCTCTCCGCCGCCTGCCGGCCGAGGTCCCGGGCGTGGCCGCGGTACTCGGTGGTGACCGCCTCGAGCTTCATCTCGCTCGCCAGCGCGTGGATCAGGACATCGCGCATACGCGCACTTGTGGTGGTTGCCGCCGGATTGACCACGAGAAGTGCACGCATGGATTGCAGAGTACCTACTGGGCGGTACCGGGCACAGCGCGAGGTAGGGATCCGGTAAGAGAGACCGGGGTGAACCTCGCCACGGGGGCGTGCGTCAGGAGGGCTACTCTTCAGGAGTGAGCAGCGAGCAGACCCCCACCACCCCGGACACCACCGGCCCCCGTCCGCGCCGCCTGACGTACGCCGCGGCGCTGGCCGCCCTGGAGGGGCTGGCGCTGGTGGTCGGCGGGATCTGGCTGCTGGTCATGGGTCTGGCCGGGCACCCGGACGACCGGCAGCAGGCCGTGACGGGCGGTGTGACGGTACTCGTGCTCGCGCTGCTGCCGCTGCTGGCCGCACGCGGGCTGCTGACCCGCCGCAGCTGGAGCCGCGGCCCGGCGGTGATCACGCAGATCCTGGCGCTGCCGGTGGCCTACAACCTGCTGCGGGCCGACAGCGTCTCGATCCCCGCGGGGATCGCGCTCGCCGCCGTGGCCGTCACCTCGCTGGTGCTGCTGGTCAACCCGGAGACGACCCGGGCCCTCGGGATCCGAGGACCCGGCAACGCACAGAAGTGAGGACCGGCAACGCACAGCGGCAAGGCCCGTTGACCACCCTCACTCCTCCACGAGGAGCTTCTCCCGCAGCTGCGCCAGGGTGCGCGCCAGCAGCCGGGAGACGTGCATCTGGGAGATGCCGACCTCCTGCGCGATCTGCGACTGGGTCATGTTGCCGAAGAACCGCAGCAGCAGGATCCGCTTCTCGCGCGGCGGCAGGTCCTCCAGCAGCGGCTTGAGGGACTCGCGGTACTCGACACCCTCCAGCGCCTCGTCCTCGGCGCCGAGGGTGTCCGCGACCGCCGGGGACTCGTCGTCGGTGTCGGGGACGTCCAGGGACAGCGTGGAGTACGCGTTGGCGGACTCCAGGCCCTCCAGGACCTCCTCCTCCGAGATCTGGAGTTTCTCGGCGAGCTCGTGGACCGTGGGGGAACGGCCGTGCAGCTGGGACAGCTCCGCCGTGGCCGTCGTGAGGGACAGCCGCAGTTCCTGGAGGCGGCGTGGCACCCGCACCGCCCAGCCCTTGTCGCGGAAGTGCCGCTTGATCTCGCCGACCACCGTCGGGGTGGCGTACGTGGAGAACTCCACGCCGCGGTCCGGGTCGAAGCGGTCGACGGACTTGATCAGCCCGATGGTGGCGACCTGCGTCAGGTCGTCCAGCGGCTCACCGCGGTTGCGGAAGCGGCGCGCGAGGTGCTCGACGAGCGGCAGATGCATGCGGACCAGCTGGTTGCGCAGTTCCCCGTACGCGGGGCTGTCCTTCTCCAGCTCGCGCAGTTTGAGGAACATGGCCCGCGCCTCGCTGCGGTCCTGAGGGCCGTGCGCGGTGCTCGGCACACTGGGCACCCGCACTGCCTGGTCCTCGGAATCTCGCTCGTGCTCGCTCATCGTCCCGCCCGTCGCCCTTCCCCGAGCCCTCGCCTCCTTGGCCACCCCCGACTGTGCGCGAGTGGGGGGAACTCCCTGGGGAAGTCCGGTACGACCTCCCGGAGGCGCGCTCCGTACGGCACCCTTGCGATCCCGTCGCCCGACGCCCGGGACGGCCTCGATGGAGTCGTCCTCCGGATGCGGCCGGGCGGCCTGCTCGGGGATTCCGTCGACGGCGTCCGCCATGCGCCGGGATCCGTCCGGACCGCCCCTGCTCATGCCTGTGCACGCGCCCGTGCCTGTGCCCTCTGCCGGCAGCTCCCGTGTGCCGCGCTCTTCGTCCCGCACCGGCCCGTCCCCGTTCCTCACGCCGGCCCGGGTCCCGCGCCGCGCTGTTTGTAGAGGCTGATCGAAACGGTTTTGTCCTCGTCCACGGCGGAGGAGACCTTGCCCGCCAGGGCGGACAGGACGGTCCAGGCGAAGGTGTCCCGCGAGGGGGCGTGGCCATCCGTGGTCGGCGCCGAGACCGTGACCTCGAGCGAGTCGTCGACGAGCCGGAAGACACAGCTGAGCACCGAGCCGGGCACGGCCTGCTGGAGCAGGATCGCGCATGCCTCGTCCACCGCGATGCGCAGGTCCTCGATCTCGTCGAGGGTGAAGTCCAAACGGGCCGCGAGACCGGCCGTGGCCGTACGCAGCACCGACAGGTAGGCACCCGCAGCCGGCAGCCGGACTTCCACGAAGTCCTGGGTCGCGGGCTCGCCTGCGATGTGGGACACCCTCACCTCCATGGTGGTACAAGCGTTTCAGGGCCGAGGGTCGCCCCCCGGGTAACGCGATTGGTGGTTCAGCGGTGACGCTATCGCGCTGTCGGCGTTCCTGTCCCCGGGACCCCAACCCCTGCCGTCACTCACAGTAAAGCTGCGGACACGCTCCGTGTCTAGAGGGTGGGCGGACCCAAATGGGATGAGGGGGTGCCGGATTGACGTACCCAGACGTCAGGCCGTCGAACCGTCCCGATCCAGGGTCGCACGGTCACACCAGTACGTGGTCGACGAAGCACCAGCGCCAGGCCTCTCCGGGTTCGAAGCTCCGCATCACCGGGTGCCCCGACTCCTTGTGGTGCTCGGTGGCGTGCCGTCCCGGGGAGGAGTCGCAGCAGCCGACGTGACCGCAGCTCAGGCACAGCCGAAGCTGTACGGGGTCCGTGCCGTCCCGCAGACACTCCGGACAGCCCGGGCTCAGCGGCTCGGGCTCGGGGCTCGGCAGCGCGTCGGCGTGCGTGCACTGTTTCATGATTGCCAGATTACGACGGGCGTACGGACGCCCGCGGAAAAAAGAGGGCGGGCGGGAACGATGGATGTGATGCCACTGCTGTTGCTGGTGGCGGGCAGTGCCGGCATCGCGGCGGCGGCCCGGCGCACTCCGGTGCCGGCGCCACTGCTGCTGGTCGCGGTGGGTCTGCTGGTCTCGTACGTCCCCGGGGTGCCCGACTACACCCTCGACCCGCACATCGTGCTGCCGCTCCTGCTGCCCCCACTGCTGTACACGGCGGCCACCGACAGTTCCTACCTCGACCTTCGGGCGCAGCTGCGGGCCGTGACGCTGCTGTCGGTCGGGTACGTGCTCTTCGCGACCTTCGTCGTCGGCTGGGCCCTGTATGTGATCGTGCCGGACCTGCCGCTGACCGCGGCCCTGGTCTTCGGCGCGGTCGTGGCGCCGCCGGACGCGGTCGCGGCGACGGCGGTGGCCCGCCGGGTCGGGCTGCCGTCGAGGATCACCACGATCCTGCAGGGCGAGTCGCTGTTCAACGACGCCACCGCCATCACCGCGTTCAAGGTGGCCCTGGCGGCCGCGGTCGGGGAGGGCGCCACCTGGGCCGGAGGAGTCGTCGAGTTCCTGATCGCGGCGATCGGCGGGGTCGGGGTCGGGCTGCTGCTCATGGTGCCGATCCACTGGCTGCGCACCCACCTGAAGGAGGCGCTGCTCCAGAACACCCTCTCCCTGCTCATCCCCTTCGTCGCCTACGCGGTGGCCGAGCAGGTGCACGCCTCCGGCGTCCTCGCGGTCGTGGTCGTCGCGCTCCATCTGGGACACCGCGCGTGGGAGGTCGACTTCGCCACGCGTCTGCAGGAGGGAGCGGTGTGGAAGATGGTCGCCTTCGTCCTCGAGTCGGCGGTGTTCGCGCTGATCGGACTCCAGCTGCCGGTCGTCCTGCGGGGGCTCGGCGAGTACGAGGGAGTCGACGCCGCCTGGTACGCGCTCGCCGTGTTCCTGGTGGTGGTCGCCGCCCGGTTCGTATGGGTGTACCCGGCGACGTTCCTGCCGCGGATCGCCTCCACCCGGATCAGGGCACGCGAGGGCGACCTGACCTGGCGTGGCCCCTTCGTCGTCGCCTGGGCCGGCATGCGGGGCGTGGTGTCCCTGGCCATCGCCTTCTCGATCCCCCTCACCCTGCACGACGGCGACGTACCGTTCCCGCAGCGCAACCTGATCCTCTTCCTGACGTTCACCACGGTCATCGGCACGCTGGTCGTGCAGGGCCTGACCCTGCCCCCGCTGATCCGCCTGCTGAGGTTCCCCGTCCCCGACGCGCAGGCCGCCACGCTGGCCGAGGCCAACGCCCAGGCGCAGGCTTCCCGGGCCGCCGAGCAGCGACTGGAGGAACTGCTGTCCGACGAGCGCAACGCCCTTCCCGCCCCCCTCGCCGACCGTCTGCGCAGTGTCGTGGAACGCCGCCGCAACGCCGTCTGGGAGCGGCTCGGCCAGGTCAACCCGGTCACCGGGGAGACCGTCGACGACACCTACCGCCGCCTGTCGAGGAAGGTGATCAGCGCGGAACGCGAGGTCTTCGTCAAGCTCCGGGACGCCCGCTACATCGACGACGAGATGCTGCGCACCCTGCTGCGCAGGCTGGACCTGGAGGAGGCGGCGGCGTACCGGGAGGCCGGCTGATCAGCCCGCGAAGGGCGCGCCGGTGATCACGGCGGCCACGGCCGTGCCCCTCGCGAACGCCCCTTCCTCCACCAGCGCGGTGAGCGCGTACAGCATCTTGGCCACATAGAGCCGCTCCACCCCCAGCCCGTGCCGCTCCTCGAAGTCGTCGGCGAAGGCGTGCAGCTCCGGTGTCGTACGGCCGTACCCGCCGCAGTGGAAGCGCTCCTCCAGGGCCCACGTACCGCGTGGCCCGCCGAAGGCCCTCTCCTGCAGGCGCCGTACGTCGGCTGCCAGGAAGCCCCCTTTGAGCACCGGCACGCCCAGCGCCCGCTGTACCGGCCCGAGCCCCGCCGCCAGCCCGGCCAGGGTGCCCCCGGTGCCGCAGGCGACGGCGACGACGTCGGCCGCGTCCCGCAGTTCCGCACCGAGTGCACGGCAGCCCCGTACGGCCGGCGCGTTGCTGCCGCCCTCGGGCACCACGTACGCGTGCGTGGCGCCCGCCGCGCGCAGCAGCGCCGCCCGCGTCGCGGGCTCCGCCTTCGCGCGGTAGGCCGCCCGGTCGGCGAAGTGCAGCCGCATCCCGTCGGCGACGCAGCGGGCGAGGGAGGGGTTGAGCGGGCGGTCGGCCAGCTCCTGGCCGCGGACCACCCCGATCGTGGACAGCCCCAGGAGGCGGCCCGCTGCGGCGGTGGCCCGCAGGTGGTTGGAGTACGCGCCGCCGAACGTGACGATCGGGCGTCCGGCCGCCGCGGTGAGGTTGGGCGCCAGCTTGCGCCACTTGTTGCCGATCAGCTCCGGGTGGATCAGGTCGTCCCGCTTCAGCAGCAACCGGACTCCGTGCCGCTCGAAGCGCTCGTCCCGCACCTCCTGGAGCGGGGAGGGCAGGCGGGGGCCGAGGAAGTCCAGGCTGGTCACGCCCCCATTGTCGGACAACCGGTCACTGGAGCCGGTCGCGGATCCGCGCGCGCATCTCCGTCATCGTGAAACCGCGCGGGTCCACCTTCCCCGGCTGCCACTCCAGGTGGCCGATCACCGACCGTTCCGTCCAGCCGTGGTGGCGGCACACCGCGGCGGCCGCTCTCTCGATCGCCTCCAGCTGGACCTCGGGCCAGGGATCCTCACCGTCGCCCAGGTTCTCGCACTCGAAGCCGTAGAAGTGCCGGTTGCCGTCGGTGTTCGTCTCGTTGTCGGGCGGCAGCGCCTTCTCGGCGATCACCGCACGCAGCACGTCGTCGTCGCCGAGCCCGGCGTGGTTGGCGCGGCCGTAGCCGACGAGGTGCACCCGGCCGTCCTTGGTGATGACGCCGTGGCACAGCGGCCCGGGCAGGTCGGCGTAGCCGTCGCGGCAGATCTCGACGGTGCGGGCGCTGCCCCGGGTCACGGTGTGGTGGATCATCACGCCGTGGACCGGGCCCCACGGGCCCTTGTGGTTGCGGTTGTGCTCGCGCCAGTCGCCGACCTCGACGACGGTCAGCCCCTCCGCTCTGAGCGCCTTCAGGAAACCGTTCGCGGACATGGGTAAGGCCATGGCCGCCTCCTTCACGCGTGCCCGACAGCCGCCTGGCGCGGCCGCCTCGTAACGAGGCTTGTACCGGAACGAGCCGTTCAGAACCAGCCGTTCGGACCGTGCGCGAGCCGCGTGCGAGCCGATCCGGACACCTCCGCGTGCGCGAGGGCGGTCGGCGGGGTCCCCATGTGTGCCCAGCCACTCGAAGATCCATTCCCGCTCTTTCGGGTAATAGCACCGCCACGCTCCGTGAGGAAGGCTGGGCCGTGCACATCGAATGCCCAGGCACATGGGCTTCGGGCATCAACGGGAGGGCAATTCTCTATGTCGGTAGGCGAAGAGGTCCGCACGGAGGAGACCAGGCCGCAGCAGAGCCTCGGCACCGCGGCCGCGCGGAACCTGGCCACCACGACCAAGTCCGTGCCGCAGATGCAGGAGATCAGTTCTCGCTGGCTGCTGCGCATGCTCCCCTGGGTGGACATCCAGGGCGGCACGTACCGGGTGAACCGACGGCTGACCTACGCGGTGGGCGACGGCCGGCTGACCTTCGTGAAGACCGGCGACCGCGTCGAGATCATCCCCGCCGAGCTGGGAGAACTGCCGGCGCTGCGGTCGTACGAGGACCAGGAGGTGCTCTCCGAACTCGCGCAGCGCTGTGAGCAGCGCTGGTTCGCGCCGGGCGAGCTGATCGCCTCGTTCGGCAGCCAGAACGACGAGGTGTACCTGCTGGCGCACGGCAGGGTCGAGAAGATCGGCACCGGCCCCTACGGGGACGACGAGTCCCTCGGAGTCCTCGCCGACGGTGCCTACTTCGGCGACCGGGCGCTGCTCGACGAGGACGCCATCTGGGAGTACACGGCCCGGGCGCTCACCGCCTGCACGGTGCTCGTGCTGTCCCGCGAGCACGTCGAGCAGATCGCCGAGCGCTCCGACTCCCTGCGCCAGCAGCTCGAACAGCGCCGCTCGGCCCCCGAGCAGGCCACCAACAAGTACGGCGAGAAGGAGATCGACCTCGCGGCCGGCCACTCCGGCGAACCGGACATCCCGCACACCTTCGTCGACTACGAGGCCAGGCCCCGCGAGTACGAACTGAGCGTCGCCCAGACCGTGCTGCGCATCCACACGCGTGTGGCCGACCTCTACAACCAGCCCATGAACCAGACCGAGCAGCAGCTGCGGCTGACGGTCGAGGCGCTGAAGGAGCGTCAGGAACACGAGCTCATCAACAACCGCGACTTCGGTCTGCTGCACAACTGCGAGTACGACCAGCGGATCCAGCCGCACGACGGGGTGCCGAGCCCCGACGACATGGACGAACTGCTCAGCAGGCGCCGCGGCACCAAGCTGCTCCTCGCCCACCCACGCGCGATCGCCGCGTTCGGCCGCGAGCTGAACAAGCGCGGGCTGGTGCCCGAGACCATCGACATCGGCGGCAACCGCATCCCCACCTGGCGTGGCGTGCCGATCTTCCCGTGCAACAAGATCCCGGTCAGCGACGCCCGTACGACCTCCATCATCGCCATGCGTACCGGCGAGGAGGACCAGGGCGTGATCGGGCTGCGGGCCGCGGGCATCCCCGACGAGATCGAGCCGAGCCTGTCGGTGCGGTTCATGGGCATCAACGAACAGGCCATCATCAAGTACCTGGTCACGACGTACTACTCGGCCGCGGTGCTGGTGCCGGACGCGCTGGGCGTCCTGGAGAACGTCGAGATCGGCCGCTGGCGGTGACCTTCCTGGCAGGCCGGCCGCATCCCCGCCCGGCCAGGCGGGTAAGCCCTGGGGGTACGCGTCCAGCGCCACCCTCCGTCGCTCCTTCGAGGTGGTCCCATGGGTGAGTCCCTGACGGAGTCCCTGACGGACTCCACGCCGCCCGGCGCCGCGCTGCTGCGGCCGGTCGGGGCGCGGGCCGGGCGGCAGGGCGTGGCCAGACAGCAGGACGGCCGCCCGGGGCCGGCCGACGGGCACGAGGCGGAGCTGCTTCTGGCGCGGGCCCGGGCGGCGGTCGACCCGGTGCTGCGGGAGGCGCTCGGGACGCTGCCCTCCTCGATGCGCCGGATCGCGCTCTACCACTTCGGCTGGCAGCACGCGGACGGCACCCCGGCGGCGGGGGGCTCGGGCAAGGCGATCCGCCCCGCGCTCGTCCTGGCCTCGGCCGCCGCGCTGGGCGGACCGGAGGCCCGGGAGGCGTCGGTGCGGGCGGCCGCGGCGGTGGAACTGGTGCACAACTTCACGTTGCTGCACGACGACGTGATGGACCGGGACGCCACCCGGCGGCACCGGCCCACCGCCTGGACCGTGTTCGGTGACACGGACGCGATCCTCGCCGGGGACGCCCTCCAGGCACTGGCCCTGCGCCTCCTCGCCGAGGATCCGCACCCGGCGGCCCCGGCCGCCGCCGCCCGGCTTGCCGGCTGTGTCGTCGAACTGTGCGCGGGGCAGCACGCGGACACCGCCCTGGAGCGGTGCCGCCCGGACGAGGTCACCCTCGACCAGGTGCTCGCCATGGCCGAGGCCAAGACGGGCGCGCTGCTGGGGACCGCCTGCGCGATCGGTGCCCTGTACGCGGGCACGGGGGAGGCGGACGTGACGGCGCTGGACGCGTTCGGCCGGGAGGCCGGGCTCGCCTTCCAGCTCATCGACGACGTCATCGGCATATGGGGCGACCCGGACCGCACCGGCAAGCCGGCCGGCGCGGACCTGGCCGCCCGCAAGAAGTCCCTGCCGGTCGTCGCCGCCCTCGCCTCGGGGACCCCGGCCGCAGCAGAACTCGCCGCGCTGTACGAAGCGCCCAGTGACAAGGAGGACGACGCGGAGGACCTGGAGTACCTCGCCCTGACCGTCGAGCGGGCGGGCGGCCGGGACTGGGCACAGAACCAGGCCGCCGACCGGATGGCCCGGGCCATGCGGCAGCTGGCCCGCGCGGTGCCCGACCCGGAGGCGGCCGGGGGCCTGCTGGCCCTCGCCGAGTACGTGACCCGCCGCAGCAGCTGACCGACCGCGTCCGCCCGGCGAAGGCCGGGCCCCTCCGCAGCCGGTCGGGCCGAGAGACGGCTCAGGCCGGGGGAGGCCAGGGAGGTCTCTGATCGGCTGCGGAGGGGGCGCGGGACCCTGCGGGGGCCGCAGGTCGGCGGAGGCCCGAAAGGCCCTGCAGGCCGACGGAGTGGCACGGCTCGGCTGGTCGGTGGGGTCTGGAAGGCCTGAGAGGGCCGGGGGGTCGGCCAGGTCGGAAGGCTCGGCCGGCCGACCAGGGCCTGGGAAGGCTCGGCCGGTCGGCCAGGGTCCGGAAGGGCCCGGGCAGATCGGCCGGGGACGGAAAGGCCCGCAGGGTGGCGGGGCCGTAAGGCCAGGCAGGTCGGCACAGGTCGCACAGGACCAGACCGGCCGAGGGCCCGAAGGGCCTTGCGGGGCGGGCCCCACAGGTCGGCCAGGACCTGAAGGTCCTGGTAGCAGCAGGGCCCGGCAGGGCCCCCAGATCGGCCCGGTTCAGGAATGCCTCGGGAACCGGCCGGTTCGAAAGACCCCGGAGTGCCGGGGCCGTGCGGCCCCTGACCCCGTACGGCCCTGGCGCTCCGGCCCGGCGGGTCCCGCACTACCCCACGAGGTGCGGGACCCGCCCGTTTGCTGTCCGCCGCCTCACCTGGGTCCCTCTCCGTCCGCCCGGCTCGGCCGGATAGGGCCGCGCCGGGCGTCCGCGATCCCGGCTAGGCTGCAACGGCCTTACGATCAAGGCCAATTGAGACGGACGAAGGGGCGGGACATGGGTGTGGCGATCCGGACGGCGGGCGAGGACGACCGGGACCTGGTCGTCCGGCTGCTGGACGAGGCCTTCCACGAGGATCCGGTCAGCCGCTGGGTGTTCCCCGGCACGGAGCACCGCCGTACGGCCCATCCCAAGCTCATGGCGGCCTTCACCGACATCGTGCTCGACGACGGGCGCGTCGACGTGACCGAGGACGGCTCGGCCTGTGCCCTGTGGATGTCCGTACCGGCGGCCGAGCACGGGCCCGGCGCCGAGCACGCCGACGACGACGAAGGGCCCGCCCGGCTGCGCGCCGAGGTGGACCCGGACAACGAGCGGGTCGAGCTGATCGCCCGGCTGACCGCCGGCGTCCACCCCGCGGGGCGCGCCCACGCGTACCTGTGGATGATCGGTGTGGCCCCCGGGCGGCAGGGCGAGGGCCTCGGCACCGCCCTCATCCAGCACGTCCTGGACCGCTGCGACCGCGAGGGGCTGCCCGCCTACCTGGAGGCGAGCAACGCCCGCAGCCGCAAGCTGTACGAACGCCTCGGATACGAACTCGTCGGCGAGCCCCTCGACCTGCCGGACGGCCCGCGGATGTGGCCCATGTGGCGCGAGCCCCGGCCGTCCGGCGGGCAGCGCTGAGCCCCCTCCCGGCCTACGCTGGGGGCATGGGCAGCGAGGAACACGTCTGTCCCGTCTGCGGACAGCCGGTGGAGACGGTGGTCCGGCGCCACAAGACGCTGGGCGCGTGGGTCCCGGTGTGGGTGTCCGGCCCGTGCCGCAACCCCGAGTGCAAGGCGTACGCCGAGCAGGACGCCGAAGGCGCCGAGCCCGCCCCGGCCGGGACGGCGCCCGGGACGGAACGGGAACAGAAGCCGGGAGCGGCCGCCGCGAACCCCTCCTGAGGTGAGGCGGCGCGGTCGAGGGTGGACGTGGGGGGCAGGGAGATGGTGGGGGACCGGCGGCGCCGGGTGTGGCGGTGGGCCGTGGGCGTGTGGGCGGCCCTGGTGGTCGTCGCCGGCGGGCTCACCCTGTGGCTGCAGGACGAGGCAGAGCCGCAGCGGCTCCGGTGGGAGCTCGTTGAGCCGGACGCCCGGCCCGGGCCGGAGGACGGGCTGCCGGAGCCCATGAGGTACGGCGACTACGCCACCCTGTGCCCGGGCGACGGCACCCCCGGCGACCGCGGCGTCGTCGTGGCGTGCGCGTATGTGACGGCCCGCTGACCAGGGTTCCGGGGGCCCTCATCCCCGCGGCAGCACGCCCGTCTGCGGGTCCCGACCGGTCAGGCAGTACGTGCCGCCCGCCGGGTCCCGCAGCACCACCCAGGAGGCGAAGCCGCCCACGAACACCGCGCCCAGCCGCTCGTGCCGGTCCCGCGCCGCCCCGATGTCCCAGCAGGCGAGGTCGAGGTGCGCGGAGACGGGCCGTTCCTGCTGAAGGCGTTGCAGCAGCACCCGGACGGGCAGCCCCGGCGGCGGCTTGACCACGTGGAACCCCGGGAGCGCACCGGGCAGCGACTCCCAGCCGTCCAGCAGGGCGGTCCAGAAGGCGACGTCCCGTTCGTAGGCGGAGGGCGGGATGTCGAGGCACACCTGGTCCAGCCGGGTGCCCCGTACGACGGGCGGCCGCACCGACTCGCCCTGCCAGGGCACCGCGCAGAACTGCTGCCCGGCGGGGGAGCGCAGGACGGCCAGCGTTCCGAGGTCGGCGACCATGTCCGCACCGAGCCGCAGCGCCGTCGCGGCGAACGCCGGTACGTCGTCCACGCAGAAGTCCAGGTGCGAGCTTGACGCACGCGTCGGTGCCCTCCGGTACCAGGGTGACGAACTCGTCGTGCCCGCCGCGCCGTTCGGAGGGCCGGGTGCCGGTGACGGCGGTCCAGAAGTCGCAGGCGGCGGCGAAGCGCTCCCGGGGCCGGTCGACGAAGGCGTACGTCCAGCGGATGCTCATGGACATGATCGTAGGCCGCGGGCGGGGGAGCCCGGGCGGATCATCCGCGCCTGGGGCGGGTGTGCGCCCGCGCCACACACGCGGGGACGCCCGCGCCGTCCTGGTGCTCGCGGGCCCGGTACGCGCTCGGGGTCTCGCCGACCAGCTCCGTGAAGCGCGCGCTGAACGAACCGAGGGAGGTACACCCCACCGCGTGGCACACCTCGGTCACCGTCATGTCACCCTGGCGCAGCAGGGCCTTGGCCCGTTCGATACGGCGGGTCATGAGGTAGCCGTACGGAGTCTCCCCGAACGCGGCGCGGAAGCTGCGCTGGAAGTGCCCCGGCGACATCAGGGCCGTGCGCGCGAGCGCGGGGATGTCGAGGGGCTCGGCGTACTCGCGGTCGATCCGGTCGCGGGCCTGCCGCAGCCGGACCAGGTCCTCCAGGCTCATCACAGCAGGATCGCATGTTCTCACCAGTCGCCTGCGTGAACCACGAACGGGCTTCGCCGGGGGTTCCCCGCGCAGCGGCCCCCGGCTGTCTGCATGCAGCAATGGACCACATCATCACCGCGGTGAGCTGGACGTCGCCGTCGCCGTGGTCGTCGTCCTGCGTCACGGGGTTCGGCAGGCGGCGCTGTGCTTCCGCCGGGCGGCCCCGGGAACGCCGAAGGGCCCGACCGGGTGTCCGGCCGGGCCCCTCGCCATGCCCACCGACCTCGCGATGGTGCACCGATCGCCGGTCGCCGCGCACGGGTCGGCCGTCAGGCCTTCTTGGTCTCCCAGAAGATCTTGTCGATCTGGGCGATGTAGTCCAGCGCCTTCTGGCCGGTGGCCGGGTCGGTCGAGCCCTTGGCGGCCGACAGGGCCTTCAGGGTGTCGTTGACCAGCTGGTGCAGCTCCGGGTACTTCTCGAAGTGCGGGGCCTTGAAGTAGTCGCTCCACAGCACGGAGACGTGGTGCTTCGCGAGCTCCGCGCGCTGCTCCTTGATGGCCGCGGCACGGGTCTGGAAGTGCGGGTCGTCGTTGCCGGCCATCTTCTCCTGGATGGCCTTCACCGACTCCGCCTCGATGCGGGCCTGGGCCGGGTCGTAGACACCGCAGGGCAGGTCGCAGTGCGCGCTGACCGTGACCTTGGGGGCAAACAGGCGGGAAAGCATGAAGCAATCCTTCCTCGTGATCGTCTTCTCAGGGGGGACATTACTCCGTGGGCGACCGGTTTTGGCGAGTGCCCCCATGGGCTTAGGACAAAAGTCCGGGGTGAGACTGAGACTGGTGGAGGAACGACCGGGAGGTGCCGGGTGAGGCCGGAGCTGTCGCAGGAGCCGGAGCGGGGCGGGGCCGCGGCGCCCTTCGGGGTGGCCGAGGTGACCGGACCCTCCATGGTGCCCACGCTGTACCACGGGGACCTGCTCCTGGTGCACTACGGGGCCCGGATCAGGCCCGGGGACGTGATCGTCCTGCGCCACCCCTTCCAGCAGGACCTGCTCGTCGTCAAGCGGGCCGCCGAGCGGCGCGAGGGCGGCTGGTGGGTGCTCGGCGACAACTCCTACGCCGGCGGCGACAGCACCGACTACGGGGTCGTCCCCGACGACCTGGTGCTGGGCAGGGTCCGCTTCCGCTACCGGCCGCGCAAGCCGGATCAGCGCTCGCCGCTGGCGCTGCTGGGCTGGGCGCTTTCGGCGGCCCGGCCCGTCTTCTCGGACCGGCTGGGGCGGGCCGCCTCCAGGCGCTTGCGGGCCCGGTAGGCGGCCACGTTGGCGCGGGTCGCGCAGCGGTCCGAGCAGTAGCGCCGGGAGCGGTTGGTGGAGGTGTCGAGGTAGGCGTTGCGGCACGGGGCCGCCTCGCACAGGCCCAGGCGGTCCACGCCGTACTCGGTGAGATGGAAGGCCAGCCCCATCGCGGCGATCGCCGCGTAGCCCGCCGTCGCGTTCGAGGGGTGGTCCGCCAGGTGCATGTGCCACAGCGGGCGGCCGTCGTCGTCGCGGAAGTCGTGGCCGGAGATCTGCGGGCTCACCGGGAACTCGAGCAGGAGCGAGTTGAGCAGGTCCACGGCGAGGGTCTCGTCGCCGCTGTCCGCCGCCTCGAAGACCGCGCGCAGCCGGGCCCGGACCGAGCGGAACCGCGTCACATCGGCCTCGGTGGCCCGGCGGGCCGCCGACTGGTTGCCCCCGAAGAGGTCGCGGACCGCCTCGATGGAGGTCAGGGAGTCCTTGCCCCGGGCCGGTTCCTCGGTGTTGACGAGGCGCACGGCATAGTCCGAGTAATAGGCCAGTTCCACTTGTAGTCCTTACGAAGGGGCCTTATGGTCGTGCGTACGGTCAGGTAACAGCTGACTGCGCTTCCAGGGTATTACGGTACGGACGCGAGGGAGGGGCTCGATGACGGACGCGGACACCACCACGGCCACCGCCGACTGGCACGCCTGGCAGGAGAGCTGGGACCGGCAGCAGGAGTGGTATCTGCCGGACCGGGAGGAACGGTTCCGGATCACGCTCGACATGGTGGAGGCCCTGGTGGGCACCGCCCCGCGCGTGCTCGACCTGGCGTGCGGCACCGGCAGCATCACCGCCCGGCTGCTCCGGCGGTTCCCCGACGCCACCAGTACCGGGGTCGACCTGGACCCCGCGCTGCTGGCCATCGCCGAGGGCACCTTCGCGGCCGACGACCGGGTCACCCTCGTCACCGCCGACCTGACGGACCCGCACTGGCCGGCGAAGCTCCCGTACGACTCCTACGACGCCGTGCTCACCGCCACCGCCCTGCACTGGCTGCACCGGGA
Source organism: Streptomyces sp. NPDC052682 (assembly GCF_040678435.1). Lineage (NCBI taxonomy): Bacteria > Bacillati > Actinomycetota > Actinomycetes > Kitasatosporales > Streptomycetaceae > Streptomyces > Streptomyces sp. NPDC052682. The sequence continues at coordinate 56,587 of NZ_JBFATS010000003.1, read as the reverse complement.
ACCCCTCGCGGCTCTCTACGGCCGGCTCGCGGAGCTGCTCCGCGACGGCGGTGTCTTCCTGAACGCGGACCACATGATCGACGAGACGACGCCCCGGATCAACGCGGCCGAACGGGCCCAGCGGCACGCCCGCATGGAACAGGCCAAGCGCGACGGCGCCCTCGACTGGACCGAGTGGTGGCAGCTCGCCGCACAGGACCCGGTGCTCGCCGAGCCCACCGCGCGCCGTTTCGCGATCTACGGCGAACACGCCGAGGGCGACACCCCGTCGGTGGCGTGGCACACCCGGGTGCTGCGCGAGAAGGGGTTCGGCGAGGTCCGCCCGGTGTGGTGCTCGCCGTCGGACACCCTGCTCCTGGCCCTGAAGTAGCACGCGCGAAGGGGCGGCACGGACAATCCGTACCGCCCCTTCGCCGTGCGTGCCGTCAGAGCACCTTGGACAGGAACGACTTCGTCCGCTCGTGCTGCGGGTTGGTCAGCACCTCGCGCGGGTGGCCGGATTCGACCACCACACCGCCGTCCATGAAGACCAGGCTGTCGCCCACCTCGCGGGCGAAGCCCATCTCGTGGGTGACGACGATCATCGTCATGCCGGACTCGGCCAGGTCGCGCATGACGTCCAGGACGTCACCGACCAGCTCCGGGTCGAGCGCCGAGGTCGGCTCGTCGAACAGCATCAGCTTCGGGTCCATCGCCAGGGCCCGGGCGATCGCCACGCGCTGCTGCTGGCCGCCGGAGAGCTGCGAGGGGTAGTTCCCGGCCTTGTCGGCCAGGCCCACGCGCTCCAGCAGCTGCAGTGCGCGCTCCCGGGCCTGGGCCTTGTTCACGCCCTTGACCTGGACCGGCGCCTCGATGATGTTCTCCAGCGCGGTCATGTGCGGGAACAGGTTGAAGCGCTGGAAGACCATGCCGATGTCCCGGCGCTTGAGCGCGACCTCGCTGTCCTTGAGCTCGTACAGCTTGTCGCCCTTCTGGCGGTAGCCGACGAGCTCGCCGTCGACGTACAGCCGGCCCGCGTTGATCTTCTCCAGGTGGTTGATGCACCTGAGGAAGGTCGACTTGCCGGAGCCGGAGGGGCCGATGAGGCAGAACACCTCGCCGGACCTCACCTCCAGGTCGATGCCCTTGAGGACCTCGACGGGGCCGAAGGACTTGTGGACGCCCTCGGCCTTGACCATGGGGACGCCGGAGTCCCGCACGGGGCTGTCCGTCTTGGTGATCTTCTCGGTCATGCCACGCCTCCCCTGGGACGGCTGAGCGACAGCATCGTGGCCTTGAGCTTCTGGAACGGCGTGGCGGGGAGGCTGCGGCTGGAGCCACGCGCGTAGTACCGCTCGATGTAGTACTGGCCCACGCTCAGTACCGAGGTGAGGATCAGGTACCAGGCGGCCGCCAGGAACAGCATCTCCACCGGGGCGCCGGAGGTCTGGCCGATGTCCTGCGCGTACCGCAGGAGCTCGTAGTACTGCACCGCCGAGACCAGCGAGGTGGTCTTCAGCATGTTGATGACCTCGTTGCCCGTCGGCGGCACGATCACGCGCATCGCCTGCGGGATGACGATCCGCCGCAGCGTCTTGCCGTGGCTCATGCCGAGGGCGTGGGCCGCCTCCGTCTGCCCCTCGTCGACCGAGAGCAGACCGGCGCGGCAGATCTCCGCCATGTACGCGGCCTCGTTCAGGCCGAGGCCCAGCAGCGCCGTCAGGAACGGCGTCATGAAGTCCGACCAGTAGTTCTTGTAGATCGGGCCGAGGTTGATGTACTCGAAGACCAGACCCAGGTTGAACCAGACGAACAGCTGGACCAGGACCGGGGTGCCCCGGAAGAACCAGATGTAGAACCAGGCGATGGACGAGGTCACCGGGTTCCTCGACAGCCGCATGACGGCGAGGACGATGCCGCCCACGATGCCGATCAGCATCGACAGCACCGTCAGGAGCATCGTCTGGCCGACGCCCTTCATGATGCGGTCGTCGAAGAAGTAGTCGGGGACAGCGTGCCAGTTGATCTTGCCCTGGCCGAACGCGTAGATGATCGCGACCAGCAGGCCGATCGCGATGACGGCGGAGACGTACCGCCCGTAGTGCCGGACCGGGATGGCCCTGATGGCCTCCGGCCCGGCCGGGGGCGTGCCGGCCGGGCCCGCCGTCTTGTCGATGTCAACAGTCACGGATGTTGCCTTTCAGTGCCGCTTCGTCGCGGTCACTTGCCGCCGTTGATGGAGGCTTCCTTCACGGCGCCGTCCGTCACGCCCCACTTGGTGAGGATCTTCTCGTACTCGCCGTTCTTGATGATCGCGTCCAGCGCGGCCTTGAGGGCGTCGCGAAGCTGCGTGTTGCCCTTGGCGACCGCGATGCCGTACGGGGCGGCCTCGACCTGCTCGCCGACGATCTGGAAGTCCTTGCCGCCGCCGGAGGTCTTCACGGCGTAGGCGGCGACCGGGAAGTCGGAGGAGCCGGCGTCGGCGCCGCCCGCGCGCAGGCGGGTCTGGGCCTGCTGGTCGTTGTCGAAGGACTCGATGGCGATCTTCTTGCCGCCCGAGCACTTCTTCGACTCGGCCTTGGCCAGGTCCTCCGAGACCGTGCCACGCTGGACCACGATCTTCTTGCCGCACAGGTCCGACCAGTTCTTGATGCCCTGGTCGTCGCCCTTCTTGGTGTAGATCGAGACACCGGCCGTGAAGTAGTCGACGAAGTCGACGCCCTCGCCGACCTTCTTGCCGGTGTCGGAGTCGATGCCCTCCTGGCGGTCCTTGGTGTCGGTCATCGCGGACATCGCGATGTCGTACCGCTTGGAGCGCAGACCCGTGATCAGGGTGTCGAAGGTGCCGTTCTCGAAGTCGAACGTCACGCCGAGCTGCTTGCCCATGGCGGCGGCCAGGTCCGGGTCGATACCGACCGTCTTGCCGGAGCCGTCCTTGAACTCGACCGGGGCGTACGCGATGTCGGAACCGACCTTGATGACGCCCTTGTCGCGGATCGCCTGGGGCAGCTTGTCGGCGAGCGGGGCGTCCTTCGAGGTGGCGGTCTTGCTGCCCGAGCCGTTGTCCTTCGTCTGGTCACCGCATCCGGTGAGCATCAGCGCGCCTGCGACCGCGATCGCACCGACCGCTGCTAGCCGGGAGTGCGCGGCGGTCGGACGACGGGTGGAGCTTGCGGTCATGGTGGGTTCCTCCGGCGGATGGGTGGAGTTGCCGATGGGGCTGGCGGCCGCCGAAGGGTTCGGCAGCTGCCGTGGGACCGGTCGCTGCCGAGGGTTCGGCGGCTCCCGGTGTGGCCGCTGCCGGTGGGGGACGGCGGCTGCCAGGGGTACGGCGGCTGCCGGTGGGGGCGGCGGCTGCCGAGTGACGGCCGCCGAGGCTTCGGCGGACGCCGGGGGCCGGCACTTGCCGATGGGTTCGACAGATGCCGTGGGTCGACAGGAACACACGTCTTCGAGTGTCGCGACCTCGTGTGATTACGGCATCTTGCCATTCGGACTGCGCCAGTCAGGGGGCCAGCCATGTCAAAATCGGATAACGGGTGACCCCCGAACCACACCACTCCGGTACATCACGGCCGCATCTTCTGCGGAAATACCCCCTTCCAGCCGGAATATCTTCGGTGCATCTCACGATACGGATGCCAGGGTCGCGGCATTCGTCACAGCTCGCGTGCTTGCGCCGACTTTCACCGGGCCTTGTCCTGAAAACGGGCGATGAGTCGGGTCCCCGGTATGTGACCTTCGCGTTATCGACTCGTCCTCGGCGCCGTCCGTCCGGTAAGAAGGTTCTTTACACCCCTCATCCGGGGCTCAGGGCGCGTGTGCGGCGCGCCCGTCGCGTATGTGCCCGTACGTATCCCGTACAGAGCACCATCTGGGCCGTACGCGGTGCCCGCCCACTTCTCAACCAGGAGTGGCCAACCCTCAACCATGCAGACCTAAGGGGTAGAACCAAGTGGCAGCGGAGATCGTCAATCCTCGCAGCGAGAGCGCGGACCAAACGGGTCAGGAGGGCGGTGCGGAGCCCCTCGATTCGTTCGATCCGGCGTTCGCCCTGCACCGCGGCGGCAAGATGGCCGTGCAGGCCACCGTGCCGGTCCGCGACAAGGACGACCTGTCCCTCGCGTACACACCCGGCGTCGCGAAAGTGTGCAGCGCGATCGCCGAGCAGCCCGACCTCGTCCACGACTACACATGGAAGTCGTCGGTGGTCGCCGTCGTGACGGACGGTACGGCCGTGCTGGGGCTCGGGGACATCGGGCCCGAGGCCTCCCTTCCGGTGATGGAGGGGAAGGCCATTCTGTTCAAGCAGTTCGGGGGCGTGGACGCCGTTCCGATCGCCCTGAACTGCACGGACGTCGACGAGATCGTGGAGACGGTCGTCCGGCTGGCACCGTCCTTCGGCGGCGTGAACCTGGAGGACATCTCCGCGCCCCGGTGCTTCGAGATCGAGCGCAAGCTCCAGGAGCGGCTCGACATCCCGGTCTTCCACGACGACCAGCACGGCACGGCGGTCGTGACGCTGGCGGCCCTGCGCAACGCCGCGCGGCTGAGCGGGCGCGGGCTCGGTGATCTGCGGGCCGTGATCTCGGGTGCGGGCGCCGCGGGTGTCGCGATCGCCAGGATGCTGGTGGAGGCCGGGATCGGCGATGTCGCCGTGGCCGACCGCAAGGGCGTGGTCTCGGCGGACCGGGACGACCTGACGCCGGTGAAGCGGGAGCTGGCCGGCTTCACGAACAAGGCGGGGATCTCCGGATCCCTGGAGGCGGCGCTGGCCGGGGCGGACGTCTTCATCGGCGTCTCCGGCGGTACGGTGCCGGAGCCGGCCGTGGCGTCCATGGCCGAGGGCGCGTTCGTCTTCGCGATGGCCAACCCGAACCCCGAGGTGCACCCCGAGGTGGCGCACAAGTACGCGGCGGTCGTCGCGACCGGGCGGTCCGACTTCCCCAACCAGATCAACAACGTGCTGGCGTTCCCGGGGATCTTCGCGGGCGCCCTCCAGGTGCGGGCCTCCCGGATCACCGAGGGCATGAAGCTGGCGGCCGCCGAGGCGCTGGCGTCGGTGGTCGGGGACGACCTCGCGGCCGACTACGTCATTCCGTCCCCGTTCGACGAGCGGGTCGCTCCGGCGGTCACGGCGGCGGTGGCCGCGGCGGCCCGGGCCGACGGCGTGGCACGACGCTGACCTGAGCACGACCGGATGGCCCCGCCCTTACGGGCGGGGCCATCTTCGCATCCGGGTACGCGGCCGCTCGGGTGATCTCGGCGGCTCCGGCGGCCGGTGGCCGAGGTGGCCGTCTTGGCAAGAGGGTGTGTCTCACAGGTGTCTGCGGTTCCGCGGGCGGGGCGGGGACCCTATCGTCAAGGTCATGTTCGCTGTCTACGCCGCCCGAATCGACCGCGACCAGCCGCTGAATGGTCTGGAGGTGGGTGAGCGCCCGGCTCCCGAGACCCGCCCCGGCTGGAGCACCGTCACGGTCAAGGCCGCCTCCCTCAACCACCACGACCTGTGGTCCCTGCGCGGCGTCGGCCTCGCAGAGGACAAGCTGCCGATGATCCTCGGCTGCGACGCCGCCGGCGTCGACGAGGACGGCAACGAGGTCGTGCTGCACTCCGTGATCGGCCAGAGCGGTCACGGGGTCGGGCCGGACGAGCCCCGCTCCATCCTCACCGAGCGCTACCAGGGCACCTTCGCCGAGCAGGTCGCCGTCCCGACGTGGAACCTCCTGCCCAAGCCGAAGGAGCTCTCCTTCGAGGAGGCCGCCTGTCTGCCGACCGCCTGGCTGACGGCGTACCGCATGCTGTTCACCAACGCCGGGGTGCGGCCCGGGGACTCCGTGCTCGTGCAGGGCGCCGGCGGTGGTGTCGCCACGGCCGCCATCGTGCTGGGCAGGGCGGCGGGCCTGCGGGTCTTCGCCACCAGCCGGGACGAGGCCAAGCGGAAGCGGGCCCTGGAGCTGGGTGCCGTGGAGGCGGTGGAGCCGGGCGCGCGGCTGCCGCAGCGGGTCGATGCCGTCATCGAGACGGTCGGGGCCGCCACCTGGTCGCACTCGGTGAAGTCGCTGCGGCCCGGCGGCACGCTGGTCATCTCCGGCGCCACCAGCGGTGACCGGCCCTCGCACGCCGAGCTGACCCGGATCTTCTTCCTGGAGCTCAAGGTCGTGGGCTCGACGATGGGCACCAAGGACGAGCTGGAGGATCTGCTGGCGTTCTGCGCCGCCACGGGTGTGCGGCCCGTCATCGACGAGGTGCTGCCGATGGACCGGGCCCGGGAGGGCTTCGAGCGGATGGCCGCGGGTGACCAGTTCGGGAAGATCGTGCTGACCAACCCCTGACGGTTTCGTTGCTTCGTCGCTTCGTCGCTTCGTCCTTCGTTCTTTCGTCGTTTTTCGGTGTGTGACGGCCGGTCCGGTTTCCGGGCCGGCCGTCGGTGTGTCCGGGCGGCCGGTCGTCGGGTGTCAACTGTGATTGACATGGAAGGTGTGTCAACGTAAGTTGACGTCATGAGTGAAGCAACGGATCTCGCCGCCCGCGCGGGCGACCGCGACCCCCGAGTGGGGCTGCGGGCCGTCGCCGCGCTGCGCAGGCTGCTGGAGCAGCTGGAGGCCGTACAGGTGCGCAGCGCGCGCAACCAGGGCTGGTCGTGGCAGGAGATCGCCACCGAACTCGGGGTCAGCAGGCAGGCCGTGCACAAGAAGTACGGGAGGCATTGATGTTCGAGCGGTTCACGAAGGACGCACGGGCGGTGGTCAAGGGGGCGTTCGGGCACGCCGAGGAGGCGGGTGCGTCGTGCGTCGACCCGGAGCATCTGCTGCTCGCCCTGCTCGACCGGGAGGGCAGCCGCGCATCGTTCGCCCTGGCGGCCCTCGGGCTCGCCGAGCGCCGGGAGTCGGTACGGGCGGCTCTCGCTGAGGCCCGGCGCCGCGCCGGTCTGTCGCAGGCCGACGCCGAGGCCCTGGCCGGGCTGGGCATCGACGTCTCGGAGATCGTCGCCCGGGTCGAGGAGCTGCACGGGGTGGGTGCCATGTCCGGCGACCGGAAGGACAAGGGATGGTGGTCGGGGCGCCGGACGGCCTTCGGCCGGGATGCCAAGGAGGTGCTCGAGAAGTCCCTCCGGGTCGCCCTGGCCCGGCGGGACCGGCACATCGGCGATGAGCACCTCCTCATGGCGCTGACGGTCCGGCCGGGTGTGCCCGCGGAGGTCCTCGCCGACCACGGGGTGACGTACGAGACCCTGACGCGTGTGCTGTACGGGGGTGGTGAGGCGAAGGCGGGCTGAGGGCTCGGCCGGTTCGGGGCCGGGGCGTGGAGATCCCGGGGGCTTGGACGTCGGGAGCGGGGCGGGTCGGCTGCGGGCTTGGGCTGGTAGGTCCCGAGCTGCCGAGGCAGGGCGTGGAGGGCAGCTGGGCGGAGGTGTCGCCTGGGTGTGCGAGCCGGGACGGGCCCGGCCGTGGGAGCGCGTGCCCCACGGCCTGGCCGGCCGGCTCAGGGCTTGGGGGCTCGCAGCAGTGCCCCTATGTGGGCCGCCGCCATGGACAGGTGGCGGCGGGCCTCGCGGAGCTGCTCCGCCGTGACGCCGTGGTCCCGTGCCGCGTCCCGGATGTCGTCCCGGAAGCGGTCGAGCAGGCGGTCCAGGTCCCGGGCCGGGTCGCCGGTGGAGTCCAGGCGGCCCTCGTGGGCCCAGGTGGGCACGTAGCCGGCCGGGAAGTCCTCGGGGGTGTCCGAGTACTGCGGTTGTCCTGCGGGTCCCCCGGTGTGACCCGAGCCGTTCTCCTTCCTGGTGTCCTTGCCGAACTCCCTGCCGAAGTCGCCGACCTCCTTGACGAGCTCGCTCAGGCCCTCCCGCAGCCCGGTCGGCCAGTCACCGCGCGCGAAGTGGGTCTGCATCTGCTCCTGGACCCGACGGGCGATGCGCTGCACCTGTTCCTGCGCCTGGGCGCGGGCCCGTTCCTGTGCCTCCTGGGCCTGGCGGCGGGCCCGCTGGGCCTCCTCGCGGGCCCGGCGGCTCTCGTCCTTGGCGCGCCGGGCCTGCTCCTTCCACTCCTGCTTGGCGCGCCGCATCTCCTCCTTGGCGGCGCGCCAGGCCTCCTTGTCGCCGTAGTCCGCGAAGTCGCCGAAGGGGCCGGGGTCCGTGCCGCGGCCGGCGGTGCCCCGGCGGGCCTCGCTGGCCGCGGCCCGCATCTCCCGGCGCAGGTCGCCCGCCGCCCCGCGCACATCGGCCCGGATCTCCGCGGCGAGCTCGGCGACCGACTCCCGGATCTCCAGCTCCAGGTCGGCCAGCTCACCGCTGCGGTCGGCCAGCTCGGCGCGGCCGGCGTCGGTGATCGAGTACACCTTGCGGCCGCCCTCGGTGGTGTGGGTGACCAGGCCCTCGGCCTCCAGCTTGGCCAGGCGCGGGTAGACGGTGCCCGCCGAGGGGGCGTACAGGCCCTGGAAGCGCTCCTCGAGGAGGCGGATCACCTCGTAGCCGTGGCGCGGGGCCTCGTCCAGCAGCTTCAGGAGGTACAGGCGCAGGCGGCCGTGGGCGAAGACGGGGGGCATGTCAGAGCACCTTCTTGTCGGTCGTGCCGTCGGCCGGGGCGCTGGTGGCTCCCTCGCCCTGGCCGGAAACGGAATTGTCTCCCGAACCGCCTCGCGGGCCGTCCGCCGGGGCGGCCGGTGAGCCTCCGGCCGCGGGTTCCGCCTCCCAGGGCTCGTCCTCCCGCGGCGGGCGGCGCAGCAGCGCTATGGAGCCGGAGACGGTGGTGGCCCGCAGTCTGCCGTGGCCCGCGCCGAGCCGGCCGGTGATCCGTTTGGCGCCCCACTGGCCGGTGACCCGCAGGTCCTCGAAGGCGTTGGAGACCGAGCCGCTCGCGGTGTTCGCCTCCACCTCCGCGTCCGCGGGATGCGGCAGCCGGATGGCGATCTCGCCGGAGACGCTGGTGAGGCCGACGTCGGTGGGGCGGTCCGCCGGGTCGAGGTCAACGATCATCGAGCCGCTGACGGAATCCGCCTTCACCGAGGAACCGGAACCGTCCACCACGGTCAGGTCCCCGGAGACGGAGTTGAAGCGCAGCTCGCCGCCGAGGGCCTGCGCCTCCAGGTTGCCCGACACGGTGTCCGCGCGGACCGGCCCGCCGAGTCCGACCAGCGTCGTGTCGCCGGAGACGCCCTTGACGTCCGTACCGCCGTCGATGCCGGAGACGAAGGCCGCGGCGCTGACCACGCCCACCTCGACCCGGGTCTGCGCGGGGACCGCGAGGGAGACCACGGCGCTGCGCCGCCAGCCCTTGCGGTCGAGCCACTTCAGGAAGCCCTTCCAGGGCAGGTCCTCGTAGGCCACCGTCAGTGTGCCGTCCCGCAGGGTGACGACGAGCGGTGGTCCCTCGATCTCCGACACCTCCAGGCGCGCGGAACCTTCGTCCGTGCCCACGACGTTCACCGTTCCGTTGACGATGCGCACGTGGAGCGCGCTCACCGGCTCCTCGAAGGTGAGCTTCTTCGGCTCCGCGACGGACCACTCGGACATGGACAGACCTCCTCGACGCACCGCACACGCCATATCGCGTCTTACGTGATTCACGATATATCGCGGCCCTGGAAAGTCAAGGCACTCGTTCTGGTGATCACGCATCCGTCGAACCGGCGGAATTGCCCTAGCATGTGCTCGTGCCCGAGGGCGGGCTCTGGGCGCACGGCGGCGAACCGGTCGACCGCGTCACCGGCAGCCGGGCGGCGAGGCGGGCGGTGGTGGCCGGGGTGGGTTCCGGGGGCCGGCCGCTGTCCGTCGGAGGGCTCGACCGGGCGGGCGCCCGGGTGGTGCCGGGCCGAGTGGTGCAGCCGGTCGGCGGGTTCGCCGGGGGTGAGTCCCTCGGGCAGGGTGACCCCCACGTGCGTGAGGACCGCGAGCAAGCCGCGCATCCGGCGCGCGCATCGGACCTGGGGTCCGGCTCCGTGAGCCGTTCGAGGGCGTGGAGGCTGGCGTACGAGCCTGCTCACCCACGCGACTGACCCGGCTCTGGCCGTGGAACGGGGTCTGGGACCACTCGGGCGGCGTCACCGGGCGAGGCGTCCCGCGCTTGTGGGGGCCGGATGGGGGGGGCGCGGAGTCAGCGCCCTGCAGGGGGCAGCGCCCCACGGGGCGGAGTCGCCCCCTGCACCAAGGGGCGCCCGAAGGCGCCCCGTCGTTCGTTGCTGCCGGGCAGCGGGCGGGCCGCTACTCGTCCTCGTCGTCCAGCCGCGCCAGCCAGGTCGCCAGTCGTTCCACCGGCACCTCGAAGTCGGGGTTCAGATCGACGAACGTCCGCAGCTGCTCGGCGAGCCACTCGAAGGTGATCTCCTCCTCGCCGCGCCGCTTCTCCAGTTCCTCGATGCCTCGGTCGGTGAAGTACATGGGCACAAGGATAGGTCCGGGAAAACGGCCGGGCCGCACCCCCGTGGAGGGAGTGCGGCCCGGCCGGGTACGACCCGCGAGGGCGGCTACGCCTCGAACACCTCGCGCACCAGCTGCTCCTGCTCGGCCTGGTGCCGCTTCGCCGACCCCACCGCCGGGGACGACGAGTGCGGGCGGGAGATACGGCGCAGGCGCTCGCCGGCCGGGATGTCCGCGCCGACCGCCAGGTCGAGGTGGTCGATCAGGTTGAGCGCGATGAACGGCCAGGCACCCTGGTTCGCCGGCTCCTCCTGGGCCCACAGGTACTTCTCGGCGTTGGCGTACTTCTTGATCTCCGCCTGGAGCTCGGCACCCGGCAGCGGGTACAGCCGCTCGAGGCGGATGATCGCGGTGTCGGTCACGCCGCGCTTCTGCCGCTCGGCGTCGAGGTCGTAGTAGACCTTGCCGGAGCAGAAGACGACCTTGCGGACCGCGGCCGGGTCGACCGAGCTGTCGCCGATGACCGGGCGGAACTGGCCCGTGGTGAACTCCTCCGCCTTCGACGCGGCGGCCTTCAGGCGCAGCATCGACTTCGGGGTGAAGACGACCAGCGGCTTGTGGTGCGGGTTGTGCACCTGCCACCGCAGGAGGTGGAAGTAGTTCGACGGCAGGGTGGGCATGGCCACCGTCATGTTGTTCTGGGCGCACAGCTGCAGGAAGCGCTCCGGGCGGGCCGAGGAGTGGTCCGGGCCCTGGCCCTCGTAGCCGTGCGGCAGCAGCAGGACGACGCCGGAGGTCTGGCCCCACTTCTGCTCCGCCGACGAGATGAACTCGTCCACGACGGTCTGCGCGCCGTTGGTGAAGTCGCCGAACTGGGCCTCCCACAGCACGAGCGCGTCGGGGCGGGCCAGCGAGTAGCCGTACTCGAAGCCCATCGCCGCGTACTCGGACAGCAGGGAGTTGTAGACGTTGAGCCGCGCCTGGTCCTCGGAGAGGTACTGCAGCGGCGTGTACTCCTCGCCGGTGTTCCGGTCGATGATCACCGCGTGGCGCTGGCCGAACGTACCGCGCTGCGAGTCCTGGCCCGCCAGGCGGACCGGGACGCCCTCCAGCAGCAGGGAGCCGAAGGCGAGGGTCTCGCCCATGCCCCAGTCGATCGTGCCGTCCTCGACCATCGCCGCCCGGCGCTGCAGCTGCGGCAGCAGACGCGGGTGGACGGTGATGTGGTCGGGGATGTTGACCTGGGACTCGGCGATCCGCTTGACGACCTCCGTGGTCACCGCGGTGTTCACGGCGACCGGGAACTCGGCCTGCGGGTCGGAGGTCTCCACGATGGCCGGCTGCGCGGTGGCCTCGCGGACCTCGGTGAAGACCTTCTCCAGCTGGCCCTGGTAGTCCTGCAGCGCCTGCTCGGCCTCTTCCAGGGTGATGTCGCCGCGACCGATCAGGGACTCGGTGTACAGCTTGCGCACCGAGCGCTTCTTGTCGATCAGGTCGTACATCAGCGGCTGCGTGAAGGCCGGGTTGTCCGACTCGTTGTGACCGCGGCGGCGGTAGCAGATGAGGTCGATCACCACGTCCTTGTTGAAGGCCTGGCGGAACTCGAAGGCCAGGCGCGCCACGCGGACGCAGGCCTCCGGGTCGTCACCGTTCACGTGGAAGATCGGGGCCTCGATCATGCGGGCCACGTCCGTCGCGTACATGGAGGAACGCGAGGACTCGGGGGCGGCGGTGAAGCCGACCTGGTTGTTGATGACGATGTGGACCGTGCCGCCGGTGCGGTAGCCGCGCAGCTGCGACATGTTCAGGGTCTCGGCCACCACGCCCTGGCCCGCGAAGGCCGCGTCGCCGTGGATCGCGATCGGCAGGACCGTGAAGTCCGTACCGCCCTTGTTGATGATGTCCTGCTTGGCGCGCGAGACGCCCTCCAGGACCGGGTCCACCGCCTCCAGGTGGGAGGGGTTGGCGACCAGGCTGACCTTGATCTGCTCGCCGTCGAGGCCGGTGAAGGTGCCCTCGGCGCCCAGGTGGTACTTCACGTCGCCGGAGCCGTGCATCGACTTCGGGTCGAGGTTGCCCTCGAACTCGCGGAAGATCTGCGCGTACGACTTGCCGACGATGTTCGCCAGGACGTTCAGGCGGCCGCGGTGGGCCATGCCGATGACGACCTCGTCGAGCCGGGACTCCGCCGCGCTGTCCAGGACCGCGTCCAGCAGCGGGATGACCGACTCGCCGCCCTCGAGGGAGAAGCGCTTCTGGCCGACGTACTTGGTCTGCAGGAAGGTCTCGAAGGCCTCGGCGGCGTTCAGGCGGCGCAGGATGCGCAGCTGCTCCTCGCGCTCCGGCTTGGAGTGCGGGCGCTCCACCCGGTCCTGGATCCACTTGCGCTGCTTGGGGTCCTGGATGTGCATGAACTCGATGCCGGTGGTGCGGCAGTACGAGTCGCGCAGCACGCCGAGGATGTCGCGCAGCTTCATCATCGACTTGCCGGCGAAGCCGCCGACGGCGAACTCGCGCTCCAGGTCCCACAGAGTGAGGCCGTGCTCGACGATGTCCAGGTCGGGGTGCTTGCGCTGGCGGTACTCCAGCGGGTCGGTGTCGGCCATCACGTGGCCGCGGACCCGGTAGGAGTGGATCAGCTCGAAGACGCGCGCGGCCTTCGTGACGTCGTCGTCGTGCGACGCGTCGATGTCCTTCAGCCAGCGGACCGGCTCGTAGGGGATGCGCAGCGCCTCGAAGATGTCGTCGTAGAAGCCGTTCTCGCCGAGCAGCAGGTTGGCGACCTGGCGGAGGAACTCGCCGGAGGCGGCGCCCTGGATCACCCGGTGGTCGTAGGTCGACGTGAGCGTCATGACCTTCGAGATGCCGAGCTTGTTCAGGGTGTCCTGGCTGGTGCCCTGGAACTCCGCCGGGTAGTCCATGGAGCCGACGCCCATGATCACGGACTGGCCGGGCATCAGGCGCGGGACCGAGTGGACGGTGCCGAGGCCGCCGGGGTTGGTCAGGGAGACCGTGACGCCGGTGAAGTCGTCCATCGTCAGCTTGCCGTCGCGGGCGCGGCGGACGATGTCCTCGTAGGCCTGCCAGAACTCGAAGAAGTTCAGCGTCTCGGCCTTCTTGATCGCCGCGACGACCAGCTGGCGGTCGCCGCTGGGCTTGACCAGGTCGATGGCGAGGCCGAGGTTGACGTGCTCCGGCTTGACGAGGGTGGGCTTGCCGTCCACCTTCGCGTAGTGCCAGTTCATCGACGGCATCGCCTTGATGGCCTGGACCATCGCGTAGCCGATGATGTGCGTGAAGGAGATCTTCCCGCCACGGGCCCGCTTGAGGTGGTTGTTGATGACGATGCGGTTGTCGAACAGCAGCTTCACCGGGACCGCGCGCACGGACGTGGCCGTGGGCAGCTCCAGGGAGGCGTCCATGTTCTTCGCGACGGCGGCGGCGGGGCCGCGCAGCACGACCTGCTCGGGGCCCGCGGGGGCCTCGGCGGCCGGCTCGGCCTTCGGTGTCGCGGCGGCGGCCGGCTTGGCGGCCGGGGCCGGGGCGGCGGCCTTCGCGGGCGCGGCGGCCTGCGCGGGAGCGGGAGCCTGCGCGGCGGGCTTGGCCTGCGCGGGAGCCGGAGCGGCCTGCGCGGGCTTCGGGGCCGCCGGGGCGGGGGCCGCGGAGGCGGCCGGGGCCGACTGCTGGGCCGTGCTGGTGGTCCCCGCGGCCCCCGCGGCCGCGGTACCCGCCGGGGCCGGGGCGGCAGGCGCCCCCGGCTTGTAGTCGGCGAAGAAGTCCCACCAGGCGCGGTCTACCGAATTCGGGTCCTGGAGGTACTGCTGATAGATCTCGTCGACGAGCCACTCGTTGGCACCGAACGCGGCAGCGGGGTTCTTGCCCGCTCGGTCCGTCTCGGTCTCGGTCGAGATGCTCGAGTTACTGGGGGACTGTGGCGACACGGCGGCAACCGCCCTCTTCCGCTTCACAAGGTGATGGACAGCGGGAATAAAGGCTACGCCTCCCAGCCGGGGAAGGTCAGGTCGGGCCCGTTCATCGTCGCGTAAGTCACATCTCACAGCGTGTTTCGGGGCTTGAAATGGCGGGAAACAAGCGTGGTTCCGCTTCAGATGGGAAGGGCCGGTCCCGACCCGGCGCCTGGACTGCGCGGGCCTCTCCCTGATCACACGTGTCCGCCGGCGCGGACGCACATGGATCTTGTGGCTCCGCTTCGAACTTTACGTCAACTTGGCACGGAAGGCAGTCCCGGAAGAGTGACAAGAATCCGGCAACCCCGCTCGGATTCGGCCACTCCGATCCGGCCGCCGTGCAGATCCACCGCCCAGCGGGCGATGGCCAGGCCCAGACCCGTGCCGCCGTCGCTGCCGGGCCCCTGCGGCCGGCCGTTGCTGCCCCGGTTGAACCGCTCGAAGACCTTGTGCCACTCGGACTTGGGAATGCCGGGGCCCTCGTCCAGGACCTCCAGCTCCAGCGACTCCGGCTGCGGTCCACGCCGCGCCTTGACCGTCACCCGGCCGTGCGGCGGGCTGTGCTTGACCGCGTTGTCGATGAGGTTGGCCACGACCTGGTGGATGCGCTCCGGGTCGGCGTGCGCGGTCAGTTCGGGCGGGGAGACGTCCAGGTGCAGATGGACGTCCGTACGGGTGTGACTGCCCGAGCCGGTCGCGATGCCGGCCCGCACGGAGGCGACCATGTTGGCCTCCTTGAGCACCCCCGACAGGTACGGCCAGACCTCGAACCGCCGCTTCTTCAACGGCACGACGCCGTTGTCGAGGCGGGACAGGTCCAGCAGCGTCTCCACCAGCCGGCCCAGCCGCTCGGTCTGCTTCAGGGCCGTCCGCATGGTCTCCGGGTCGGCCTCGGTGACCCCGTCGACGATGTTCTCCAGCACCGCCCGCAGGCCCGCGATGGGCGTGCGCAGCTCGTGCGAGACGTTGGCCACCAGCTCCTTGCGCTGCTGGTCCTGGGCCTCCAGCTCGTCGGCCATGACGTTGATCGTCTGGGCCAGGTCGCCCAGTTCGTCACGGCGGTTCTCGCTGACCCGGCGGGTGTAGTCGCCCTGCGAGATGGACCGGGCCACGGTGTTCATCTCGTCCAGCGGCGAGGTGAGCGAGTGCGCCACGAACTGCGTGATGAGCAGGGTGGCGATCATGGAGAACACCGTGATGAAGCGCAGCTCCGTCTTGGTGTGCACCGCGATCATCGACAGCCCGGTGGTGATCAGCACCGAGATCACCACGAGGACGGTCAGCTTGGTCTTGATCGAGAACGGGCGTACGCCGCCCCAGGGTTCCGGCTCCCCGGGGCTTCTCCGTCCGGCCGGCCCGGGGCTCATGGCGTCGGCGTCTCCAGGGCGTAGCCGACGCCGTGCACGGTACGGATCCGCTCGGCGCCGATCTTGCGGCGCAGCGCCTTGATGTGGCTGTCGACGGTCCGGGTGCCGGAGGCGTCCGCCCAGTCCCACACCTCGGCCAGCAGCTGCTCGCGGGAGAGCACCGCGCGCGGGGTGTTGGCCAGGCACACCAGCAGGTCGAACTCGGTGGGCGTCAGGTGGACGTCCTCGGACTTCACCCGCACCCGGCGCTGGGCGTGGTCGATCTCCAGTTCGCCCAGGCGCAGGATGCCGCTGCGCGGGGTCGCGGCGGCCAGGGCCGCCCGCTCCACGCGGCGCAGCAGCACGTGCACCCGGGCGGCCAGCTCCCGCATCGAGAACGGCTTGGTCATGTAGTCGTCGGCGCCGACACCGAGGCCGACCAGCATGTCGGTCTCGTCGTCGCGCGCGGTCAGCATCAGCACCGGCACGGGCCGCTGGGCCTGCACACGCCGGCACACCTCCAGGCCGTCGAAGCCCGGCAGCATGATGTCCAGGATCAGCAGGTCGGGCTGCCAGGCCTCTGCCGTGTCGACGGCGGACGGGCCGTCGCCCGCCGTTTGCACCAGGAATCCCTCGGCGCGCAGGCGGGTCGCGATGGCGTCCACGATCGTGGCGTCGTCCTCGACCACCAGGACCCGGCGCTGTGCGCCCGGGGTAGCCGCCGCCGTTGCGTTGTGGGAGGTGTGTGTCTGCTCCATCGCCCGCCCCTGAGGTGCTGTATCCGGAACCAGTGGGGTGATTCCTCGGTCTGCGCATGGTTGCGATTGACGCTTGAATGATCGGCGTCAGGGCAGCAGCGTACGGGCAGTCAGTACGCCTTTGCTATCCAGGTCGGACGCCGAGATGCACCACGTCGGGAACGCCCCGGGCAACCGGGATCTCTTCGGTACGCACCTGCTGGAACCCGGCATTCCGCAAACATTCCTCGAATTCCGGAGACGGCTCGGCCGACCACACCGCCAGCACGCCGCCGGGCCTCAACACCCTTGCGCAGCTTGCCAGTCCGGCGGAGGAGTAGAGGTGCCCGTTGCTCTCGGTGACGGTCCAGCCGGGGCCGTTGTCGATGTCGAGGCACAGCGCGTCGTACGTGGCGGATCTCTCATTGACGTACGTCAGGAGATCGGCTTCGGCGATGTCGGTGCGGGGGTCGGCGAGGGCGCGAGAGGTCACGGCGGCCAGCGGTCCGCCCAGGTGCCAGTCGATGACGGCCCGTTCGCGTTCCACGACCGTGATGCGTCCCCAGCGGGGGTTCGCGGCGGCGTGTGCGAGCGAGAAGCCGACGCCCAGGCCGCCGAGCAGCAGCTCGGGCCTGGCGCGCCCGTCCAGCGCATCGAGCGCGGCGTCGACGAGCCGGCGCTCGGAGCGGCCGTCGGAGGTGTCCATCAGGAAGCAGCCGTTCGCGATGATCTGCAGCAGACCGCGGTGCCGCCGCAGCACGACCTCGCCGTGCGGGCCCTCGCGACGGTCCAGGACTTCGGGAAGCTCGTACGAGGTGGGCATACGCGCATCCTGGCAGAACCTCCAAGGAAGCTTCACGGAATATTCCGCGCCTGATCGTCCGGCCCGGGCGTGCCGCCCGGGAAGTTGAGAGGTTGCTGAGAATCGACCCTCGCGTGGCGTCGGTCACAGACAGGGGGGTAAAGGGAGCGAAGGGTGGGGCGGGACGGAAGGAGCGCCGCAGCGTGGAACGGACCGTGCCGGCCGAGGAGTCGACCACACCCGGGGCTGCGGCCACGCCCCTTCCGGACACCACAGGGCTGCTGGACGGGGTGCCCCGCCAGAGGGAGCCGGCAGGGGCCGGCCGGGAGCCAGTGGACAGCGGGCCGGGGCGGGTGGCCGGGTCAGAGTCGGAGCCGGTGGCCGGGCGGGAGTGGGCCGCCGGGGCTGGGACGGTGGCCGGGCTGGAGGCGGGGGCGGGCTCGGTGCCGGTGGCTGGGGCGGAGTCGGTACCCGGGGTGAAGTCGGGGGCCGGGACGCCATCGGCCGCTGGGGCTGAGTCGGGGGCCGGGTCAGAGTCGGAGCCGGTGGCCGGGCGGGAGTCGGACGCCGGGGCTGGGACGGTGGCCGGGCTGGAGGCGGTGGCGGGGGCGGGCCTGGTGGGCGGGCCGCGGTCGGCCCTCGGGCTGGAGGCGGTGGCCGGGGCGGGCTCGGTGCCGGAGGCCGGGGCGGAGTCCATGGAGTCGGCGGCCAAGCCGCAGGCGGCCGCTGGGGCGGAGTCGGTGGCCGGATGGAAGCCGATGGTCGGGCCGCGGTCGACCCTGGGGTGGAAGCCAGTGGTCGGGGCCGAGCAGGTGGGCGGGTCGCGGTCGAGCCTCGGGCTGGCGTCGGCGGCCGGGGCCGGATCGGTGGCCGGGGCGGAGTCCGTACCCGGGCTGGAGTCGGCGGCCAGGCTGCAGTCGGCCGCTGGGGCGGAGTCGGCGGTCAGGCCGCGGTCGGCCGCCGGGGCGCAGTCCGTGGTCCTTCCGCCGGGCCTCGCCGGGAGAACCGACCGGTGCGGGGGCCGGGCCCGTACAGCCCGCGTTCGCGTGCCGCGTCTGTGGCTTGTGCTGCCCAGTCCCACCGGGACGCCGTTCACCTTCGCCTACGCGGCCGTCCTGGCGGTGACCTCCCTGGTCGCCGCGCAGGCCCACCCGGCCCTCGTGCACGCGCTCCAGCAGGCCTCCAGTACCGACGTGGCGCACCTGGTGCGGACGCCCCTGCTGGTCCTGCCGGCCAGCGCGCTGTGGATCGCGGGCGGGCTCCTCTCGCCGTACGCGATCGGCTTCCTGTTCGTGCTGACCGCGCTGGAGCGGCGGATCGGGGGACGGTACACGGCGGCCGTGTTCCTGCTGGGGCACGTCCTGGCCACCCTCGCCACCGAGGTCCCCGTCGGGCTCGCGGTGCTGGCCGGGCACCTCCCCGAAAGCTCCCTGCACCGCATGGACTTCGGCATCAGCTTCGGCGTCGCCGCCGGCACCGGCGCCCTGGCCGGGCTGCTCACACCGTGGCTGCGGTGGCCGCTGCTGGCCGTCGTCGCCGGGATGCTGGTCCGGGACCTGATCGCCTTCACCGACCCGATGACGGACTGGGGCCACCTCATCGCCCTGGCCATCGGCGTCGCGACCTGGCCGCTGCTCAGGCGCCGGCCCGCTCCGCTCCCACGAACTTCGCGCTGGTGAGTGGCGCCACGACCCGCCACCCCAGCGTCTCGTACAGCGCGCGGCCCGCCTCGGTGCCCGCCAGCACCCCCGTCTGCGCGCCCTGCTCGGCCGCCGCCCGCTGCAACGTCCGCATGACCACGCTGCCGAGCCCGCGGCGGCGGTGCGCCTGAGAGGTCTCGACCTGGTCGGCGACCGCAGTCGCCCCGGTCGGGGCGATCTGGCCGCGCGCGGCCCAGGAGCCGTCGGGCGCGGCGATCATCACCCGGACGACGCCGCCCCGCGACCAGGTGCGCAACCGGTAACCCGCGGGGAGAGAGGGCCGCTCGTCCGGCGCCTCGCCGGCCCCCGTCAGCGGCACCGTCATCAGATGGCCGGGTTCCGGATCGACCCACCAGCCGGCACCGAGCCACCCGCCGACCACCGCCGGATCGTGGCACACCTTCAGCCACACCCCGGTCCCGGTCACCGCACGCGCGACCTCACCTACGGCCGCCTCGTCGACGTCCCCGCCGACCGAGCCCCAGACATGCCGGGTGACCTGGCTCTCGGTGCCGACGTCGATCGTCCAACCCCAGGGCTGGACCACGGGCGGAGCCGCCCCACGCGAGACGACCCACCCGTCCACCCACGCCCGCACGATGCCCTCCACAGCCACCCCTTGTAATAGCCTCAGAACAGATGCAGTCATTACCTGGTGTGACCTTATGGGCTGGATCGCCCCTGTCGTTCCTCTGATCGCTCACGGCGAACACCACCAGGCCGCGGTCAGGGGAACAATCGGTGGCTCAGGGGCATTGAGTCGGCATAACTCAACTTGACTGCCGAAGGGGAGATCATGGCTACTGAGTCCTCGGCCAACACACCGCTCACCCTGCCTGTGCTGCCGCTCGACGACGAGGTCGTGCTGCCCGGGATGGTGGTTCCGCTGGACCTGAGCGACTCCGAGGTGCGTGCGGCGGTGGAGGCCGCGCAGGCCGCCGCCAAGGCCGCTGCGGGCAAGCCCCGGGTGCTGCTGGTGCCGCGCATCGACGGGACGTACGCCGGCACCGGCGTCCTGGGCACGGTGGAGCAGGTCGGCCGGCTGGCCGACGGCGACCCCGGCGCGCTGATCCGCGGCCGTGGCCGGGTGAGGATCGGGGCCGGTACGACCGGCCCGGGTGCGGCGCTGTGGGTCGAGGGCACGGCCATCGACGAGCGCGTGCCGGACCCGCTGCCGGGACATGTCACCGAGCTGGTCAAGGAGTACAAGGCCCTGGCCACGGCATGGCTGCGCAAGCGCGGCGCCTGGCAGGTCGTCGACCGCGTCCAGGCCATCGACGACGTCTCCGCGCTCGCCGACAACTCCGGCTACTCGCCGTTCCTGACCACCGAGCAGAAGGTCCAGCTGCTGGAGACCACCGACCCGGTCGCCCGCCTGAAGCTGGCCACCCAGCAGCTGCGCGACCACCTGGCCGAGCAGGACGTCGCCGAGTCCATCGCCAAGGACGTCCAGGAGGGCGTCGACAAGCAGCAGCGCGAGTTCCTGCTGCGCCGTCAGCTGGAGGCCGTACGCAAGGAGCTGCGCGAGCTCAACGGCGAGAAGGAGGGCGAGGAGTCCGACGACTACCGCGCCCGCGTGGAGGCCGCCGACCTGCCCGAGAAGGTCCGCGAGGCGGCCCTGAAGGAGGTCGACAAGCTGGAGCGCGCCTCCGACCAGTCGCCCGAGGGCTCGTGGATCCGCACCTGGCTCGACACGGTCCTGGAGATGCCGTGGAACGAGCGCACCGAGGACGCCTACGACATCCAGGGCGCCAAGGCGGTCCTCGACGCCGAGCACTCCGGCCTTCAGGACGTCAAGGAGCGGATCACCGAGTACCTGGCGGTGCGCAAGCGGCGTGCCGAGCGGGGGCTGGGGGTCGTCGGCGGGCGGCGCGGCGGCGCGGTGCTCGCGCTGGTCGGCCCGCCCGGTGTCGGCAAGACCAGCCTGGGCGAGTCCGTCGCCCACGCCATGGGCCGCAAGTTCGTCCGGGTCGCGCTCGGCGGTGTCCGGGACGAGGCGGAGATCCGCGGACACCGGCGTACGTACGTCGGCGCGCTGCCCGGCCGGATCGTCCGGGCCGTCAAGGAGGCCGGGTCGATGAACCCGGTCGTGCTGCTCGACGAGATCGACAAGGTGGGCTCGGACTTCCGGGGCGACCCGGCCGCCGCCCTGCTGGAGGTCCTGGACCCGGCGCAGAACCACACCTTCCGGGACCACTACCTGGAGGTCGAGCTCGACCTGTCGGACGTCGTCTTCCTCGCCACCGCCAACGTCCTGGAGGCCATCCCGGAGGCGCTGGCCGACCGGATGGAGATCGTCCGCCTGGACGGCTACACCGAGGACGAGAAGATCGTCATCGCCCGCGACCACCTGCTGCCGCGCCAGCTGGAGCGGGCCGGACTCGCGAAGGACGAGGTCACCATCGACGAGGGCGCGCTGCGCAAGCTCGCCGGCGAGTACACACGCGAGGCGGGGGTGCGCAACCTGGAGCGGTCCATCGCGCGGCTGCTGCGCAAGGTCGCCGCCCAGCACGAACTGGGCGAGCGGGACCTGCCGTTCACCGTCACCGCGGGCGACCTGCGCGGGCTGATCGGCCGGCCGCACCACGTGCCCGAGTCCGCCCAGGACCCGGCCGAGCGGCGGACGTCCGTCCCGGGCGTGGCGACCGGCCTCGCGGTCACCGGCGCGGGCGGCGACGTGCTCTACGTCGAGGCCTCGCTGGCCGACCCCGAGACGGGCGCGGCCGGGCTGACCCTGACGGGGCAGCTGGGTGACGTGATGAAGGAGTCGGCGCAGATCGCGCTCAGCTTCCTGCGCTCGCACGGCGCCGAGCTGGAGCTGCCGGTGGGCGACCTGAAGGATCGGGGCGTGCACATCCACTTCCCGGCGGGCGCCGTGCCCAAGGACGGCCCGAGCGCGGGCATCACGATGACGACGGCCCTCGCCTCGCTGCTGTCCGGCCGGCTGGTCCGCACGGACGTGGCGATGACGGGCGAGGTCTCGCTGACCGGGCGGGTGCTGCCCATCGGCGGCGTGAAGCAGAAGCTGCTCGCCGCCCACCGGGCGGGCGTCACGACCGTGATCATCCCCAAGCGCAACGAGCCCGACCTGGACGACGTCCCGGGCGAGGTGCTGGACAAGCTCGACGTCCACACCGTCACCGACGTCCGCCAGGTCCTGGAGCTGGCCCTCGCGCCGGCCACGAACGGCGCGGCGCCGGAGGTTCCGGTGGCGGCGTGACGGTGGCCTCCGGATGAGGCAAGGCCCGGGTCCCGTGAGGGAGGCCCGGGCCTTCGCCGTGCGGCGCCCCCCTCGGGGGCGGGGCGTGACCTGCGGAATACTTGCCGAGCTGCGGCGGTGAGGGCGCGTGGCGGAGAATTCTTCATGACCGGGAAGAACCGAGGCAGGGGCTGACGTGCACCAGGACGCAAACGGCGGGGGAGCGCGAGTCGAGTCCGGCGTGTCCACCAGCGACGTGGAGCAGCCCGGCTTCCTCGCGCTGGAGCGCGAGCTGACCGTGCTGCTGCGCCGCGCCCGCGCCAACCAGGGCGAGATGGCCCGCGAGGTCCACCCGGACCTGGAGCCGTCCGCGTACGGGCTTCTGGTACGGCTGGACGAGGGCGGACCGCAGCGGGCCACCGGGCTGGCCGCCTACATCGGCGTCGGCAAGGCCACGATGTCGCGGCAGCTGCGGGCGCTGGAGGAGCTCGGCCTGGTCGCCCGCGAGCCGGACCCCGCCGACGGGCGGGCCTGGCTGATCGCCCTCACCCCGGAGGGGCAGGAGCGGGTACGCAGGGTGCGTGAGGCGCGCCGGGCCCGTTACGCCCGCCGGCTGGCCGACTGGGATCCCCGCGAGGTGGTCGAGCTGGCCCGGCTGCTGCACCAGCTGAACCGGGGGACGGAGAAGTAGCCTCCGCGGCCACGGACGTGGTCCCGGAGCGCCCCCTACGGCTCGACGTACACCACCGTCGCGTCGTCGTGCCGCTTTCTCCTGCCCAGGCGCACCCGGTCCGCGTCCGCCCGCTCCAGCGCCCGGACCCGGTCCACCAGGGCCCGCGCGCCCTCCTTGCGCAGGAGGGTGAAGCAGTCGGTCCAGTCGCCCTCGCCGAAGGTCTCCACCCAGCGGGCGGCGCCGTCCGTCAGGGCCGCCAGGGCACGGACCTCGGCACGTGGCACGACGCCCGTCACCGCCCGGGCCGCCACCGAGGGATCGGCCGCAGCGGTGAAGAAGCCGCCCTCCTTGTTGCGGACCGTGGCGTCCACCAGGGCGTCCGTGGCCAGGGCCGCGCGGGGCAGACGGGCCAGGCGGTCGTCCAGGACGGGCGTGACCGCGCCGCCGGGTGACTCGATCAGCAGGGCCGAGTCGGACAGGACGAGGTACTCCAGCAGGTCCGCGGACCAGCGGGCCAGGACCACCGTCGCCTGCGGTGTTCGGGGGTGAGAAAGGTCACAGGTTGCGGCATGTGTCTCGGCGGTACGCGCGAGGGCACGGGACAAGGCCTCGGCCAGCGGAACATCCAGGAGTGAAACGGTCAGTTCGGTCAGCGCCCCGCCGAGCCGTGAGGTGAACCAGGGGACCGAATGCAGACAGCCCGTATCGCCCTTCGGCGGCGTCACACCGTCCAGCACGACCAGCGAACCGCCCTGTCCGCAGGCCGGTACCCCGACACTCGCGAAGTCCTCGTTGGGCCGGTCCGGCGCGCCGGGGTCCGAAACAAGCTCAGTACGCATCCGGCCAGTCTGCACGAGCCCTTCACACGGTCCGCAAAAGGCCCGCATCGGTCGCCGGACGGGTGCAGCCTCGCAGGTCAGACGCCTGGTTTGGGAGGGAATGGCGTCTTCCGGGAAAGCGTGACGGCGAATACTGCCACCGGCCGCCGCCGACGTCCAACCGGCCTGTCGCACAAGGCCTTCGCACAAGCCAGGGGAACTTGCCCCTCAACTCCCCTCCGATGTTCACTCCTTCGGGTGGCGGGTCAGGTGATGCACGCTCACTGCCCACCGGTACTGGGAGGGTCGGGAACAGTACCTGGAGTGCACGCCAGTTGACGGTGCGTCACCCGGGCCCATGGGTACACGAGTCAGGAATGCGAGCACCGGTGCAGAAGACGCGGCCTCGTCGCACAGGCAAGCAGACGGCCCCCGCTCAGGGCGCCGAGCAGACGCCCCTCACCGGAACGGGCCGCCCGACCCACGTGCGCAACCGGCTGATCGTCGCCGTGGCCGTGGTGGCCGCCGCGATCGCCGGAGCCGGCGCGCCCTCCGTCCTCGCCGCCTCCGGGCAGCTCAAGGACAGCCAGGACCTGGTGACGCTCGCCGAGCAGACCCAGGACGCCCTCGCGCTGGCCCACTCCCTCGCCGACGAACGCGACGAGGTCACCTCCTACATCGCGGCCGGCCGCCCGAAGGCCAAGGCACCCTCGGAGCAGCACAGCGCCCGCGTGGACCGGCAGGTCGAGGAGCTGCGCGCCGACTCCGACACCCCTGCCGCGCTCCGTTCCGACCTGGACGACATCGCCACCGTGCGCCGGGCGGCGCTCACCGGCAAGTCCAGCGCCCTGGAAGCCCACCAGGCGTACTCGGCCGCCATCACCGAACTCCACCGCCTCGCCGAGCAACTGGCCCGGCAGCTGCCGCCGCGCGCGGGCTCCGGCGGGTACGCCCTGGCCGAACTGGACTCCGCCGTCCAGCAGGCCGCAGCCGCCCGCGGACTGCTGCTCGCGGCGCTCAACGTGCCGAGCGCCACCCGGACCGTCATCGACCCGGTCACCGGCCTGCCGGCCACCACCTCCACCGCCTCGGCCGCCGACGCCCGGACGCGCGACGCCCTGACCGCGGCCGCCCAGCAGGCCCGGCTGCGCTCGGACGCCGCCCTCGCCGACTTCCGCGACACCGCGCCCAAGCCGGCCCGGACCTCGTACGACTCGACCGTCACCGGCCCCGAGGTCAACTCGGCCGAGAAGTACCTGGCCCGCCTCACCGACCAGCCGACGCTGTCCGACAGCGACCTGTCCACCAGCCCCAAGAAGCTGGAGGCCGCGCTGTCCGCCCGCGTCGACCTGATGCGCGGCGTGGAGTCCGCCCTCTACGACAAGCGCACCAAGGAACTCGCCCAGCTGCGCGACGACGACGTCACCGCCCTGGAGATCCGCGTCGCGATCCTGGGCGCCCTGATGCTGCTGGCCGTCGGCGTCGCCACCGGCATGGCCCGCTCCCTCACCCGGCCGCTGTCCGTCCTGCGCCGCGGCACGGCCCGCCTCGCCGAGGCGGAGAACCCGGCGGCGCAGGAGCCGGTCACCTTCACCGGCCGCAACGACGAGTTCGCCCAGGTCGTCCGGTCCGTCAACGCGCTGCACGCGCACGCCGCCGCCCTCGCCGAGCGGGTCACCACCCTGGAGGCCGACCGCAAGCACCTGGTCGGCCAGCGGCAGAAGATGGCCGACGCCCGCGAGGAGCTGCGCGCCGAACTCGCCGAGGCCGCCGAGCAGATGGAGCGGCTGCGCGCGGCCATCGGCGGCACCTTCGTCAACCTGGCGCTGCGCACCCTCGGCCTGGTGGAGCGGCAGCTGACCGTCATCGAGGGCCTGGAGGAACGCGAGCACGACCCGGACCGCCTCGCCACCCTCTTCAAGCTCGACCACTTCGCCACCGTCATGCGCCGGCACAGCGAGAACCTCCTCGTCCTCGCCGGCCACGACCACGTCCAGCACGCCGCCGGGCCGGTGCCGCTGGTGGACGTCGTCCGGGCCGCGGTCAGCGAGATCGAGCGCTACGAGCGGGTCCGTATCGCCGCGCTGCCGCCCCACGCGCACATCGCCGGGTTCGCCGCGGACGACCTCTCGCACCTGCTGGCCGAACTCATGGAGAACGCCACCTCGTTCTCCCCGCCCGACCTGCCCGTGGAGGTCTCTGGCTGGCTGCTGGAGAACGGCGAGGTCATGCTCTCCGTCCAGGACGAGGGCATCGGCATGGCCGAGGACCGGCTGGAGCGCCTCAACGCCCGCCTCGCCGCCTTCGACCCCGAGTCCCCCTACGACCAGGAGGGCGAGGACGGGCTCGGTCTCGGCCTGTACGTGGTGGCCCGGCTCGCCCACCGGCACGGCATCCGCGTCCAGCTGCGCGAGCAGAAGCAGGGCGGCGTCGCGGCCGTCGTGGTCCTGCCCCAGTCCCTGCTGGCCCCCGCCCCGCCCGCGGCGGTCCCGTCCTCCGGCCCCGTCTCCGGCACCACCCACTCCTTCTCCCTGCCGGGCGCCGACGCCGAGGCCAACTCCAACGTCCTGCACGGTCGTTCGGGGCAGGGGGATCCGCTGGTGGCACTGGCGGAGAAGGCGGTCCTGCGGTCGGAGTCCGCGGAGGAACGGGAGCACGACGAAGGCCCGGCGAACGCAGCAGGTCCGCAGGCCGGAGAAAGCCCTGTGACCGCAGAAGGGCCGGAGTCCGGGGAAGGGCCCGAGGCGGGACAGCGGCCCGAGACCGAGGAGGGCCCGAAGACCGGGGAGCCAGAGGCTGCAGAGCAGCCTCGGACCGGAGAACGGCCTCAGACCCCGGCCGAGACCACGATGGAGCTCCTCATCCCTGCCCAGCAGCAGGAAGAGGCCGCCCCGTCCGGCGGTGCCAGCGGGGGAGAAGCCGAGGCGGAGCACGCGCGCACGCCCGACGAGGAAGAACGCGTCACCGACAAGGGCCTCCCCAAGCGCACCCCCAAGATCAGCACCCCCACCCAGGCCCCGCGCCAGCGGACCGCGTCCGTCGACGCTGAGGCCCTCCGCCGCCGCCTTGGCGGCTTCCGCCGGGGGGCGGAGGCCGGCTACCGCGACGTAGAGGCGGAGATCGCCGAGAAGACCGGCCAGAACAAGTCACCGTACGCAGGACCCGCAGAATCCGAAGAAGCCACGGGGGGCACAGTCGAGGAGGCAAGCAGTTGACCGCGCCCAGTACCTTCGGACTGAGCAGTGAAGCCCGCAATCTGCACTGGCTGCTGACGAACCTCGTGGAGGAGGTGCCCGGCATCCTCTCGGTCGCGGTGGTCTCCTCCGACGGCCTGCTGCTGCTCTCCTCGGACCCCGGCCGCATCGACGAGGCACGCCAGGCCCGCGGAGCGCGACGGGGCCCCCGGGGCTCCGCCGCCGACCTGGCGACCATCGTCTCCGGCATCGGCAGCCTGACCGTCGGCGCCGCCAAGCTCATGGACTTCGGCGGCGTCAAGCACACGATGGTCGCGATGGACGAGGGCAGCCTGTTCGTGATGTCGATCAGCGACGGCTCGCTGCTCGGCGTACACGGCTCCGCGGACTGCGACATGAGCGTGGTGGCGTACCACATGGCCCTGTTCGTCGGCCGCGCCGGACACGTCCTGACGCCGGAACTCCGCAACGAGCTGCGGAAATCCCTGGAGTCCGAGCCGACGGGGAGCACGCGATGAGCGGTACCCCGAAGAAGCTGCCGGTCCGCGGCGGCGACCGCAAGCCCGCCCGCGTGCGCCCCTACTCGCTCACCGGCGGCCGGACCCGTTTCGGCCACGTCCTGCTCGTGGAGACGTTCGTGGCGAGCACGGCGGCCCTGGAGGCCCCGGAGGAGCGCAAGGAACTGACGAGCGGGCCGCTCCACGCGGTCATGCCGGAGATGCGGGCCATCGTCGAACTGTGCCGCCGTATGCGTACGGTGGCCGAGATCGCCGCGCTGCTGAAGATGCCGCTCGGCGTGGTCCGCGTCCTCCTCAGCGACCTCGCGGACCAGGGAAAGATCCGTGTGTACGGAACGGGAACCGGCCATGGCACGGGCCGGCCGGACCGCGCGCTGCTGGAAAGGGTGCTGAGTGGACTCCGTCGTCTCTGACGCCGCTCACGGTGTCTCTGGTGTCTCCCCGCGGTCCCCACAGTCCGCACCGCCCACACAACCCCGGCGGGCCGAGCGGCTGACGGAGCCGCAGCGGTCTGCGCCGACCTCCCGGTCGACGGAGCCGCAGCGGCCCGTGCAGGCCGAGCGCTCGGGGCAGGCGCATTCGCCCGCGCCGGCCGAGCGGTCGCACGAGTCGCAGGGGTCCGTGCAGGCCCAGCGGCTGACCGAGGCGCAGCCGTCCGCGCCGGCCCAGCGCTCGGCGGAGGCGCAGGGGTCTGTGCAGGCCCAGCGGTCGACCGAGGCGCGGCCGTCCGGGCACGGGCCGTCGGCCGGCCGGGCCGTGCCGGCCGCGCCGGCTCAGCGTTCCGCCGGGTCGCACGCCCCGCCGGTCAGGCAGTCCGTGCCGGCGCAGCGGTCGCCGCTGGTTGCGCCCGTGGAGCCCGAGGAGACCCTCCAGCCCTGGCAGACGGACACCACCCGGGCCCCGATCGCCACGAAGATCGTCGTGGCGGGCGGGTTCGGCGTCGGCAAGACCACGCTGGTCGGCGCCGTCTCGGAGATCACGCCGCTGGAGACCGAGGCGCTGATGACCGAGGCCAGCGAGGGGACCGACGACCTCTCCGCCACGCCCGGCAAGCTCACCACCACCGTGGCCATGGACTTCGGCCGCATCACGCTCGACGACGACCTGGTGCTCTACCTGTTCGGCACGCCGGGCCAGCAGCGGTTCTGGTTCATGTGGGACGACCTGGTGCGCGGCGCGATCGGTGCGGTCGTGCTGGCCGACACCCGTCGGCTGAAGGACTGCTTCCCGGCGCTGGACTACTTCGAGAGCTGCGGACTGCCGTACGTCGTCGCCGTCAACCACTTCGACGGCAGCGAGCTGTTCGAGCCCGAGGACGTGCGCGAGGCCCTCACCATTCCGTCACACATACCTGTCATGATCATGGACGCGCGGCGCCGGATCTCGGTCATCGAGACCCTGCTGGCCCTGGTGGCCCACGCGCTCGAGGAGACCCCCGAGTAGGCACCCCCGTCCCCCTAGGAGAAACCCCGCATGCGGAAGATACTCGTCGTCGGAGCCGGCCAGTCCGGCCTCCAGCTCGCCCTCGGCCTCCAGTCGCACGGGTACGAGGTCACCCTGATGTCCAACCGGACCGCGGACGAGATCCGCACCGGCCGGGTGATGTCGACGCAGTGCATGTTCCACACGGCCCTCCAGCACGAGCGCGATCTCCAGCTGAACTTCTGGGAGTCCCAGGCCCCGAAGATCGAGGGACTCGGCGTCTCGGTCGCCGCCCCCGGCTCCTGGGCCGAGGGCCCGGCGGCCCGCGCGATCGACTGGGTGGGCACGCTCGACGGGTACGCCCAGTCCGTCGACCAGCGCGTGAAGATGGCCGGCTGGATGGAGACCTTCGCCCAGCGCGGCGGCCAGCTGGTCATCCACGGCGCGGCCGTCGGCGACCTGGACTACTTCTCCCGTACGTACGACCTCGTGCTGGTGTCCGCCGGCAAGGGCGAGCTGGTGCAGATGTTCGCCCGCGACCCGGAGCGCTCCCCGTACAGCGAGCCGCAGCGGGCGCTGGCGGTGTCGTACGTCCACGGCCTGGGCCCGCGCCCCGAGCACCCGGACAGGGAGGCGGTCCGCTGCAACCTCGTACCCGGGGTCGGCGAGCTGTTCGTGATGCCGTGCCTGACCACCTCCGGCCGGGCCGACATCCTGTTCTGGGAGGGCATACCCGGCGGCCCGCTCGACGTCTTCAACGGCGTCAAGGACCCGGCCGAGCACCTCTCCCTGACCCTGGAACTCATGGAGCGGTACACGCCCTGGGAGTACGCGCGGGCCACCAAGGTCGAGCTGACCGACGCGGGCGGCACCCTGTCGGGCCGCTACGCCCCGACCGTGCGCAACCCGATCGGCCGGCTGCCCAGCGGCGGGCTGGTGCTCGGCGTCGCCGACGTGGTCGTCGCCAACGACCCGATCACCGGCCAGGGCTCCAACTCGGCGTCCAAGTGCGCCGCCGCCTACCTCGCCTCGATCCTGGAGCACGGTGACAAGCCGTTCGACGAGGAGTGGATGCGGGCGACCTTCGACCGCTACTGGCAGACGGCCCGGCACGTCACCAAGTGGACGAACACCATGCTCGCCCCGCCGCCCGAGCACGTGCTGAACCTGATCGGCGCCGCCGGCGAGATCCAGCCGGTCGCCGACCGCTTCGCCAACGGCTTCAACGACCCGGCCGACTTCGAGAACTACTTCTACGACCCGGCCAAGACCCAGGCCTACCTCGCCGAGGTCTCCGGCGCGGGCGCCGCGTAGTCCGCCTGAGGTCCCGATCCGCCGTGTCCCACGTCGGATCCGTCCCTCGCCCCCTCGGGGAGCTCCGGCGGCGCGTACTGCCGCACGGGCTCCCCGCCGGGGTCGGGGCGTACGGCGCCCAGCACCGGGTTGGCCGCGATCGGGGACACCTTGATCCGCGCGCCGGGCCGCGGCGCCTGGACCACCATGCCGTCGCCGAGGTACAGCGCCACATGCGTGGCCTCCGGGAAGTACACCACCAGGTCACCGGGCCTGAGCTCGTCCAGCGGGATGCGCTCCAGCCGCCTCCACTGCTCCTGGCTGGTGCGCGGGATCGGCGTCCCGGCGTGCGCCCACGCCCCAAAGGTCAGCCCCGAGCAGTCGTAGGCCTGCGGGCCCTCGGCGCCCCACTCGTAGGGCTTGCCGAGCTGGGCGACGGCGTAGCGCACGGCGAGGTCGCCCTGCCGGGAGGGATGGCGTGGCGTGGCCGGGCTGCCGAGCGCTCCGGAGGCCATCAAGGCCCGCTGCGCCCTGGCCGTCCCGTTCCTCTCGAGGTCGGCGAGGGCGGTGAGCTGGTCGGGGCTGAGGGAGGCGAGCAGCTCCTCGACGTCCCGCAGCCGCTCGCGCACGGCGTCCCGCTGCTTGCGGTGCCGCTCGGCGAGAGCGAGCTGGGTGTCGAGTGCCCTGCGGGCGGCGCGGGCCAGCTCGGCGGTCCTGCGCTCCCCGGCCTGGAGCCGGCCGACCGTCTCGGCCCGCCGCCGCGCCACCTGCCCGATCACATGCCCCTGGTCGAGCGCGCGCTGCGGGTCGCGGGCGAGCAGCAGACGGACGTACGGGGAGATGGCGGTGCTGCTCTGGTACTGCTGGCGGGCGAGCCGGCCGGCGGCGCCCCGGCTGTCGTGCAGGGAGAGCCGGGCCCGGGCCAGGGCCCGGTCCAGCCGCTGGGTCGCCGCGCGCTGCTTGTTCAGCTTCTCCTCGGTGGCGTTGTAGGCCTCGGTCGCCTTCTCGGCCTCGCGGTACAGCCGCTGAAGGTCCGTCAGCAGCTCGGCCACGGGCCGGTCGACGGGCTCGGGGGCGGCGGTGGCGGGCCCGGGCGCGAGCACCGTCCCGGTCACCGCCGCCACCGCCGCGCAGGCCAGAGCCAGACGTGCGAGCCTTCCTGACACCCCATCACCTCCGGTGCGACTGCCGCTGTGTGCGCACCGTGAGCATGAGTCGGGTGGGCCGGGCCCGCGCGCCGGGCGGGCGCGTCCGGCGCAACGGGGTCACCCGTCCGCGTCGTCCGGCTTGCCGCCCGGCGTGGCGCCTGGCCCGCCCTGGGGCCTGGACCACGGCCACCGCAGGCGGCTGCCGGTGTCCCCTTCGGGGTCGTACGTGTACTTCCAGCCCTGCGTGAGCCCGAGTCTGTTCTGTCCCCTCGCCACCCGCCGGTAGACGAGCACGGTGGGCGGCCCGCCCTGCGGGTCCGGCACCGGGATGCGGTACGTCTTGGGCGGATGCCCGGTCATCCCCAGCAGCACGGGCAGCACCCGGCCGTCCATGGGGCCGCCCTCGAAGGGGGTGTCTTCGCTCTTCACGGCACCAGTGTCAGACATCCTCGGCGAGGGCCTGCACCAGCGCCCCGGTCTGCGGGTCGCGGCGCGCGGTGACCGTCAGGAGGGCCACGAACTGCTCGACGAGCCAGTCCCGCAGTTCGCCGGCGGGCGGCTGCTTGCCCTCGTCGAGCCAGATGAGGGAGGCCGCCTCCACGGCGGTGATCCACATCCGGATGGTCATCCGCAGCCGGGGGCCGGGGCGGGCGACGCCGAGGTGGCTGAGGATGTGGTCGGCGGCGGCCCGGCGCACGCCGTCGACGATGGCCGTCGTCCGGGAGGTCTCCACGACGCTGCCGCCCTGCAGCAGGGCGCTGAAGCCGGTGTCGTGCTGGTCGACGAAGGCGAGGTAGCGGTCCAGGGCCCGCGACAGACGGGGCAGGAGCGGGCCCTCGCGCGGCTCGTCGAAGCAGTGCCGCAGGTCGTCGGCGGCGGAGCGCAGGGCGGCCTCGTACAGCTGCTGCTTGCCGCCCGGGAAGTACCGGTAGACCAGCGGCCGCGACACCCCGGCGGCCTCCGCCACGTCGTCCAGGGACACGTCCTCGGGCGCCCGGTGCGCGAACAGCGACAGCGCGGCGGCGAGCAGCTGGCTGCGGCGCTCCTCGACGCTCAGACGCCGGTAGGCGGGGGTGGCGGAGGGGGTCATGCCAGGCAGCGTAATCGCTCCGCGGGCAGGGCGGGCGCCCCCGGCCCGGGCAGCTCGCCACCGCCGGCACCCGGGCTTTCCCCCGGGCCGCCCGCCGCGCGCCACCGCTACGCCAGCAGCCCCGACGACCTCCACAACCGCCGCCCCACCCCCCGCAACACCCCGATGTCGTCCAGGAAGTCGGTCAGCCGCTTCGCCCCGTTGCGCATGACCTCCCGCCGGTGCCCGCTCGCCCGCACCTGGGCGAGGGCCTCCCGCCGGTCGAGCCCCACGTTCGTGTACACCTCCGGATTCACGAAGGCGACCGAGAAGACCCGCGCGAACTCCCCGGAGGTGATCCGCGTGAACTCCTGGGACCAGCGCGGAGCCGTCACCATCTGGCGCCGCAGCTCCTCACGGGCGTAGCGCACGTGCCGGGCCTCCTCCACCACGTGGATCCGCGTGACCCCGCGGATCAGCGGCTGCACCCGCTCGTCCGGGAAGGTCAGCCGCTGCATCCAGTCCAGCACCTCCTCGCCGAGCAGCGTGGCGGTGAAGGAACCGGGCGTGGTGGAGATGGTCTTGAACAGACGGCCGAGCTGCTGGTGGACCCGGCTGACCGGGTACCAGGGCGTACCCCCGTGCGAGATCAGCCGCGCGAACATCTTCGAGTGCCGGCACTCGTCCTCGATCTCGGTCAGCGCGTAGCGCACGTGGGCGCTGGTCGCCGCCTTGTCGTAGATGTGCCGCACCAGCAGCTGCATCAGGATGATCTCGAACCAGATGCCGAGGGACGCCAGCGCCGCCGCCTCGTGCCGGGACAGCAGGAGACGCTGCTCCTCACCCATCCGCCGCCACAGCGGTGTGTCGTACAGCGACACCAGCTCCGGCGGCCAGAACCACTTGCCCTCCTCGAAGGGCGCGTCCCAGTCCAGTTCCTTGTCGGGGTCGAAGGAGTGCCGGGCGGAGGCGTCGAGCAGCCGCTGGGCCACCTGCTCGCGGTCCTTGAGCAGGCCGAGCGCGTCCCGCAGTCCGTCCAGCGCGTCGGCTTCCGAGAGGGTCGTCATGGCCTTATGAGACTGCTTGTCAGCAAGCTCGTCAATCCCCCGCGCACGACTTCGACCCGGCTGTGCGCGACTTGTTGACCCGGCGTCTACCGCGTGTGAGCCTGCCAGGCATGCCGACCTTCGACCTGTACACCGACGCCCCGGACGACCCCCAGTGGCAGGTGCCCGCTTCCGGTGCGGCCCGCTTCAGCTGGGAGTACGACGACGGCCGCGACCGGCTGCTGGCCCTGTACCAGAAGGGCAAGGACAAGCAGTGGGACGGGCAGCGGCGCATCGACTGGGACCTGGAGGTCGACCCGTACGACCCGCTGGGCACCCCGGACGAGGCGATGTCCCTGTACGGCACGGCGCACTGGGCGAAGCTGACCGAGAAGGACAAGGGGGAGCTGCGCCGGCACTACGCCTCCTGGCAGTTCAGCCAGTTCCTGCACGGCGAGCAGGGCGCGATGATCTGCGCGGCGCGGATCGTGGAGTCGGTGCCCGACCTGGACGCCAAGTTCTACTCGGCGACCCAGACCATGGACGAGGCCCGGCACGCCGAGATCTACGGCCGTTTCCTGCACGAGAAGATCGGGATGCTGTACCCGATCAACGACAACCTCCAGTCCCTGCTGGCGGACACCCTGCGGGACAGCCGCTGGGACATGCCCTACCTCGGCATGCAGGTGCTCATCGAGGGACTGGCCCTGGCCGCCTTCGGCATGATCAGGGACACCACCGACAAGCCCCTGCCCAAGCAGATCCTCGCCTACGTCATGCAGGACGAGGCCCGGCACGTGGCCTTCGGCCGGATGGCCCTGCGCGACTACTACCGCCAGCTCACCGACGCCGAGCTGCGCGAGCGCGAGGAGTTCGTCATCGAGGGCTGCTACCTGATGCGGGACCGGCTGCGCGGGGTCGAGGTGCTGGAGAACTTCGGCATCCCGAAGGCCGAGGCCGAGTCCTACAGCGAGCAGTCGGAGTTCCTCGCCCTCTTCCGCAAGCTGCTCTTCAGCCGCATCGTCCCGTGCGTGAAGGACATCGGCCTGTGGGGCAAGCGCCTCCAGCAGGCCTACGTCGACATGGGCGTCCTGGAGCTCGGCGACTCCAACCTGGACCTGCTGATGCACCAGGACGAGGAGATCGCCGAGAAGCTGGACGCGGAGCGCTTCGCGGCGGAGGAACGGGAGCGGGTGGCGGAGGTGACGGAGGCGATCGAGGAGGGCCAACGCCTCACGGGCTGATCCCCCGATCGTCGGGCGGAACGGCACATTCCCCTGGGGGCGCAGTGGGTCCGTCCGCCGGTGCGATCAACCGCCGCCGCTAGACCGAGCAGCCCAGCCCCTCCGGCACCTGGCCGGGCACCGGCTCCGGCGCCCCGGGCGGGAACGAGGTGCGCAGGGTGAAGGCGTGCGGTGTGGGGCCGTGGGTGCGCAGGTGGAGCAGGCGGGACTCCGCCTCCGCCACCGTCGGGCGGTGCCCGGCCGGGACCCACCACAGGGCCGTCACCGCCTCCTGGATCTTCTCGAACCACTCGCGGCGGCGGGCCAGCATCTCCCGGTGCCGGCCCTGGTACATGAACGCCGTCAGGGCGTCGATGTCCTGCCACACCGTCAGGTTGACGATCAGCCAGGAGTCGCCGAAGACCGGGACGTCCGTGGCGTTGCCCGACTCGCTCTGCAGGCGCCAGACGAAGCCGTCGGCCCCGTCCGCGTCGGCGTTCACGGGGTCAAGGTTGTCGACGAAGTCCTTCAACTGAGGGGAGTCCAGCGGGAACTTGAGGCGGGCGATGTTGACCTGGGCGAGTTCGAAGGCGGCCGCTGCTTCAGTCATGACCGAACGTTAGGTCGGTGTTCCCGGCGCCCGGTAGCCCTGTCTCAGGGGGTGAGAACCGCTCGCATGACGGCCCGGGCGATGGGGGCCGCGTCACCGCCGCCGCTGATCTCCCCCCGGTCCGCCTCCGCGTCCTCCACCACCACGGCGACCGCGACCCTCGGCTCCAGCTCACCGCGGGCCTGCGCCCAGGAGACGAACCAGGCGTAGGGGACACCGGAGTTGCCCAGGCCGTGCTGGGCCGTGCCGGTCTTGCCGCCGACGATCGCGCCCCGGATCGCGGCGCGGGTGCCGGTGCCGCGCTCCACCACGTCCCGCATCAGCCGGCGCAGCCGCGCCGCGGTCGAGGGGTACATCGCCTGCCGTACCGGCAGCGGCCCGGTCGTCGTCAGCGTGACCCCGCTCGAGCGCAGCGTCCGCTCCACCAGGTACGGCTGCCGCAGCTGCCCGCCGTTGGCGACGGCCGCGGCGACCATCGCCATCTGCAGCGGCGTCGCCCGCGTGTTGTACTGCCCGATCGACGACAGCGCGAGCTGCGCCCGGTCGACCGAGGTGTCGAAGGTGGAGCGGGCCACCCGGAAGGGGATGCGCAGACGGCCGTCGTTGAAGCCCAGGGCGTGCGCCGTGGCCGTCATCTCCGCGACGCCCGTCTCCACGCCGAGCTTGGCGAACACCGTGTTGCAGGAGAAGGTGAAGGCGTCCCGCACGGAGGCGTCCGCGCAGCCCCGCGACTCGTTGGTCAGCGTCGTCCTGGTCCCCGGCAGCGTGTAGCGGTCGGGGGAGCGGGTCGGTGCGTCCAGGTCCCTGACCACGCCCGCGTCCAGGGCCGCCGCGGTGGTGACGACCTTGAAGGTGGAACCGGGGGGATAGGTCTGCCGGACCGCCCGGTTGAGCATCGGCTTGTCGGGGTCGGTGGTCAGGCGCTTCCAGGAGCGGGCCTCGGCCGGCCCGTTGCCGGACAGTTCCTCCGGGTCGTAGGAGGGCGCGGAGACCAGGGCCAGGATGCGGCCGGTGGACGGTTCCAGGGCCGCCACCGCGCCCTTGCGGCCGGCCAGGCCCTTGAACGCGGCCCGCTGCGCGGCCGGGTGGAGGGTGGTGACGACGTCCCCGCCCCGGGTGCGTGAGCGCGTGAAGTCGGTCCACAGCGGCAGCGGCGCGAGCAGCGGGTCCGCGCCGGACAGCACGGCGTCCTCGGTGTGCTCCAGCAGGGTCGTGCCGTACAGCTGCGAGGAGAAGCCGGTGACGGGCGCGTACAACGGGCCGTCGGTGTACGTCCGTTCGTAGCGGAGCTGCTCGCCGCTGTCCTTGGAGCCGGTGACCGGCCGGTCGCCGACCAGGATGTCGCCGCGCGGCTGGGCGTACCGGGCGATGTCGGGGCGCCGGTTGGCCGTGTTGCCGGTGAGGGACCCGGCCTGGAGGACCTGGACGCGGGTGGCGTTGAGCAGGAGGGCCACCAGCAGCAGGCCGCAGAAGACGGCGGCGTGACGGATGTGGCGGGTCACCGGGCCTCCCGGTCGCGGTCGGCGGTCATGCCACGGCCCGTCCGTCGTACTGCCGCCGGGCCGAGTCGCTCACCCGCACCAGCAGCGCCACGATCGCCCAGTTGGTCACCAGCGACGAGCCGCCCTGCGCGAGGAACGGCATCGCCATGCCGGTCAGCGGGATCAGGCCCGTCACCCCGCCCGCGATGACGAACACCTGCAGCGCCACGATCGAGGCGAGCCCGACGGCGAGCAGCCGCCCGAACGGGTCGCGCAGGGCCAGGCCCGCCCGGTAGCCGCGCTCCACCAGCAGCCCGTAGAGCAGGAAGATCGCCGACAGCCCGGCCAGGCCCAGCTCCTCGCCGGCCGTGGCCAGGATGAAGTCCGACTTGACGGCGAAGCCGATCAGGACGGAGTGGCCGAGGCCGAGGCCGGTGCCGAGGATCCCGCCCTCCGCGAAGGCGAACAGCGACTGCGCGAGCTGTCCGGGGCCCTCGCCGGCCGCGATCGACGCGAACGGGTGCAGCCAGGTGTCGATCCGGCTGTGCACGTGCGGTTCCAGCCGGCCCACCGCGACCGCGCCGAGCGCCGCCAGCAGCAGGCCGACGGCGATCCAGCCGGTGCGGCCGGTGGCGACGTACAGCAGCACCACGAACAGCCCGAAGAAGAGCAGCGAGGTGCCGAGGTCCCGCTCCAGGACCAGGACGCCGACGCTGACCAGCCACACCGCGACGATCGGGCCGAGGACGCGGCCGGTGGGCAGCTGGAGCTTCCAGACGCGCCGGCCGGTGTACGCCAGGGCGCTGCGGTTCGCGGCCAGGTAGGCGGCGAAGAACACCGCGAGCAGCACCTTGGCGAACTCGCCCGGCTGGATGGAGAACCCGGCGATCCGGATCCAGATGCGGGCGCCGTTCACCGCCGGGAAGAGGATCGGCAGTGTCAGCAGGACGAGGGCGGCGGCCACACAGACGTACGCGTAGCGCTGGAGCACCCGGTGGTCGCGCAGCAGCAGGACGATGACGATGAACAGCGCCACGCCCAGCGTCGACCACACCAGCTGGGCCGGGGCCGCGCGGTCGCCCGGCGTCTGCAGGTCGAGCCGGTAGATGAGGACGAGCCCGAGGCCGTTGAGCAGCACGCCGATCGGCAGGTGCAGGGGATCGGCGTGGGGGGCGCGCAGACGTACCGCGAGATGCGCCAGCAGGGCGAGGACGCCGAGTCCGGCGCCGTAGCCGGCCGCGCCGGGCGGGACGGAGCCGGTCCTGGCCAGGCCGACGGCGCAGTAGCCGTACACGGACAGCACGACGGCCAGCACGATGAGGGCGAGTTCGACGCCCCGGCGCCGGGGGAGGCGCACGGCGCGCGCGGGAGGGTCCGCCGTCGCCAGGGTGATTCCGGCCTTGCTCATGTCCGGAACCTACCCACATGGCAGGCTTTGTGTGCTCTCGGCCGCGCCCGCGTGGCGCGCGGCCGAACGGGTGTCAGCCGCCGTCGTGCGCAGTGCCGGGCAGGGTCAGGGTCGCCACCGCGCCGCCGTCCGGGGCGTTCGCGAACTCCAGCCGGGCGCCCAGCACTTCCGCCTGGCCGAGCGCGATGGTGAGCCCGAGCCCGTGGCCCTTCGCGCCGCCCTCGGTGCGGAACCGCTGCGGGCCGTGGGCCAGGAGGTACTCCGGATAGCCGTCGCCGTGGTCCCGTACGGTGACCACCGGCCCGTCGACCGTCAGCACCACCGGGGGCCGCCCGTGCCGGTGCGCGTTGGCGACGAGGTTGCCGAGTACGCGCTCCAGCCGCCGCCGGTCGGTCTCCACGGCCACGTCCCGTACGATCCGCACCCGCGTGCCGGTCCCCGAGGCCCGTACCACCCGCTCGGCCACCGGCCCGAGCCGTTCGGTGTCCAGCTCCAGCCGCTCCCGGCCGGTGTCCAGGCGGGAGATCTCCAGCAGGTCCTCGGTGAGGGTGCGCAGCGCGGCCACCCGGTCCCGCACCAGCTCGGTGGGCCGGCCCGGCGGCAGCAGCTCGGCCGCCGCGTGCAGCCCGGTCAGCGGGGTGCGCAGCTCGTGCGCCACGTCGGCGGTGAAGCGCTGCTCGGCGAGCAGCTTGCCCTGCAGCGACGCCGCCATGGTGTCCAGCGCGGCGGCGACCGCGGCCACCTCGTCCTGCGGACGCTGCGGACCCACCGGATCCGTCGTACGGGGTGCCGCGCGCGGGGTGGCCCGCAGCCGCGGGGCCGCGCGGGGGCGCGGGGCGGCGCGGGGGTCGTTCACGCGCGCGTCCAAGTCGCCCGCGCTGATCCGGCGGGCCACCCGGGCCGTGGCGTGCAGCCGCCGGGTCACCCGGGTCACCGCGAACGCCCCCACCAGCAGCGTCGCGCCGATGGCCAGCCCCGACGACCACAGGATCGCCCGGTCCAGTGCGCTGATCGTGCGGGCCTGCTGCGAGTAGTCGACCTCCACGGCCAGCGCACGGCCGCCGTCCGCGGGTCCCGCCGCCCACATGGCCGGGCGCCCGCGGTACTCGGCGACCATCGTGCCCCGGTCCCCGGCCACGGCCAGTGCCCGCAGCGGGGCGGGCAGCCCCGGCGGGTCCAGGCGCGCGTCCCACCGCAGCGAGTCGCCGGCCTCGTACGCCTTCGCCGCCTCCGTCAGCCGCTGCAGCGCGAGCGCGCGGGCCTGGCCGACGGTCTGGTTCGTCACCTGGACGTGCACGAGGACGCCGAGCAGCGCGGCCAGGGCGCAGCACATCACGGTGATGAACACCGCGGCCTTCGTGGTGAGCGTCGCCGCCCACGACGGCAGGGCGGGCCTGGGCAGCGGGGCTCTCACCGGGTGCCCGCCGACGGGGAGGGGGAGGAGGCCCCCGGGGACGGGCGGCGGGAGGGGTGGTGCCGGTTCCCGGTGCGCAGCATCTCGTCGTGGGTGAGCAGCATCGCGCGCTGCTGCGGGTCCCAGGTCCAGGTGAGCCGGTACTCGTAGCCCGCCACCTCGGACGGCGAGCGGATGATCAGCGACCGCCGGGCCAGCTCGACACCGCTGAGGGCGTCCTCCCAGGCCATCACCTGGACGAGCCGGTGCTTGTCGACGGTGTAGACGCGCACGGCGGTGGTGGAGCCGGGCAGCAGCCGGAAGCCCAGCGTCAGATCGTCGCGTCCGTCGCCGGTCAGGTCCCGGTAGTACGGCCGGAGCACCGGGCAGCGGCCCTGCCCGGCGCCCTTGCCGCAGTCGGCCATACGGCGGGCGGTCTCCCGGTACGGGCCCTTGGCCAGGGCGTAGTCGCCGGGGGCCGCGGCGATCTCGGCCCGCACGACCGCGACCGGGTCCACCTCGCGGATGTCGTCCCCGGGGACCCGCACGCCCTTGACGGCCTGGGTGTCCACCTCGCCGATGACGAACGCCGGGCTCGACGCCGGCGTCAGCTCCGGCCACAGCCGGGCCGGGCCCACCGCGGTCGGCGTCGCCCCGGCGCCCTGGAGCCCGCCCGCGTCACCGCAGCCGGCGGCGGCCGTCAGCAACAGGGCGGCGACGGCGGCACGGCGGGCCGCGCGCGTACGGCGGCTACGGCGGCTGGCGGACACTGCTCTCCTGCGGTTCGGTGCGGCCGGGAGGCCGGGGTGCGTGGCCGGCCGGGAGGCCGGGGCGCGTGGGGTGGGCCGGGCCCGTACACCTTATTCGCGCGGAAGTCCTATTTGCGTGCCGGGTGGGTCATGCGGAGGCATCCAGGGGTCCGGCCCACGGGCGAAACGGTTACTCGGTGAGCTCCTCCAGCAGCCGGGCCGTGCTCAGACCCGCCTGCAGGTACTCGACGAACAGCGCGTTGTGCAGCGCCCAGGGCGAGCGGCGGGCCCGGATCAGCCGGATCGCCGCGTCGGCGGAGCAGCCCTGCCGCACCAGCGTGTGCGCGACGACCAGGCCCGAGCGGTTGTACCCGTGGTAGCAGCGGACGAGGACCCGGCGGCCCGCGTCCAGCGCCTCGCACGCGGCCTCCGCCAGCCGGATCACGCCCGCGAGCTGGGTGCCGTCCAGCGGCCCGTCCGGGATGGGCCACACCTGGTGCGCGACGCCCGGGTCCGGCCCGTGCCCCGGCAGCCGCAGCAGCGTCTGCACCAGGTCGAACTCGTCCCGCACCACGGCGAACTCCAGCCGCCCCGCCTCACCCCGGTACTCGTGCCCGCCCATCCACAGCCCCGGCACGATCTCGTTCCACGGGCTGTCCGGGGCCGGTACGTCGGGTCGCCCACCGCGGGTCCGCAACGGCGCCTCCCACCCTCACCCCCTGAGGGCCTGCCCGGTGGACCAGGCCCGACTCCTCCAAAGGTAACCGGGTTCTTGCCCGCGCAGCACCCCGCCTGTTCCCATGGTCATGGGGTGATGGTGCATGAGTGGACTGCGCGTCATACCGACCTGGCGGCACGGCCAGGAACGGCTCTACGTCTGCCTCCCGGACGGCCGCAACATCGCCTGGTACGACCGTGAGGCGGCCCGGGTGAGCCTGATCCGCGAGGACCGCGAGGACGAGGTCCTGACGGCCCTGCGGCCCTTCCTCACCGGCGAGGTGACCGTCGGCCCGCCCCCCGTGCCCACCCCGGCCGAACTGGCCCGCCTGACCCTGCACCCGGACGACGACCTCGCCCCCAACCGCCCCGGCGAGGCCCTGCTCGTCGCCCTCGACCGCGACCCCGGCCCCGCCCACCGCCTGTGGCCGCCCGACCCGCGCCGCCGGGCCCTGGCGGCGGAACAGACGGTCGGTGACGCGCTGGACGCGCTGGACGGCGCCGGCTGGCACACCCTGCACTCCGTTCCGCTGCCCGGCGGCGACCGCGTCCACCACCTGGTGATCGGCCCCGGCGGCCTGTTCGCCGTGCACACGCTGTACGCCCGCAGGCAGCGGGTGGCCGTCGCCGACCCGCTGGTCACCCTCGGCCGCCGCGAACCGCACCCCCTGCTGCGCCGCGTCCGCGCCGACGCCGACCGCGCGTCCTACGCCCTGACCGCAGAGGTGCGCCCCGTCCTGGTCCTGGCCGGCGCGGCCGAGGTGACGGTCACCGTCCCGCCGCGCGAGGTCCGCGTCCTGACGGACACCGACCTGCCGGGCCTGGCCCGCCTGGGCGGCGTCCTCAAGCCGGCGGACGTGGAGGCACTGCACGCGATGGCCCGGGACCGGAACACCTGGTCGCGGGTGTGAGGGACTTCGCGGCGGGGCGGGCGGGGCCGACCCGGTGCGCGGTCCCCGCCGCGGCGGTCTTACGGCACTGGCTCCCGCGGTGCGGGGCCGGCGCCGGTGGTTCCGCGCGCTTCT
Organism: Streptomyces sp. NPDC052682; assembly: GCF_040678435.1. Lineage (NCBI taxonomy): Bacteria > Bacillati > Actinomycetota > Actinomycetes > Kitasatosporales > Streptomycetaceae > Streptomyces > Streptomyces sp. NPDC052682. The sequence continues at coordinate 14,718 of NZ_JBFATS010000003.1, read as the reverse complement.
GTGGCGCTGGGCGCGCGGCGGGCGGTCTCAGGCAGCGGCTCCACGGGGTGTGTGCTCCAGCGCGGGGGCCGGCCCGGTGCGCGGGTTGTCTGCGGTTCCGCGTGCCCAGAGGGGCGAGCGGGTCGCCGTAGTCCTGTTCCGCGCTCCGCGGCGGTCGTACGGCACCGGCTCCGCACGGTGCGGGGCCGGCGCCGGTGGTTTCCCCGCGCTTCTGTGGCGCGGGGCGTGTGGCGGCCGGTCTCAGGCAGCGGCTCCACGGGGTGTGTGCTCCAGCGCGGGGGCCGACCCGGTGCGCGGCTTGCCGGCGGTTCCGCGTGCCCGAGGGGCTGGTGCGCCGCGGCCGGTCTCAGGCAGCGGCTTCGCCGACCCCGTAGTGCTCCGGGCGGGCCGCGCCCGTCTCACGGCAGGGGTGCCGCCCGGTCGGGGTCCAGGAGAGGGGCGAGCGGGTCGCCGTAGTCCTGTTCCGCGCTCCGCGGCGGTCGTACGGCACCGGCCCGCACGGTGCGGGGCCGGCGCCGGTGGTTCCCCGCGCTTCTGTGGCGCGGGGCGCGCGGCGGGCGGTCTCAGGCAGCGGCTCCACGGGGGTGCGTGGGCTCCAGCGCGGGGGCCGACCCGGTGCGCGGCTTGCCGGGGGTTCCGCGTGCACGAGGGGCTGGTGCGCCGCGGCCGGTGTCAGGCAGCGGCTTCGCCGACCGCGTAGTGCTCCGGGTGGGCCGCGCCCGTCTCACGGCAGGGGTGCCGCCCGGTCGGGGTCCAGGAGAGGGGCGAGCAGGTCGCCGTAGTCCTGGACTCGGGGTGCGAGGTCCGGGGCGTGGAAGGCCAGGCGGCCCGGCGAGCGGCAGTCCTCGACCTCCCCCCAGGTCACCGGCGCCGACACCGTCGGCTCCGGCCGGGCCCGCAGGGTGTAGGGCGTGGCCGTGGTCTTGCGGGCGGCGTTCTGGCTCCAGTCGACGAACACCTTGCCGGGCCGCAGGCTGCGGGTCATCCGGTGCACCACCAGGCGCGGCATGGCCTTCTCGGCCTCCACCGCCAGCCCCTTGGCGTACTCGGAGGTCTGCTCGGACGAGGCCCCGCGCACGGCGGCCAGCAGGTGCAGCCCCTTCGACCCGGACGTCTTGGCGTACGCCTCCAGCCCGTCCTCGGCCAGCCGCTCCCGCAGCCACAGCGCGACCTCGCAGCAGTGCACGATGCTCGCGGGCGCCCCGGGGTCGAGGTCGAACACGATCCGGTCGGCCTGCTCGGGCGTGTCCACCAGCCACTGGTGGGTGTGGAACTCGGTGACGAGGTTGGCCGCCCACATCAGACTCGGCAGGTCCTGCACCACCACCATCCGCGACGGCCCCTCCACCCTCGGCACCTCGGCGGTGGTGACCCACTCGGGCGTACCCGGCGGCACGTTCTTGGTGAAGAACAGCTGCCCGCCCGGCCCGTCCGGATACCGCAGGAAGGACACCGCCCGGTCGCGCAGGTGGGGCAGCAGCACCTCGGCGACAGTCGCGTAGTAGTGCAGCACCTCGCCCTTGGTGAAGCCGGTGGCGGGATACAGCACCTTGTCCAGATTGCTGAGCGCGACCCGCCGCCCCTCCACCTCTGTGATGGGAGCCATACGATGAGAATCTCACGCAAACCACGCAAACTATGGCAACCCTGACAAAAGGGGCAGCGAGACGACCGGAAGGGTGCTGCACGTGCGATCCATCTGGAACGGCGCCATCTCGTTCGGCCTGGTCAGCATCCCGATCAAGCTGGTGAACGCCACCGAGAGCCACTCGATCTCCTTCCGCCAGATCCACACGGAGGACGGCGGCCGCATCCGCTACCGCAAGGTCTGCGAACTGGAGGACCGCGAGGTCACCAGCGCGGAGATCGGCAAGGGGTACGAGGACGCGGACGGCTCGATCATCCCGATCACGGACGAGGACCTGTCCCACCTGCCGATCCCCACGGCCAGGACGATCGAGATCGTGGCCTTCGTCCCGGCGGACCGGATCGACCCGCTGCAGATGGACGCGGCGTACTACCTGGCGGCCAGCGGCGCCCCGGCGGCCAAGCCGTACACCCTGCTGCGGGAGGCGCTCAAGCGCAGCCACAAGGTGGCCATCGCCAAGTTCGCCCTGCGCGGCCGGGAACGCCTGGGCATGCTCCGCGTGGTCGGTGACGCGATCGCCATGCACGCCCTGCTGTGGCCCGACGAGGTCCGCGCCCCGGAGGGCGTCGCCCCCGACGCCGACGTCACGGTCCGCGACAAGGAACTGGACCTGGCGGACGCCCTGATGGACACCCTCGGCGAGGTCGACCTGGAGGACCTCCACGACGAGTACCGCGAGGCCCTGGAGGAGGTCATCGCCGCGAAGGCCGCCGGCGAGGCACCCCCGGAGGCCCCCGAGCCGGCCCGTGGCGGCAAGGTCCTGGACCTGATGGCGGCCCTGGAGAAGAGCGTACGGGCGGCCAGGGAGTCGCGGGGCGAGGCGCCCGCCGAGGCGCCCGCCGAGGAGCCGGCCGAGGTCAAGCCGCTTCCGCCGCGCGAGACGGCCCGGGCGGCGCCGAAGCAGGCCGGGGGCAAGAAGTCGACCGCCAAGAAGACGGCGGCCAAGAAGACCGCGGCCTCGCCCTCGGCGCGGAAGTCGACGGCGAAGTCGGGGGAGGGCACCAAGAAGACCGCGTCCAAGAGCACCGCGAAGACCGCGGCGAAGAAGACCACGGCGAAGAAGACGGCGTCCCGCAAGCGCAGCGCCTGAGCACCCCGGGCCCCGCGCGGAAAACCAGGCGCGCCCCGGCGCTCTCGCACGCTACCGTCCCGGTGTTCGAAGGGGGGACGCAGTGGCGAAGCTCAACCAGATCATCGCTGTCGAAAAGGGCGTCAAGAGCAAGTCGATCCAGGACATCACCGCGGCCGGCACCAGGGTGCAGAAGCCGGCCCTGCTGTCCGGGATCTCGCGCACGTACCAGCCGAAGGACGAGGAGGGCGAGCAGCTGCCGCCCGAGTCCACCCGCGTGCAGGTCAAGGCCGAGGACGTGCTGCGCGAGACGGCGGCGTCGCTGACCCGTCTGTTCGACGTGACCGCCACCAAGGACTGGGCCAACTGCACGGCCCGCGCGGACGTGACCGTGGACGGCCGGACCCTCCTCGCCGAGGTCCCGGTCAGCTACCTGCTGTTCCTGGAGAAGCAGCTCACCGAGCTGCACACCTTCGTGAAGAAGCTGCCGGTGCTCGACGCCGCCGAGTCCTGGACCCTCGACCCGTCGACCGACTGGTGGAAGACGGACCCGGTCCGCACGATCCGTACCAAGAAGGTCCCGCGCAACCACGTCAAGGCGGAGGCGACCGACAAGCACCCGGCCCAGGTCGAGGTGTACTACGAGGACGTGCCCATCGGGTACTGGACGACCGTGAGGTTCTCCGGCGCGCTGCCCGCCCGGCGGGTGAACGAGCTCGTGGAGCGGGTCGAGAAACTCCAGCAGGCGGTGAAGTTCGCCCGCGAGGAGGCCAACGGCACCGAGGTCACCGACCAGCGCGTCGGCGACGCCGTGTTCGGCTACCTGTTCGGCTGACGCCGGGCACGGGTGGCATCCCCGATCGCCCCCGCGTGCGAGCGCGGGGGTGCGCGAGGGGCGCGGACCGGGACGAGGACCGGCCCGCGCGCGGAGCGCAAGCTGAAACTGAAGGTCAGCCTGATGAAGCGGTACGAAACGGCCGCGCTCAATCTCAGACTCTCGCTCCAGCTTCAGCATCGCCGCCCTCGCCGGCCCGACCGAGGACGGACGGGCGCCGCCGGATGCGAGTTCGACTCTCGCCTGCACCTCTCACCTGGTGCGGTAGCTCAAAGGAAGAGCGCGACGGCCTGACGACTGATCCGTCCTCTTAAACGCCGCCGGCGTGCGCAAGTGGGTGGCATCCCCAGGGGCCCGGGAGCTGGATACGACTCCCGGGCCCCGCCGATGGCTGCCCCGGATCCGGGTACTCAAGGATCCGAGGAGGCGCCATGTCGCGGACCACCGACCACCTCGCCGACGACGCGCTGGACGTCCGTTTCATCGGCAACGCGACCGTCCTGCTGTCCTACGGGCCGCTCACCCTGCTCACCGACCCCAACTTCCTGCACCGCGGGCAGTACGCCTACCTCGGGTACGGGCTGCTGAGCCGGCGCCTGACCGAACCCGCGCTGGACGTGATCGAGTTGCCCCGCCTCGACGCGGTGGTGCTGTCGCATCTGCACGGGGACCACTGGGACCGCAGGACCCGCCGGCACCTGGACCGGGCGGTGCCGGTCCTGACCACTCCGCACGCGGCCCGCCGGCTCAGAGTGGTGCACCGCTTCCCCCGCACCGCCGGACTGCGCACCTGGCACGGGCTCACGCTCCGGCGCGGCGGGGCGCAGGTCACGGTCACGGCCCTGCCCGGCCGGCACGCCGGACACCCGGTGCTGCGCGGACTGCTGCCGCCGGTGATGGGCGGCATGCTGGAGTTCGGCCCCGTTGCGGGGCCGGTACGGCTGCGGCTGTACCTGTCGGGCGACACGCTGGTGTACGACGGCCTCGACGAGATCACCCGGCGCTTCCCGGCGGCCGATCTGGCCGTCCTGCACCTGGGTGGCACCCGGCTCCCCGGAGGGTTCGTGGTCACCATGGACGGCAAGCAGGGCGCGGAACTGGCCCGGCGTCTCCAGCCCCGGCTGGTGCTGCCGGTGCACTACGGCGACTACACCGTCATGCGGTCGCCGCTGTCGGCGTTCCTCGCCGAGGCCGACCGGATCGGGCTCGGCGAGCGGGTGGTGCACTGCGCCCTCGGCCGGCGGGCGCGGCTGACCGGCGAGCCCGGGGCGGTCCCGGTCGTCTCCTGAGCGCCGCGCCCGACCCGGGCGCGGCGAGTCCTACGGCAGGGCCGGCGGGTCGCGCAGGACGTCCGCGGTGATGTCCGCCAGCGACCGGCCGGTGCGGAACGCCTCGGCGCGCATCACGGCCAGCGCGTCCTGTGGGACCAGTCCCCGGCGGGCCACCAGGGCCCCGACGGCACGGGCGGTGTCGAACCAGTGGGCCCGCACGACCTCCTCCGGCTCCCACGCCGGTGGCTCCGCCCCGGTCAGCAGCATCGCCCGGGCCGGCAGCAGGGCCGCCGCCACCGCGTCGGCCACCTGGGACGCCTGTTCCAGAGCCTCCTCGCTCAGCGCGTGGGAGCGCCACGCCAGCAGGTCGATCGTGCCGAGGACGTAGTCGCCGAAGTAGACGGGAAGCGCGTACACCGACCCGGCCTGCGGCAGTCGCTCGCGCAGGGTCGCCCCGAACAGGGGCCAGGGCGTCAGCGCTCCGCGCAGGTCGTCCACCGCCACCGGTTCCCCGGTGTGCGCGGCGGTGATGCAGGGCCCCTCCAGCACCGTGAACTGGATCTCCTCCAGCAGCAGCGCGGCGTCGTTCGACGCGGCCAGCAGCTGCCGGGACGGGGTGTCGGTGAGCAGCGCCAGGGTGGCGCCGTCCATGCCCAGCCCCTCGCACACCGCCTCGCACACCCGCCGCGGCACCTCCTCGAGGGGTGCGTGCTCCGCGGCCTCCGCGACCAGCCGCGCCGCCTTCGTGACGTCGGTGGTCATCCGGGCCTCCGCCGCCCGGGGACGGGCCGGTGCGGTGACCGGGCCGCAGGCGGGTGCGCCGGGGGGTGGTGCACCGAGGGGTGGCGCGTCGTGGGCTGATGTGGGGCCATGCCGGCGGAGTACCCGGCCCGGGCACCGGTAGGCAGCCTGGGCGGCGGGTACTCGGCGACGGTTCCCTCGTGTTGAGGAGCCCGACATGTCTGACCAGAACGACCAGGACATGAGCCACCCGCTGGAACAGACCACCGGTGAGCGCGACGTCCCCCCGGAGGAGGACAGCGGCAGGCCGGAGAACCAGGAGACAGCGCACGGCGGCGACGCACCTGAGGCCGGCACTCCCGCGTCCGAGGAGGCGGGGGAGGCTCCCTGAGGCCGTGCGGCGGGCCGGTAGCGCCACAGAGGTGGTGCGTACCGGCCCGTCCGTCCCCGGCTGGGCGGTGACGCCGCCTCGACCAGCAGTCTGGGCGCCATGCCCGTCCGGCAAACCTGATGTGTTCACCTGTGTACGTTTCGTCCGGTTCCTTGCATTCCCATTCAGAACGGACACCCGCCACCGGACAAAGGCCACGCAAGTGGGGTACTCGCCGCGCACCGGGCGCTCACCACGAGTGCCCCGAGCGGGAAGGCCACCGCCATGACCACACGTACGCACGCGACAAGAGGCGCCCGCACCCCGGTCCAGCAGGCCGCGTTGCTGGTCGGAGCGGTGTTTCTGCTGGTGGGGATCCTGGGGTTCATCCCGGGGATCACCACGGACTACGACACCATGGAGTTCGCCACCCACGACTCCGGGGCCCAGCTGCTGGGGATCTTCCAGGTCTCCATCCTGCACAACCTCGTCCACCTGCTCTTCGGCATCGCGGGCCTGAGCATGTCCCGCACCGCCTCCGGCGCCCGTACGTTCCTGCTGGCCGGCGGCGCGATCTACCTCGTGCTGTGGCTGTACGGCCTGATCGTCGGCCACGACAGCGACGCCAACTTCGTCCCCCTCGACACGGCCGACGACTGGCTGCACTTCGTGCTCGGCATCGCCATGATCGCCCTCGGCACGCTGCTGACCCGCCGTCCGGCCACCGCCTCCCGGAGGATGTGACTGCCTGATGGCCTACGGAAAGACGCTGTGGGTGGCCGCCGCGGGCGTCGCCGCCGGTGCGCTGCTCGCCGGGCGGCGCGCTCTGGCCCGCCCGGCCGCCCCGGCCGCCGCCGAGAGGTGGCTGACCGTGACGGTCAACGTGCAGCCCGGGGAGATCGAGCCCGGCAAGCTGCCGGCGCCCCTGGCGGAGTACGGCGACCGCATCGAGACGCGGATCCGCCCCGCGCCCGGCGACCGGGGCACCGAACTCGCCGTCCGGCTGACACCACCGCCGCCGCAGGCCGCCCACTCCCTGCCGGCGCGGCTCGCCGGTGCCGACCCCCGGCAGGACCTGCGCCGTGCCCTGCGCGACGCCAAGGCACTGCTGGAGGCCGGAGAGGTACTCGAACCCGACACACCGCCCACCACCCACGACACCCCGGGCGGCAGGCTCATCGGGCTGCTCAGCCGCCGCGCCGGCGAGGAGGGAGTGCTGTGAAGGCCCTGTGCTGGGAAGGCGTCAACGACCTCGCCGTCGAGGAGGTGCCCGACCCTGTCCTGCGCAACGACCAGGACATCATCGTCCGCCTCGTCGCCGGCACCACCTGCGGCTCCGACCTGCATCTGATCGGCGGCTACATCCCCTTCATGCGGTCCGGGGACGTCATCGGCCACGAGTTCCTCGGCGAGGTCGTCGAGACGGGCCCGGCGGTGCGCCGGCACCGGGTGGGCGACCGGGTGGTGGTCTGCTCGTTCGTCGGCTGCGGCCGCTGCTGGTACTGCACCCACGACCTGTGGTCCCTGTGCGACAACACCAACACCAACCCCGGCATCGGGCAGGCCCTGTTCGGCGCCGACACCGGCGGGATCTTCGGCTACTCGCACGCGATGGGCGGACTGCGCGGCAGCCACGCCGAGTACGTGCGCGTGCCCTTCGCCGACCACGGCGCCTTCCGCGTCCCCGAGGGCGTCGACGACACCAGCGCCCTGTTCGTGTCCGACTCGGTGCCGACCGGCTGGATGGGCGCCGACCTGGCCGGGGTCAAGCCCGGGGACGTGGTCACCGTGTGGGGCTGCGGTGCGGTCGGGCAGATGGCGGCCCGGGCCGCGATCCTGCTGGGCGCCGAGCGCGTCATCTCCATCGACCGCATCCCGGAACGGCTCGAGATGACCGAGCGGTACATCGGCAGCGAGGTCATCGACTACACGGCCACCGACGTCGGCGCGGAACTGCGCGAACGCACCGGCGGCCGGGGTCCCGACGTGTGCATCGAGGCCGTCGGCATGGAGGCGCACAGCGACAGCCCCGTCCACCTGTACGACCAGGTCAAACAGCAGCTGCGGCTCCAGACGGACCGCCCCACCGCCGTACGCCAGGCCATCCACGCCTGCCGCAAGGGCGGCACGGTGTTCATCCTCGGGGTCTTCGCCGGGGCCGTCGACAAGTTCCCCCTCGGCGCGGTCATCAACAAGGGCCTGACCGTACGGGGCGCCCAGCAGCACGGCCAGCGCTACATCCCGATGCTGCTGGACCGCCTGGCGGCCGGAGATCTGAGCACCGCCCACCTGGCCACCCACACCGTGCCGCTGGAGGAGGCGCCGCGGGCGTACGAGATGTTCAAGGAGAAGACGGACGGCTGCGTCCGCGCGGTCATCCGGCCGGGCGGCTGACACCGGAAGATCGGCGGGACGGCTGGTTCCGGTTCGTCCGGCAGGCGGTTTGTTGCGGTCCGTCCAGCCGGGTGGCTTGTTGCGGTCCGTCCGGCTGGGTGGCTGACGCCTGAAGCCCGGCCGGACGGCTGGTTCCGGTTCGTCCGGCGGGTGGCTTGTTGCGGGTCGCCCGGCCGGGCGGGTGGTTCCGGTCCGTCCGGCCGGGTGGCTCGTTGCGGTTCGTCCGGCGGGCGGCTGATTCCGGTCCGTCCGGCGGGTGGCTTGTTGCGGGTTCGTCCGGTCGGGTGATTGCCCCCCGGTCCGGCGGGCCGTGCCGTTTGCCGTCCGGCCAGGTGGGGACCCGGCTGCCCATGAAACGCACAACCCCTCGCCGCCGGGCGCGGCAGAACCGGGTTCTGGAGCTGCTGGACCGCCTGGAGCGGGAATCCCGCCTCGACCCGGTGATCGACGCGGTGCGCAAGGGCGTACGCGCCCTGCCGCTGGGGCGCGGCCGGGACCTGCTGCACGGCAGGTGGCTGGGGCACCCGGTGCACCCGTTGATGGTGCAGGTGCCCATCGGGAGCTGGCTGTCGGCCGCCGTGCTGGACCTGCGGCCCGGGCGTTCCCGGGAGGCTGGCCTGCTGGTCGGCGTCGGGCTGGCCGCCGCCGGTCCCTCGGCGCTGGCGGGCTGGACCGACTGGGCGGAGCTGCACCGCCAGCAGCAGCGGGTCGGACTCGTGCACGCCCTGAGCAACGTGACCGCCGTCGGCCTGTACGCAGCCTCGCTCGCCTGCCGCCTCAAGGGACGGGAGCGGGCGGGCCGGGCCTACGGCTTCGCAGGCCTGACGGCGGTCGGCCTCGGCGGCATGCTGGGCGGCCACCTCGCCTACCGGCAGGCTTCCGGCGCCAACCACGCCGAAGAGGTCCCGCACGTGATCACGGAGGGCTGGCACCGGGTCGGCGGCGTGGCCGAGTTCCCGGCCGGCCGTCCGGTGCGCCGCACCGTGGACGACGTACCGGTCCTCGTCGTCCGGGAGACCGGCGGGCAGATCCACGCGCTGGCCGAACGGTGCAGCCACCTGGCCGGACCGCTCTCCGAGGGCACCGTCGCCGACGGCTGCGTCCAGTGCCCCTGGCACGGCAGCGTCTTCCGCCTCTCGGACGGCTGGAACGTACGCGGCCCCGCCACCGCGCCCCAGCCCGCCTTCGACACCCGGATCACCGACGGCCATGTCGAGATCCGCCTGCGCCGGTACGACCACGACGGGCACCCGGCGGACGGCCAGGACGCCGACCGGCAGACCACCGGCACGGGAGCGGGTGCGCCGCATGGGCACAGCACCAGCACCTGACAGCCGCCGCGCAGGGCGTCTGCACGGGTTCCTCCAGCGCACCGGACGCGGCTACTCGGCCGGGCACGACCGGCCGCTCGGCGGCTACCTCGCGGCCCTGGCGGGCTTCGCCACGTACACCACGGCGTGGGCCACGGCCGTACGGCTGCGCGGCCGCCCGCTGCCGGAGCGGCCCGAGCCGTGGGACGTGGCGCTGACGGCGGTCGCCACGTTCCGGCTCAGCCGCCTGCTCAGCAAGGCCTCCGTGACCAGCCCGCTGCGGGCCCCCTTCACGCGGTACGTCGGCCCGCAGGGCCCGGCCGAACTGCACGAGGAGGCCCAGCCCGACAGCGCCAGGCACACCGTCGGCGAACTGGCGACCTGCCCGTTCTGCATGAGCGTCTGGGTGGCCTCCACACTGACCGCGGGCCAGCTGCTGTGGCCCCGCGCGACCCGCACCGCCATGGGCGCGCTGACCGCCCTGGCCGGGGCGGACACGCTGCAGTTGGCGTACGGCGCGCTGGTAGGAAAAACGACCGGCGAGTGAGGGTCGGGGTTCCTGCCCTGGGGTGAGAGACAGCCGGACCCTGGTGGCGAGGTGCTGCCGGGCCTGCTCGTGATGCGCCGCTGGGCAGGTGCAGTCGGCCGGCCTGCGGGCGAGGTGCTGCCGGGCCTGCTCGTGATGCGCGCCGCCGGGGCACCTGCGGGGGCAGGGGCAGTCGGCCGACCTGTCCGCGAGGCGCTGCCGTGACCTTCCGGCGAGACGCTGCCGCGTGGCCTGCCGTCGGGCGCCGCTGACCTCCCGGTGAGGCGCTGCCGCGTGGCCTGCCGTCAGGCGCTGCCCCGGGACCTCCCCGTCAGGGCGCCCGGTCGCTCCTCCTTGCGGCCCGCCCGTGAGCCGCGGTAGGCGGCGCGGCGCAGCGCGGCCAGCGCGCTGCCCGGACCGAAGCCGGGCAGCCGGTGGCCGTAGATGTCGAAGTCGAGGCTCTCCTCCCGCCCCACGGGCAGCACGGCCCACACCGAGAGCACGGCGAACCGGCGCCAGGACCGGTCGGCCCTCTCGGCGCACAGGTCGAACACCAGCGGCCCGGCCCCGAGGGCGCCCGCCAGGCTCTCCGGGTCGCCGAGCACCGCACCCTGCCCAGCCCGGCGACCCTGCCCAGCCCGGCGCGGAAAGGCGGCCAGGACCCCTTTGTGGCCGGCCACCCGGTAGGGAAGCAGGCTCGAGTACGGGCCACCCGTCGCATGGACACGGGGAAGCGGCAGATGCCGGGTGACCCGGCCCCGGCCGCTGCTGGTCAGGAGCAGGTCGAGGGCGCCGTCCGGGCCGTCGGCGTGCGCCACCCGCACCGCCAGGCCCAGCCCGTCGGGCAGCCGCCGGGGCAGCCCGGCCGCGCGGGACAGACGGACCACGGCGTCGTACCGTCCTGGTGTGTCCAGCCAGGCGACCCCCCACGGGCCGCCCCCGTCGGCCACGACCTCCAGCTCGGCCCTGCACGTCAGCCCCCGGGGATGCAGCGCCGGCGCCCTGCGGAGCCGGGCCAGCAGCCGGAAGCCGGCCTCGACGGCGGGGTGCCGGGCCGTCGGCTGTCTGCGCGCTGTGAACGTCATGGGCGTCTCCCTTTCGGACAACGCCCGGGTACCCCCCGGCCGGATGCCGCCACTCGGCTCCCCGATACCGCTCGGCTGTGTCATGGTTTGTCCATAAGTGGCTGCGGCACTCGGGGGACCGCGAGCGTGCCCCCTTTCCGAGGTGACGTCCGTCGGGCGGAACAAAGGGCGGTCGATGACGACGATCGGCGTGGAAGAGGAGTACCTGCTGCTCGACCAGGTCACGGGCCTGCCCGTGCCGCACGCGCCCAAGGTGCGGGCGGCGGCGGGCCTGGGACGTCTGGTGGCCGACCAGGAGGTGCAGTACGAGCTGCTCCAGGCACAGGTCGAGGTGGCCACCCCGGTGTGCGCCACGCTGGAGGAGGTCGGGGGACATCTGCTGCGGCTGCGGCACGCCGTCGGCGTGGCCGCGGAGGAGTTCGGGTGCCGGATCGCGGCCTGCGGGACACCGCCGCTGCGGCACGGCCGTCCGGTGGCCGTCACCGACCAGGCCCGGTACCGGGCCATGGTGGCGCAGGCCCCGCAGCTGGTCGCGGAACAGCTGGTCAACGGCATGCACGTACATGTCGCCGTACCCAGCCGCGAGGCGGGCGTACAGGTCCTGAACCGCATCCGGGCCTGGCTGCCCACACTGACCGCGATGGCGGCGAACTCCCCGCTGTGGGACGGCCACGACACCGGCTTCGCGAGCTGGCGCACGGTCATCTTCAGCCGCTGGCCGGTCAGCGGCATGCCCCCGTCCTTCCAGGACGTCGCCGACTACGACCGGCGGGTGCGGCGCCTGCTGGACGCCGGGATGATCGCCGACACCGGCCAGCTGTACTGGCAGGCCCGCCTGTCGCCGCGCTACCCCACCGTCGAGGTGCGGTGCCCGGACGTCCAGCTCGGCGCGGACGAGGCCGTCATGCTCGCCGGGATCATCCGGGCCCTGGTGGACACCGCCCTCGCAGAGACGACCGCCGGGGCGCCCGCGATCGAGTGCGCCCCCGAACTGCTCCAGGCCGCCATGTGGCACGCCGCCCGCCACGGCCTCGGCGACACCCTCGTCGACCCCGGCGGCACCTCGCAGCGCGCCGGCGACGTGCTGTACGAGCTCCTGCGGTACGTCGCTCCCGCCCTGGACGCCTCCGGCGACACCCGGCAGGTGACGGCCCTGGTCCACCGGCTCCTGCAGAACGGCACCGGCGCCGACCGGCAGCGGGCGGCCCTCGCCGAAGGCGGCCTGCGGGCGGTCACCGACCTGGTCGGCGTGCAGAGCACCGCACCGTGACGACGTGGACTTCCCCGACACGGGGGTATGCGGGAACAACAGCCCGCGGGGCACACGGGGGGACAGGTCGGCAGCGAGCGGGGCAGGACCCCAAGGAGGTCGCAAGATGGCGGGGCCTGAGCATACGGAGACCGTCCCGACGCGACCCGGGCCCACGACCTCCGCCGAGCTGGCCGCGGCGCTGGACGCGATCGGCGCGGGGGCGTACATCGTGGACGAGCAGGGCCGCATCGTCGCCGTCAACGCCCGGGCCGCACAGCTGCTGGCCCGGTCCGCCGAGGACCTCCTCGGCCACGACGCCCACGACCTGCTGCACCGCGGACCCACCGGCCAGCCGCTGCCGAGGACGCGCTGCGCCATGCGGCAGGCGTTCCACGCCGGGCAGCCCGCCCAGGTCGCGGAGGACTACTTCGGCCGCGCGGACGGCTCCGTGCTGCGCATCTCCTGGCTGATCACCCCGTACGACCTCGGCGGCGGCCACACCGGCACACTCGTGGTCTTCCATCCCGCCGACCACGCGCGAAGAACCGGCTCCGGCCCGGAACCGGCCGCCAAGCCGCTGCCGGAGCTGGAACGGCTCGCCCTGCTGGCCGAGACCACCGCGCAGCTGACCTCCACCCTGGACGTCGACGAGGCACTGAACCGCCTGGTGGCCCTGGTCGTGCCCCGGCTGGCGGACTGGGTGGTCGTCGACCTGCTCTCCGAGCGCGACGAGGTGTGGCGCAGTGTCGTGGTGCACGCCGAGGGCGACACCCTGACCCACCACGACGACCTCCAGGGCCCGATGCCGCCGGTCCCCGAGCACTCCACGATGCCGCTGTCCAAGGCCCTGCGCGGGGTCGCCTCCACGCTGGCCGGGCCGCAGACCTACCAGGGGACACCCGACTCCGGCATCGCCGTGGAACAGCGCCGCCTGTTCGACGCCACCGGCATGCACTCCGCCGCCATCGCCCCCATCCGCAGCACCCGCGAGGTCCTGGGCGCCCTGACCCTGGGCCGCGCCGAGAACCCGGTGGCCTTCACCCCCGCCGACCTGCCCCTGATCGAGGACATCGCGCGCCGCGCCGGCCTGGCCCTGGACAACGCCCGCCTCTACCAGCGGCAGCGCAAGGTCGCCGAGACCATGCAGAACCATCTGCTGCCCCAGATGCCCGGCGTGCCGGGCCTGCGGATGACCGTCCGCTACCTGCCCGCGCCCCACGCCTCCCAGGTCGGCGGCGACTGGTACGACGCCTTCCCGCTGTCCGACGGCTCCACCGCCCTGGCCATCGGGGACGTCGTCGGCCACGACCTGGAGGCCGCGGCCGGCATGGCGCAGGTACGCAACATGCTGCGCGCCTACGCCTGGGCCCAGGAGGAACCGCCCAGCCGGATCGTCGAACGGCTCGACCAGGCGATCCAGCACATCACCGACGTCACCATGGCCACCATGATCTTCGCCCGGATCGAGCCGGCCGGCGACGGTCACTCACGGCTGTCCTGGACCAACGCGGGCCACCCCCCGCCGTTGCTGATCAGCCACGACGGCGTGGCCGACTACCTCACCGACGGCCACGGCATCCTGCTGGGCACCGGCGTCGGCACGCCCCGCCCCGACGCCACCGCCATCCTCCCGCCCGGCTCCACCCTCGTGCTGTACACCGACGGCCTCATCGAGCAGCCCGGCCAGAGCCTCGACACGGGCCTGGACCGCCTGCGCCGCCACGCCGCGGCCCTGGTCCACCGTCCCCTCGCGGCCTTCACGGACCAGCTCCTGCGCCGTGTCCGCCCGCCCGGCAACGACGACGACGTCGCCGTCCTGGCCCTGCGCACCCCGGCCGGCGACTGACGCGCCCCGGGCCTGGGCCCCCGTCACCAGCAGGCGTGATGCCGGTCGGGCGCGGTCGGTTCCATGAGATCTCTCACCCGTGAAATCGCCGCCGGATCCGTGCTGCGCAGGCCGCGGGTTTGTTAGATTGCGCAACTACGCAACCGAGTGAGGCCGGGCCTCGCCCGCTGGACACCGCCGTGCACGCCCGGCCGTATCCCCGACGGCCCGGTCTGATGGGCCCGACCGTTGGTGGGAGTGGAGATGAGCGACCCGTGGGACAGCCCGGGCAGCCAGGCCACGCGCAGCCGCACGGCCCAGGCGCCCGACCGGCGTACGGCCGACGCCCACCGGGCGCGCCCGCCGGGTGACCGTGCCGCCTCCCGTGCCGC